>DAOTNF010000007.1:0-103639 GCA_035450685.1 Candidatus Cloacimonadota bacterium | reverse complement strand
CTTAAAACCCCTTATCCACCAAACCAAGGATTGAAACCTAAGCATCATCTCTGCCTCTCATCAAAATCCGGAAGCTTAAAACCCCTTATCCACCAAACCAAGGATTGAAACGCTACCAAGGTACCCGACTCTGGCCTGCGCATAGTTACTTAAAACCCCTTATCCACCAAACCAAGGATTGAAACATCAAACCCTGCAGCTCTTCACACACCTGAGCGCGCTCTTAAAACCCCTTATCCACCAAACCAAGGATTGAAACACGCATACTCCGGCGCTGGAAGCACCGCCACAGTGAACTTAAAACCCCTTATCCACCAAACCAAGGATTGAAACACGGCGGGAGCGAAGCTTATGCCGCGCACCTTGGCCTTAAAACCCCTTATCCACCAAACCAAGGATTGAAACGTCTTCACCCAATTAGCAACAGCCATAAAGAGGTTCTCTTAAAACCCCTTATCCACCAAACCAAGGATTGAAACTCTGTCCTGCAATCGCTTTCCTCAATGGGGTCGTCAAGCTTAAAACCCCTTATCCACCAAACCAAGGATTGAAACTTGCTGTCAAAGGCACAGGTGTCGATGATGAAGGTTCTTAAAACCCCTTATCCACCAAACCAAGGATTGAAACATGATCTTTTTGCTGACTGTGCTTTCGGTAGCGCCGCTTAAAACCCCTTATCCACCAAACCAAGGATTGAAACAACTCTTCACCTACCGTTGAGCGAAGCTTCGCACTCTTAAAACCCCTTATCCACCAAACCAAGGATTGAAACCTACGTCTGTTTTACCAGTTGCAATGGACACAATCTCTTAAAACCCCTTATCCACCAAACCAAGGATTGAAACCTTAGTGGCATTTTAAGCCAAGCGAAACGTGATGCACTTAAAACCCCTTATCCACCAAACCAAGGATTGAAACTTCATTTCGATGTTCATCTTGGGCAGACCTTCTTCTACTTAAAACCCCTTATCCACCAAACCAAGGATTGAAACAAAAAGTATGGCTCACTTCCCTTACACTTCCTCAGACTTAAAACCCCTTATCCACCAAACCAAGGATTGAAACATACTGGGGACTTTTGCCTGTATTTCCATAATGCACCCTTAAAACCCCTTATCCACCAAACCAAGGATTGAAACGAAATCTTCATTGATAAAATCCGCATCGTAGCGCAGCTTAAAACCCCTTATCCACCAAACCAAGGATTGAAACTTATTTTGCTCCACAGAGGCGATGATCTCGATGATCTTAAAACCCCTTATCCACCAAACCAAGGATTGAAACACAGCGGTGATGGATGGGACCATGGCGCGCCATATTCTTAAAACCCCTTATCCACCAAACCAAGGATTGAAACATGCGGCGGACGTTAGCTACAACGTGAAAGAGCTGGCTTAAAACCCCTTATCCACCAAACCAAGGATTGAAACACCGCGAGGGCATCTGGCTCAATAAGTGCCGCTATTCTTAAAACCCCTTATCCACCAAACCAAGGATTGAAACACCGATGATGAGGCAAAGGAATACTGCCGGAAGGCGGAAAAGCGGGGCAGCCTTGTTGTTTCTGATTGCCTATATCGCTACGATGGCGAGGTAGAACCTGTGTTTATGCAGGGCGTCCTGAACGACCCTGAGCTTAAACCATATTGGGGAGGAGAATAACATGGCTACTACATACAATCCCATGCCACTGTCCCTGCACACTGAGATGTGCAAAAAGCTTGCGGCTGAGTGCCTGAAGCTGACCGCCATGACCATAAACCAGGTCATTGAGTTCTACAAAATGGACAGACGCTGCACCGCCCGAGCAGGCAAGCTGAGAAGTAACGCCGTAAGGTTCTTGAAAACCTTTGGCGAGAAAGGCTATGCCGTAGTCCCAGATACCAGCGGAAAGCCCACCTTATTGGGCTCAAGAAAATTGGTGACGAGATTTTCGTTGTCTGGATACGATAGGAGGAACAATGAAACACTTTGATACCCCAACCAAATCATACAAAGTAACCGACCTTGACTGGAGTAGCGATGGACAGAACGACTAATCTCGTGAACATTCTGTTCAGAATGTTCCCCGCCCTGCTCCCTGGTGAAGTCAAGGTGCATCATGATGCCACATCGAAAATCAACACAACCATCAGGGCTATACATGAGGACATCTGCATCACGTGTTACCTGTTGGACTCTGAAGCCACAGCGATCACAATAAAATACGACCCAAGCAGGACAGAATACGTGGAATTGACATTTTTCTCTGTTCCTGAGACAGAGGAAGGGATTGCCAAGGTGGTAAAGAGCGCCAGTGACCTGCTTAACGGTATTACAGATGAGCTTAAATCCATGACGGGTAGCAGGAAATGAAGCAAGAAAGCGATCAGAGATTTAGCCAACGCCGATACCTGGGCGGAGGATTGTCCTGCTTTGTCTCTGAGACCATGCTAACTTCCCCAGCCTTCCGGAAGCTGGAAACCATAGAGGATATCGGAGTTTACCTGATCATGTATGCCCGTGCCGATTCATCAAGGATTGAAGCCCTTAACTCACTCTCAATCAGTGGGCTGCTTGTTTACACTTTCCCACTTTTTCAATTCGTATAGTACGTGCAACCTGCTGATGCCTTGAGAGGCTCAGGCATCCCTGCGCAGGAAGCACCCCTTTGCCTCCCGCTATCGGTTCCGGTGTTTACTTTGCCCGCGCAACCAACATCTTGAGAGAGATGCTATTGCTCCCGGTGCTTATCAGGCAGTAGTACACACCGCTCGCGCAGATGTTGCCGTGCCTGTCCTTTCCGTCCCAGTTTATGATACTGGTTCCGGCTGTTAGGTTCCAGTCTCTCAGTTCCTGCCCCACGGAATTCAATATGCTCAATCTTGCTTGCAGGCCGTCTTTGACCCCGCAAACTATCTCGCAACTGCCTCCCTCGGGCATGGGATTGGGTTCCACCTTTTCCAGCCAGCATTCCGAGGCAGTGGGGGAGTCCGGTTTGGTGGCAGGTTCGCAGCTCATGAGCGACAGGCAGCTTAGGATCAGGATGGCTGCCGATGTATATAGCATTATCTTGTTCATAATTCCTTCAATTGCGGATACGCGTCATTTGCTTAGCAGTTGATACAAGCCCAGGATGTTTGCCGAAACGCCATAATCGTAGGCGCTTTTTTGGCTCCTCAGCCTGCCCCTGGGAAAAAGTGCGTGATTCAGGCGCGCCGAAAAGAGGTCGCGATAGTGGATATTGACGCCCCAGCCGTAGGTTTGGCCGCTAATGTTTCCAGCCTTGTCATGGTGGTATCCCGCGCGCAGGAAGATGGTGTCGAAGACCCCGGCTTCGCAGCCGAATCCCAGAAGCGGCGCGTCATCGCTGAACTCCTCCGCCGCGCCTAACAACACTCTGCCACTGCACAAGTTGCGGACTGCCGAGGCAAGGCCGTGCCCTTGGGAGTAGTGAGGATTTTCCGCGCTTAGCGAAATAGCTCCGCCAACGCTCAGACGCTTGTAAATTGGATCTCCGGATGCTTGCCCCGAGTATTCCGCCTTGCCGTCGAAAGCATTGATATACGCCGCTCCGAAGGAGTATTCCAAATCAAAACCCGATTGGAGCGTGCTGCCCAGACAGGCAGACAGTCCCAGATTGACGCTTTCCGCTTTCTTCAAGCTAAAGAGAACCCCCTCATTATCAGGATCGGGACGTGAATCGCTCGCGTTACTCACCCAATTTGCGCCCAGAGCCAGATGCCTGACGTATTTTGGAAACACGCCGGGTGCCATCAAGGCCAGTGCCGCGGGCAGGTTCACCGATAAACCGAGGGTCGAGGAATCTTCGTTCAGGGAAAAGTTATCCACAAGCCCGCCAGTGCTGTCCGAGACGGCAAACTCTCCCAACTCGACTCCGGCGCTGTTGCTGTTTCCCAAAGCTGGAAGCAGCAGCGCGAAACCGTGATACGACACCCCGAGTAAAGCAGCCCGGTATTCCAGGTTTTCCGTTTTCAGTATATTGCTTTTGTGCATATACAGATAGCTCGTGCATGAATACGCGATGCCTTCTCCCAGGGAAGCGAAAGCGGGGTTGCCGTAAGCGCAAAGGGGGTCTTTGTGCCAGTGGTTTACCACGCCCACAGGACTGCCACCCAGAGCCATGTTGACCGACGACGGCTCAAGCCCGTTCCAGGCAAATCCCTGGTATGATGCCGCGCCCAACGCGCCAAGAAAGCAGAACAAAGCCATTGCCAAAATACATTTCTTGCTCAAATCGGATCCTCCTTTTGGATTGCGGACCATTTGAAATACTTATATTTGCACATAAAGCGGCTGTCAAGTAATAATTTCCGCCTGGCGCGCTTTGGAGTCTTGGTGTGCTTTGTTCCTAAAAGACTGGATCCCGGGTCGCTGCCCGGGATGACACGGTATGTAGTTTGGTGACGCTTGTTTCGTGGCTTTCTTTTCACCATTCCACATTCAAATATCTGCGCTTTTTATCTGCGCCAATCTGCGTGAACCACCTTTCCACCTTCAAATATCCTGTTGATCCTGTTGATCCTGTCATCCGCATTCTATTTCAATTATTGCCAGCTTGTTACCTCAAACTTACAACCAGCAAGGATAACAAAGAGCCCTGCCTGGCTTCAAATCTCTACCAGGGCCGGGCTCTCTGAACTTCATGCGGAAAGGGCGATTTGCGGACAACGCCGTTATAGCATCAGTCTGCGACCACCGCCGTTACATAGTAAAAGCCTGGCGATAGCGAGGCTGCGCCGCTATGTGTCCACTGCGATTGTGTGATCGAACCATCCTCTCCAAAGACCGTGAAGGGGCCTTCTGGACCGGTGGCGCAATAATAGACCAGATAGTGATCCACGCTCACCTGATTGCCAGCCTGATCAAATGTAACATCACCCCAATCCAGCTCTACATTCTGGCCGCTTATAATGATGCTCAGGTTTCCCGGGGCTATGGGGATTCCGGCACCCGGGTGAATGCCAAGCCTGGCGATAAAGATATCACTGGTTCCACTTGCCGTCAGGCTATCGTTGCCGAAGGTGGCAGTGCCTCCAAAATATCCAGTCACGCAGGCGTTACCCGCACCATCCAGGGCGATGCCATAGCCTCCATTGGAACTTATTCCATTTATCGCCCACAGCCAGTTGCCGGAAGGGTCCAGCTTGGCGACAAAGATATTTTCATATGTGCCATATCCAAATCCGCCTGAGGTCAGGGTATGGCTGCCGAAAGTGGCTGTGCCACTAAAACCTCCTGTCACCCAGGCGTTGCCCGCGCTATCCATAACGATGCTGCGTCCTGTCTCACCACCTGTTCCTCCCGCCTGGACAATCCTGAGCCAGTTGCCGGAGGGGTCAAGCTTGGCGACGAAGATATCGTTTCCTCCAATTGTTGTCAGGGTCTGGCTGCCGAAGGTGGCTGTGCCGTTAAAATACCCGGTTACATGGGCGTTACCCGCTCCATCAACGGCGATGCCGTATCCATGGTCATCGTTCGTTCCTCCCGCCTGGGCCGCCCAGAGCCAGTTGCCGTTGGGGTCCAGCTTGGCGACGAAGATATCTGCATATCCGTTTGAGGTCAGGGGCTGGCTGCCGAAAGTAACTGTACCTTTAAAATGCCCAGTTACATAAGAGTTACCTGCGCCATCCACGGCGATGCCAAGCCCAGACGAATCATCACTACGACTTGACCCTCCCGCTTTGGCAGCCCAAAGCCAGTTGCCGGAAGCATTCAGCTTGGCAACGTAGATAGCATAGGCCGAGGGTGAAGACACGATATGGCTGCCGAAATTGGCTGTGCCAAAAAAAACCCCGGTTACATAAGCATTGCCTGCGCCATCCACGGCGATGCCATACCCATCGTCAGGACTGCTTCCTCCACCCCTGACGGCCCACAGCCAGTTGCCATTGGTGTCCAGCTTGGCGACAAAGATATCTTTATGTGCGCTTGTCAGGGTATGGCTGCCGAAATTAACTGTAGAAAGAAACTGCCCGGTCACATACGCGTTACCCGCGCCATCCACGGCAATGCCACGTCCCCAACAACTTTCATTCCCATTTGTCCCTCCGGCTTGGACCACCCAGAGCCAGTTGCCATTGGGATCCAGCTTGGCTACGAAGAAATCAACGTATCCGCCTGCGGTCAGGGTATGGCTGCCGAAAGTGGAGATACCCATAAAATACCCGGTGACATACTGGTTGCCCTGGTTGTCGGTGGCTATGGAAGTGCCAGCATCATAATTACCCCATCCTCCTGTTGGCCCTCCCGCCTGAACCGCCCACAGCCATTGTGGCGTCTGCGCACTTAAAATCCCCGCTCCGCAGAGCAGCAAACAACATAAAACCAAGATTTGTAAAGCCTTCATTTTTTCCTCCATAAGGCCATTTTCTTGTCGGGACACATTATTGCACTATTAAGAAACGTGTCAAGAAAAATAGTTTCCTTACGAATTATTTATATTATTGGTAAGAATTAAACAGACTGGATCAGGTGTATCTGCCTGGAATGATGTGGTTTTGATGCCGGGTGGCTTGCCTGCGGTTCACGCGGATAATATAAGGGCTGCCGAAGTCTGTTCGGCAGAGGCAACGGAGTTGCCTGTTTGGAAGAGACCTCCGGTCTCTGTGGCAAACGGACTTTGCCACCCCTGGGCACTGGATCACGGCTCGCAGGCCGTGATGACACGGTATGTAGTTTGGTTGGCTTTGTTTCAGGGCTGTGTAATGTGATGTGGCCTAAAAAGACTGGATCCCGGGTCAAGCATGCGCTTGCCCGGGATGGCGCGGTATATAGTCTTGTTTGGTTTGTTTCGGGGGAACCTTTCCACCTTTTCACTATGATGAAAGTAAAACGCAAGCAATATAGTATAACATTCACCAAAAACAACGGCAATAATCCGCATAATCCTTCATAGCGCCCTCCCTTGCTGCTCCTGCATTTGCTGCCACCATCCTTAGGTCATCCTTATAAATTATAAGGTTGACCTACGGAAAATATAGACTTAGCCCTCTCCCTCAAACGAGGGCCAACACTGTTTCAGTTGTGGATATTAAATGTCAAGGGTTACTTATTGGCCTCCATACTTTTCTCCTAATTAACTCTACAGATGTTAGTTAGATTGTTGTTACAGTTCGTCGGACGCAGCATTCTTCCGCACGAAGTCCAAAGAGCCCAGGCATCCGGTGGATATTTGCAACCGTGAAAGGCTCTTTGAACTCCGTGCTGGCTGAGTTTGGAGTTCAAGCCGGCAATGTAAGCTTCACAACTACCACCAATTACAAAGCCGGCTCGGACCTCAAACGATTCACAAAAGACTGGATCCCGGGTCAAGCGGTTCACGCAGATATACGCGGATAATTCAAGGGCTGCCGAAGTCCGTTCGGCAGAGGCAACGGAGTTGCCTGTTTAGAAGAGACCTCCGGTCTCTGTGGCAAACGGACTTTGCCACCCCAATGCACTGGATCCCGGGTCAAGCACGCTTGCCCGGGATGACACAGTATATAGCCTGGTGGTTCTTGTTTCGGGGGAACCATTTCACCTTTCCACCTTTCCACGAACTTTACAAAGAGAATGTCAGATTACAAATAGCATAGATAGCTTGATGAAAGCGAATTGGTATTAAAACGAAGAGACGGGACGAATTGATCATCCCGTCTCCGGTTATGTGGTTTATGTTTAGCCCATAAAGGGATAGCGGTAGTCATCGGCAGGAACGAAGGTTTCTTTGATCGACCTTGCCGAAACCCAGCGGTAGAGGTTGATGGCCGATCCCGCCTTGTCGTTGGTGCCGGAAGACCTTGCTCCGCCGAAAGGTTGCTGGCCGACCACGGCGCCGGTGGGTTTGTCGTTGATGTAGAAGTTGCCCGCGCTATGCTTCAGCAGTTCGGAGGCGACGGAGATCGCAGTTCTGTCCTGCGCGAAAATGGAGCCGGTGAGGCCATAGGGAGAGGTTTTGTCGCAGAGGTCGAGGGTCTCGGTGAACTCTTTTTCGGGGTAGGCATAGACAGTCAGCACCGGCCCGAAGATCTCTTCCTGCATGGTGACAAACTTGGGATTGGTGGTCTTGATGATGGTAGGTTCGATGAAGTAGCCCTTGCTGTCATCGCACTTTCCGCCCCAAACGATCTCGGCGTCAGACGCGTTGCGGGCTTTGTCGATGTATTCCTTTATCTTTGTGAAGCTGCTTTTGTCGATCACGGCGTTGACGAAATTCGAGAAATCCTGGACTTCGCCCATTTTGACCGTCGCGAGCATGGCGCTGATTTCCTCGAACCATTTGCCGTAGAGGCTGTCGGGGATGTAGAGGCGGGACGCGGCGCTGCACTTCTGCCCCTGGAACTCGAAGGCTCCGCGCAGGGATGCCACCGCCAGGGTCTTGATGTCCGCGGAAGCGTGCGCGAAGATGAAGTCCTTGCCTCCGGTCTCGCCCACGATTCTGGGATAGGATTTGTAGAGGTGGATGTTGTTGGCGGTGCGCTTCCAGATATGGTTGAACACCTGGGTGCTTCCCGTGAAATGGATGCCGGCGAGGTAGGGGGAATCGGTGATCAGGTCTCCCATCTGCGCTCCCGAGCCGGGGACAAAGTTGATGACGCCAGCGGGCAGGCCTGCCTCCATCAATATCTTCATGATGAAGTAGCCGCTGTAAACCGCGGTTCCGGAAGGTTTCCAGACCACCGTGTTGCCCATCAGCGCCGGGGCTGTGGGAAGGTTGCCGGCGATGGAGGTGAAATTGAAGGGCGTGATGGCGAAGACAAAGCCTTCCAAAGCGCGGTATTCCGAGAAGTTCCATTCTCCCTTGGGGGAGATGAGGGGCTGCTGTTCGTAAATCTTTTGCGCGTAATAGGGGTTGAAACGCCAGAAGTCAATCAGTTCGCAGGCGGAGTCGATTTCAGCCTGGAAGGCGTTTTTGCTTTGCCCCAGCATGGTGGCGGCGTTCAACAGATAGCGGTATTTGGTGGAAAGCAGTTCGGCGGCTCTCAGGAAGATGGCCGAGCGATGGTAGAAAGACATCTGCTCCCAATCCCTGCTTGCCTTCACGGCCGCCTGGATGGCGAGGTCGATCTCCTTTTCTCCGCATTTGTAGTATTTGCCGATGACGTGCATGTGGTTGTGGGGTTCGATGCAGTCGGCGGTGTTGCCGCTGAACACTTCCTTGCCGCCGATAATCGCGGGTATCTCGATGAACTGGCTGCCGAGTTCATCCAGCTTTGCCTTCAAGGCGTCTCTTTCTTTGGTTCCGGGGGCGTAAGATTTGATCGGTTCATTTTCAGGTGTAGCAACAGTGAAAAACATCTTCAACTCCTTTATCTATTTTTAGTATTTTCAGCTTGGAAAGGGAGACACACTGCGCCAGTCGCAGGGAAAATGAAGGTTTGCTTGCGTGTCACCTTTTCACACTGGAAGGCATATCTGTTTCCGGATATACCCTGACGGCGAGCAATCCTGCCAAAGGTTTAGATTTGGTCGCTCGATGACGCTGCCAGACTTAAAATGGAGCATTTTTATGTCAAGGACAAAATCCCGGGCGGCAGCCGGACAAGCGCGGGTGCAGGCAAAAAGACCTGCCTCGGCAAGCGGGATTCCCATTTGCCCAAACGAGAGAAACTTGCGGTTTTGGGGATGGGTTCACGGGCAGAAATCCCATCGGGCGGGAAAGAAAATCCTTGACATATACACATAGTTTTCAGGCTTTTGGTTACTCAAAAGATAAATTTGACGGAATGAAAAAACTCAAAGGAATACCGACCACGATACATAAGCACCGACTGCCCCGAATCACGCTCCTGACGCTGTTGCTGGCCTTGCTGCTTGGCGCCGGGTTGCGGGCTGAGATTCTGATCCCCATGGATCTGACCCAGAGCAACCACCTCAAGGCCTATGGAGTCGCTTTTGAAGCGCTCAAAGAGCAGCATGTGATAAAGTGGCTGCTCAACTACCGGGGCGGCAGCTTCCTGATCCCGGACGCGCCGGAGATTTCCGCGCTGTGCAACATCCGGGGGGTGCGCTTCGAGCAGGTGTCGTCCTCCCAGGTGGCCGCCATCATGCTGGAGATTCAGGACGCCAATATGGAAGCCGTGGTGCTGGAGAAAGAGCCCAAAATCGGCATCTATATCCCGCCCAACTCCCTGCCGTGGGATGACGCCGTGACCCTCGCCCTGGAATATGCCCAGGTGGATTACGACCGCCTCTGGGATGACGAGGTGCTGGAAGGCAAACTGGCCGATTATGACTGGCTGCATCTGCATCATGAGGATTTCACCGGGCAGTATGGCAAGTTTTACGGCTCCTACAGGCACATGCCCTGGTATCAGAACGATGTGCGCACCAACGAGGCAATGGCCGCCAAACACGGCTATGCCAAGGTTTGGCAGCTCAAGCATGCCGTGGCACAGAAGATAGAGGAGTTTGTGATTGCCGGCGGCTTCCTCTTTGCCATGTGCGCCGGCACGGATACCTTCGACATCGCCCTGGCGGCGCGGGGGGTGGATATCGTGGACGCCCTCATCGACGGTGACGGCATCGATCCCCAATATAAAAGCAAGCTCAACTATGAGCGCTGTTTTGCGTTCGAGAACTTCACCCTCAAGACCAATCCCTACGAATACGAATTTTCCGATATCGACGCCAGCGACTACTCCCGCCTGAGGGGAGCGGAGGCGGACTACTTTCAGCTCTTCGACTTTTCCGCCAAATACGACCCCGTGCCCACCATGCTCACCCAGTGCCATACGAACGTGATCAACGGCTTTTTGGGGCAGACGACCTCGTTCTTTAAGGACAAGGTGAAAAAGAGCGTGATCATCCTGGCAGAAGTGCCGGGGCAGAACGAGGTCAAGTATATCCACGGCAACATCGGCAAGGGCACTTTCACCTTTTACGGAGGCCACGATCCCGAGGATTACCAGCACAAGGTTGGTGACCCGGAAACCATCCTGGAACTCCATAAGAATTCTCCCGGCTACAGGCTGATCCTGAACAACATCCTCTTTCCCGCCGCGGAGAAGAAACAGCTAAAGACCTGAGGACGCGCGATGGCAAAGTTTTATCCCAAGCTCTATCAGACCCAGCTCAAGGTTGGACTGTTCACGGTTGTCATGCTGATCATAGCGGTGTTTGGCTATCTGTGGCTGAGCAAGCGCATCTCGATCCGTTCGCAGCAAGACCTGCAGGTGGGCTTCACCGACGTCATGGGGCTGGAAGTGGGCGACAAGGCCATGTTCCGGGGCATGGAAGTGGGGCGCATCAAGAGCATCGCGGCCCGCGGGGACGACATCCTGGTGACGGCGCGCGTCAACCGGGGGCTCGGCCTCAAAGAGGGCGCGGTCTTTTACATCTCGGACAGCAGCCTGATGGGAGGAACGGTGCTCAACATCGCCCAGGGAGAGGGGCCGGGGCTGCTCGATCTGAGCAAGGCCCAACGGGGTGAAGACCCCAGCGGAGTGATGGCCCTGCTGGGCAAGGCGAACGCCACTCTGGGAGAGTTCAACGCGGTGCTCGCGGAGCTGAGGCGGGAGAATGGATTGATTGCGAAGTCCTCCGGCCTGCTGGACGATGCCGGCAGCGCGGCCAGGTCAGTGGAGGAGCTTTCCCAGGATGCCAAAGCCCGGCTGGCGGCCACCCTGCAAAAGATAGATTCCCTCTCGGAGCGGATAACCCGCGTCGCCCAAGCCAACGAGGAGCAGATCAACACGGTGCTGCAACGCTCTCCCCAGGCCCTGGAAAACGTGAGCGGCACCCTGGACAGCCTCAAAGCGCTTTCCGCCAACCTTTCCCAAACCGTCAAGGCGCTGAATAGCGGACAGGGCAGCGCGGGATTGCTGCTGAACGATGAAGCCCTGTATCACAAGCTGTTGCGCTCGGTGGCCAATCTCGACTCGCTGGCGCTGGATATCCGCGCCCATCCCAAGAAATATGTGAAATTCAGTCTCTTTTAAGGATGCCGATGAAACTAAGATTCGCCCTGCTTTTCCTGCTGATTTCCGCTTTGTGCCATGCTTACAACTTTGGCCAGAACAAGGTCAACACCACACCCGAGGCGTGGTCAACCCTCCAGACCATGCACTTTGATGTTTACTTTCCCCGGGGCGAGAACGACTTCGGCCGCCTGGCGGCGCTGCTCGCGGAAGAGACCTACTACAACCTGCGGGCAGACCTCAAATATCCCATCTCGTCCCGCATCCCGATCATCTTTTACCGCAGCAAGAGCCAGTTTCAGAGCACCAATATCATCTACCCCCTCCTCACGGAAGGCGTGGGAGGATTCACCGAGAGCCTGCGCAACCGGGTGGTGATCCCCTTCGATGGCAGCTACCGCAACCTGGAAGACCTGATCGCCCACGAGCTAACCCATGCCTACGCCAACGCCCTGGACAAAGGCATGATCAACTCCTACCTGTCCCTCCGGCCGGTTTCCTTTCCCTTCTGGTTTTCGGAAGGATTGCCGGAGTTCCTCTCCATTGGCGGCGAAAACGACTATAACAACATGTTCATCCTGGATATGGTGGTCAACGACTACCTGCTGCCGCTGGGCAATTCGGACGGCTATTTTGCCTATCGGCTGGGGGAGAGCTTCCTGGCCTACATCGCCAAGACCTATGGCCGGGAAAAGGTGTCGGAATTCTATTTCAGCATCCACTCCTCAAACAATCTGGACGCGGCAACCAAAAAGGTCTTTGGCATCGATTTCGAGAGCCTGGAATCCCGCTGGCGCTTTCAGCTAAAGAGGGACTTCTATCCCCGCGTCAACGACCATGGCGTGCCCCAGGAAGCAATGGAGCAACGCACCCGCTCCGACAAGGATGGCTCCTATTTCAACTTCATGCCCCGCTTTTCGCCCAAAGGAGACCGCTACGTCTATTTTTCCACAGCCGGGGCAAGATACAGCGTGTGGATGGCTGGCATCCACGAAATGGACAGGGCAAAGAAGATATTCACCGGGGAGGCCACCGGCAAAGCCGAGGAATTCTATTACTTCCGCTCCAACTTGAGCTGGTTTCCCGATGGCAAACGGGTGGCTTTTTCCGCCAAGACCTCCTGGGGCGACCAAATCCACATCCTGGACGTGGACAGGGGAAAGATCGTGCAGACGGTCAAACTGCCGGAATTTGACGCGATCTATGAACTGGACGTGGCTCCCGATGGAAAGAGACTGGTCTTTGCCGGACAGCGGGAAATGCGCTGCGACATCTATCTCCATGACCTGGACACCGGGCAGACCAGGCAGTTGACGGACGACTATTTCAACGACGCCCAGCCCAGGTTTTCCCCCGATGGGCAGACGATCGTCTTTTCCTCGGAGCGCAGCCTCAACCCCGAATCCCGCCGCAAGGGCTTCTTTGCCAATGTGGTCGCCAATATCTACAGCCTGGATCTGGACGGCGGGGAGCCACGGCAACTGACTTTCGGGATCAGGGACTGTAGCTGGCCCATGTTTGACGGCACTGGCGGCAAGCTGCTCTACCTCACCTATGAGGACAAGGTCAGCAACCTCTATGCCCTGGATCTGCAAAGCTCTGCTCAGGCGAAGGTGACCGATGTGCTGGCGGGGGTCTTTGCCGCGGATATCTCCCACGACAACCGCTACCTGCTGGTTTCCAACTATTTCAACAAGGCGTGGAACATCTACTTTGCCCACGATCCCCTGAAAAACCTGGCCTGGAGCGATAGCACCGCGCAACAGCTTTCCATCCCCTCTCCAGACCTCATGGCAGGGGTGGATTTGGGGCAACTGGACTACTTTGGCAAGCGCAAACCCGCGCCGGTGCGCAGGATCAACCCCGCCCGCCAGTATGACGAACGCTTCCCCCTCAGCGGGGAATACCGTCCCTTTGAACTCACCCGCGAGGATTCCCTGTTTCTCACCCGGGATTTCAGCTATGACGACCGTCCCACCAGCAAAGACAATCCTCCCACAATGGGCGGATACAGGCCCCGCTTCTCTTTGGACAGCATCTGGGGAGGACTGGCCTATTCCTCCGCCGTGGGAACCATCGGTTATGTGGAGCTTGGCCTCAGCGACATCATGGGCAACCACGGCATCGGCGCAAACATCGGCGTGGCGGGCAAGCTGGAGGAATCGAACCTGTTGCTCACCTATCTGTATTTGAAGCACAGGATGGACTACGGGATCGGAATCTACAACCTGGTGGACGACGCCTACTATCTGGACGAGAATTACCAGCCCAATATGCTGTTGCGCTACAGGGAACGCAAGAGCGGCCTCTACATGCTGCTGCGCTATCCCTTCTCGCGCTTCACCCGGCTGGAGTTTGACCACATGTTCTACCAGCGCGGGCAATACCTGTCCTGGGCGCCCTATGTGGAAGGCTCCGAACTGTGCGACGAGGTGAGCCTCAGCCAGGATATTGTTTACACCCCGGGGCTTTCACTGGTGCACGACAACGCCCTCTATGGCTCCACCGGGCCGCTTGTGGGCTGGCGGGGCATGTATAACGTGAGCGCCACCCTCGCAGACGGAAAGGTGGAATACTTCACCAACTACATCGATCTGCGCAGCTACACCCTCTTTAGCCGGCGCTACGCCATCGCTTTGCGCGCCATTGGCGGAGTCAGCACGGGAAAAGACCCCCAGCGCTTCAACCTCAGCGGCTACTATGGGGTGAGGGCTTACCGGGACAACCTCAGCGGCTACAAAAAGGCGGTGCTGAGCGCCGAAATCCGCTTTCCCTTTTTCGAATACATCAACATGGCCTTCCCGATCCCGCTCAACATTCCCAACATCCGCGGCAGCCTGTTTGCCGACCTGGGCACGGTGTTCGACAATTTCTCAGACTTCAACGCCACCACGGAGGACGGCAGGCTGGATGACCTCAAACTGGGCTATGGCTTCGGGCCGCGCCTCAACCTGGGCTATGTGGTTTTGCGCTTCGACATCGCCTGGCAGACCGATCTTTCCAAAACCTCAAAGCCCACCTATTACCTGAGCTTGAGCGAAGATTTCTAAATTATTTAAGATATAAACGAGGAGAAACGATGAAAATCGACTTGTTACGCAAGCTTACCGAAAACATGGAAAGCGTGATCGTGATGATAGACGAAAAAGGCGATCTGGACAGTGTCGAATACCTGCCCGAGGCTGTCAGGCAGGCGATCCAGCTCTATCTGAAACAAAACGAATTCAAATTTGAGTTCAACAAAATCCGCAGCTTTCCCATCGTGCTCGCCAATCACTGCAGCAACGTGGTGCTCTGCGGAGTGGGCAACGCCAGGGAGTTGAACGGCGCGAAACTGAGAACCCTCTTTGCCAACTCCCTGCGCGCGGTGATGAAGCTGAACGGCAGGGAAGTGTATCTCTTTCCCGCCTTTGCCAACCCCCTGGGAGACGTGCAGTTTGGCCACATCCTGGCGGAATCCGCCCTGCTGGCCGAGTATAAATTCAACAAATACCAGGCGGACGCCAAAGCCTGCACCCTGGAAGCGGTGCATCTGGCGATGGAACTCAAGACCACCCGCCACATCAACCGCGGCATCCTGGAAGGCCGCATCTTTGCCGACGCCACCAATCTGGCACGCGATCTGGTCAACGAACCTGCCAACGTGGTCAATCCCGAAACACTGGCGGAGACAGCCCGCAAACTGGCTCTGAAACACGGTTTTTCCATCGATGTCTTTGGCCCGGACAAGCTGAGGCGCATCAAGATGGACGCCTTCCTTGCCGTCGCCAGGGGCTCCGCCGCCGAACCGCGCCTGATCCTGATGTCCTACCACGGCAATCCGGATGCCCGCAGCAAAAGCATCGGCCTGATCGGCAAGGGGCTTACCTACGACAGCGGCGGATACTGCCTCAAAACCCCCCAGGGGATGGTGAACATGAAAAGCGACATGGCGGGAGCCGCAGCCGTGCTGGGCACCTTTGTGGCCATTTCCACCCTCAAGCTGAAAGTAAACGTCGTTGGCGTGATTGCCGCCTGTGAAAACATGGTCTCCGGCCATGCCTACCACACCGGTGACGTGATCCGCAGCATGGCTGGCAAGACCATCGAGGTCAACAACACCGACGCCGAAGGCCGCCTGACCCTGGTGGACGCCATCCATTACGCAATCAGCAAGGAACGCGTTTCCAAGGTCATCGACATCGCCACCCTCACCGGCGCCGCCGTGGGTGCTTTGGGCAACCAGATTTCGATGGTGATGAGCAACAGCGACACCTTGCTGAACAAGGCGAAACACGCGTCTGATTTCACCGGAGAACTGATCTGGCAACTGCCCTCCCATGAAGAATACCTGGATCTGATCAAGAGCGACATCGCCGACCTCAAAAACAGCGGCGGGCCTCTGGCTGGAGCGATCACTGCCGGACTGTTCATCCGCGAGTTTGTGGATAAAAAACCCTGGCTGCACATCGATATCGCCGGAACCGCGCTCAAGGACAGGGAAAGCGGCATCAACACCTACGGAGCCACCGGGGTGGGAGTGCGTTTGCTGACCCAACTGCTGCGTGAGCTGGAGTAAGCCCATGCGCAGAATCCTGTCCCTGCTTCTGGGATCGCTGGCGCTGCTGGCTCTCCTGGCCTGTTCCGGCTCGCCCCGGGACCAGCGGGAGACCGTGGTGGTCTCGATCTATCCCTATGAATTACTGGTGAGGCAACTGACCGGCGACAGCCTGAACGTGGTCACCCTCATTCCGCCTAACAGCTCGCCCCATACCTTCAGCCCCAAGCCCGCCGGACTGCGTGCCTTGAACGGGGCGGCCCTCGCCATATCCAACGGCTTTGGCCTGGAAACCAATCTGGGGCAGGCTTTTGAAGCTTTGGGCGACAGGCATGTAAAGATCGGGGATCAGTTCCGGCGGCAACACGTCATTCCCGAAGATGAGACCAATCCGCATATCTGGCTCTCGCCCCGGCTGCTGACCTACATCACCCTGATCCTCTCCGATCAGTTGCAGACGCGTTTTCCCCACCTGAAAGCCACAATCAGTGAAAACACGGGACGCCTGGTCTCCGACCTCGCCGCACTGCATCTGCGCATGCAGAGCGAACGGAGCACCTTCACCCACACCCCGGTTGTCACCTGGCACGACAGTTTCCATTATCTGCTCAAGGATTACGATATTGAGGATTTGGGCACCGTGCAAAGCTCCCCTGGCAAAGAACCCACTCCCCGGGAGCTGGCACGCATCGGCTCGCTGGTCAAAAGCCACCGTCTCAAGGCCGTTTACACCGAAGTCCAGATGAGCGACAAAGCGGCGCGCGCCCTGGCCAGTGAGTTCGACCTCTCCATCGTGCAGTTGGATCCGCTGGGGCACAGCTTCAAGCCCAAGAGCATCATGGACGTTATCCTCAACAACTGGGAGGGGTTAAAGCTGGGTTGGGAATGATGTTTCCGCCTCTTGCCGCCTGCCTTCCCATTCGGCCCTCCTTTGAGTCCTTAACCCCGGGTGGAGACATCCTTAGGTATTCCTTATAAATTATAAGGTTGACCTAAGGTTGTCCTAAGCCAAAGGTAAGGATTGAAATGAGGGGGATATGATGATCGAGGTGCGGGGGCTCAGCCATCGCTTCGGCAACAGCCTGATTCTGGAAGACATAGACTTACAGATCACGCGGGGGGAGTTTGTGGCCATTATCGGCCCCAACGGGGCGGGAAAATCCACCCTGATCAGGCTGATCCTGGGTTTGCTGCCCGTGCAGAGCGGGAGCATCCACATCGATGGTGAGGCGCACCTGGACTGGCTGCGGCACAATCCGATGGGCTATCTGCCTCAAAAGGAAGAGTTTGACCGCGGTTTTCCGGCTTCCGCGCTGGACATCGTGCTGATGGGCTTGGCGGCGGAACTGCCCCTGGGAGGCAGATTCACAAAATCCCATCGGGAACGCGCCCTGGCTGCCCTGGAAACCACCAGCACGGCGGAACTGGCGTCCAAACGCCTGGGAAGCCTTTCCGGAGGGCAGTTGCAGAGGGTGCTGCTGGCGCGGGCGCTGGTCTCGCGCAGCAACTATCTAATCCTGGACGAGCCTGAAGCCTCAGTTGACCGTCCGGGGGTGCAGAGCTTTTTCGCTTTGCTGAACGATCTGAACAAGGCAGGCAAGACCATCATCACCATCTCCCACGATCTGCACACGCTTTCCGAACACTGCAGCTCGCTGATCTGCCTCAACCGCAAACTGCACTGCCACAGCAAAACAGAGCTGGTAAACGCCGAGGTCATCCGCAAAACCTTCGGCGAAGCGGTGAAACTGATCGACAAGGACTACTGATGCTGGAATATTCCTTTCTGATCCGTGCTCTGGCGGCTGCTTCGCTCTCCTCGCTCTCGCTGGCTCTTTTTTCGCCCTTTGTGACCCTGCGGCGGATTTCCTACATGGGCGAAGCGCTTTCCCACATCGCCTTTGCGGGCATCGCGCTGGCGATCCTGGCAGGATGGAATATGCAGTTCACCGCCATGCTGGTTGTGGTGGGGGTGAGCCTGGCAATCAGTTGGCTCTCGCGCCGCCAGAGGCTGGAGGAGGCCAACGGCATCACCATTTTCCTGAGCGTGTCCATGGCCATCGGCATCATCCTGATCTCGCTCAACAAGGGCTATACCTTCGACCTTGCCAGCTATCTGTTTGGCAACGTGCTGCTTGCCAATTCCACCGATCTGTGGCTGCTGGGAGCGGCGGCCGTGCTGAACCTGGCCTTTATCCTGGGGCTTTACAAAGAACTCTTTTACTATGCCTACAATCCAGAACTGGCAAGCTTTTACCGTCTGCATGCCGGCCTGGTCAACCGCCTGTTCATGATCCTGCTGGCGGTGAACATCGTGATCAACGTGCGGGCGGCGGGCATCATCCTGGTTAGCGCCCAACTGATCCTGCCCGCGGCGGCGGCGTTCAATCTGGTTGACCGCCTGGACAGGGCTTTGGTTTTCTGCGTTGTCTTTTCGCTGCTGGCATCCTTTGGCGGCTTCGCCCTTTCCTGGTGGCTGAACCTGCCCACGGGGGCGAGCGTTGTGGTGCTGGAGTTTGTTATGTTCTTGCTGAGCCTGCTTCCCAGGGCTTTCCGGAGGGATGGATGCTGAACGTTCCGCGCTCCAGGCGGATGGCCGCCTTCCTGTTTTCCCGGACGGGATGGGTGGTAGTCGGGTGGCTGCTTACTTTGCTGTTCCCACGAGGAACTTGACCATAAAGTCCGGCGTATAGCTGGTTTTGGCTTGCCTCAAACCCTCCAGGCCGATGTCCTGCTCGCGGTTTATCCATTTATAGCGGGATTGCAGATAGCGGGCGGTTTCCCAGTTGATTAGCTGCGCGCTGCCCTTTTTGTCGGGGTCAAACTTCTCGAAGTGCACCGTCACCATGTCCTGCGTCTGCGGGCTGAAGATGGAATAGGCGGCGATCCTTTGCTCCAGGCAGACGATTATCCCCTCCACGGGCAGTTCGTGCCACATCTCGAGGGTGTTTTGGATGGCCTTCATTTCGGTGTCCAGATAGCTGCCTTCAACGTGCCTCTCGCGGCGCCACTTCTCGGTGAAGCGTTCGATCACCTCGTGTTTTTCCTTGCTTATCGGCAGCACATGATAGTTCGGATAGGCACGCCGGAACTGGGAGATCAGGTTTTTCTTCTTGGTCAGCTTTTTGCCTCTCAGATTGACCATTTTTTCCGTTGAATAGACGTAGTCATACCAGTCTCTATCGTCACTGATCTCAAAGTGCCTGTCCAGGCCCGGGCAGCTTTCCTGCCAGTCCTCCGGGATGATCAGCAGTTTCGCCTCCGGGGCGTCCTCGCGGTAGAGGTCAAAAAGTTCCCTCGTCTTGTCCGCGCCCAATCCCGGTCCCAAGGGGTAGAGCAGATAGGAGTATTGGGGATTGACCAGCACCAGATGGCCTTCCCAGAGCGCGAACTGGTTCTTGTAGATTCTGCCCCAGCTCAGGAGGTTGCAGATGTTGTAGTCGCAGGACTGGCGCGGGTAGCGGGTGAGGAACTCGCGCAGGAGGGGAATCTGGGCTGTGGTTAGAGGCTCAAGCTTTAGCATACGGTGTCGCGCTCTTAGTCCTGTTTCAACAGGAACGGCGTGTATCCCTCCATCCGGGCAAAGCCCAGCCCTTCGTAAAACCTGTCGTAGCCCGGTTCGCTGATCAGGCCTATCCACTGCATTCCGTTCCCGCGCAGGCGTTCGAGCAGTTTGCGCACGATGGCCTTGCCGATGCCACGGCCGCGGTAGTCGCTGTGCACCGTCACGTCCTGTATGTAGGCATCGCTCACCCTGTCGCTGATTGCCCTGCCCATGCCGATGATCCTGGAGCCGTGGGTGGCGACCGCGAAGCAGTGGGAGTTCGCGATTATCTTTTCCACCGTCCTCAGATACTCCGGATTGTCATCGGTCTGCCACCATCCCGCGTGGCGATACAGGGCCAGGATCGCTTCCGGGTCTGCCTGGGTGACTATTGAAAGTTCTATGTCTGGCATGTTTTAGCTCCATTCTGTAACTGATTGTGTCAGGTTTCGCTGGGGAAAAATCCTGTAAGCACGGTCGCATTTATAAATAAATGTCCATTTCTGTCAAGTAACTTGCAGGGCGGGAAGTCGGATTTTTCTTGACAGATTGCCTTGAAAACGCGAGAGATAGTCAATCCGTTCATTCAAGGAGCCAAAATGCCAAGATTAGTCATTTTCAGCTTACTGGCAGCCCTGTTTTTGGCAGGCTGCAACACTGTTTCCACGCTTCCCGAGCAGACGGGTGAGCTGCCGATCCGCATGGACCTCAGTCCGGCGGCACAGCTCAATTTCAACGTCTCGAGGGTGGCAGTCACTGTCGTCAAAGGCTCTTACAGCCAGAGTATGGACCTCGCGATCACCGGCAATATGGCCGAGGGGACTTTGCAGGACTTGGAGCCGGGCGTTTACGCAATCGATGTGCAGGTCTTTGACGGCCCCACCCTGATCGCCACCGGCCAGGGCAGCGGGCTGGTCTCACCCTCTCAGACAACCACGGTGCACATCACCCTGCAGTTCGTTCCCGGAGGCCTGGAAGTTGTTGTGGGATGGGGGCTTCCCTATGAAGACAGCCGCCGCGTCCTGCTGGTGGGAAACAGCCACACCTACTTCAACGGCGGGGTGGACACGCATCTGCAGGCCCTGATCGATATGGCGCATCCCGAATGGAACGTGGTGGTGGACGCCAGAACCAGCGGCGGCTATACCCTGGAAAACCACTTTCACGATCCAAACACCCTCACCGCCATCGCCACGGGAGATTGGGACCTGGTGATCCTCCAGGAGCAGAGCAGCCGCCCCATGCTGAATCCGGAACTCTTTTACAGCTATGCCGATTCGCTGAACACCCTGATTCACCAGGCGGGCGCCCTTACCGGTTTCTACATGACCTGGGCCTGGCGCAACAACCCGGAAATGTATGTGCCGATCAGAGATGCCTACCGTTACATCGGAGCCTGGCTGGATGCCCCCGTAGTGCCGGCAGGTGTGGCGTGGCACAACGCCGATTCCATTCCCGGCATGCCAAACCTCTACGAAGCGGACAACTACCACCCCAGTATCTATGGCACCTATCTGGTGGCCTGCCTGATGCTGGCCCGCATCTGGAACGTCAACCCGGTGGGTAACAGGTATTTCCCTCCACAGATAGACGCGGCCACGGCTTACCTCCTACAGCAGCTTGCCTGGGACACCGTCCAAAACGAATACCGGGGCCTGGATTTGCAATCCAGACGGTGGGAGAGGCCTCTCGCGATGGCGGCATAAGATGGCGGCTTGCAAGCCAGGCGATCGAGTAGGGTGTGAGTCAGTCCTGGGAAGGGGTTTGGATAGAGAAGAGTTGGTTGGATTCAATGCAAATGCCCGGTTTTCAGGCCGGGCAATTTGCTATTGATCAGGATGGATGGAGTAATCTATTTGATCATCACCACTTTCTGGGTGAAGCTGGTCTTGCCTGCGATCATGCGCACCATATACATGCCAGTGCCGCAGTCGCGTCCTTGCATATCCTTGCCGTCCCACACGTAGTCTTTGTAGTTGCCGGGGTTTTTGATGCCCAGGTCATCGCTATACACGATCTGCCCGCGGGCGTTGTAGATCTGGATGCTCACCGGGGTGGGGCCGGCGTCTTTGCCTATGCTGAAGGGGATGCAGGCAAAGGGGTTGAAGGGGTTGGGATAGATCTTGTTAAGGGCCGTCTGCAGAGGAATGGTCGCCGGCGTCGTGGAGGTGGACGAAAACGCGATCGATACAGGGCCGTGGAAGTTACTGGTACCAGTTTCGCGGGCTTCCAGCCAATAATAATAGACGCCGTCTTCATAGACCTCGGAGTCGGTGAATTCATAGGTCTGCACGCTGGAGGTATTGGTGGCGGGGATCAGCGGGCTCACCATCTGGGCGCTGTTCAGATCATCAGAAGTGCCGCGCAGAATGTAATAGCCGGTCATGTTGGTCTCGGACTGGGTGACCCAGGTGAGCTTGACATAGGATTCCGCGGACAGCGAGGCTGTGAAGGAGGAGAGCTCCACCGGCGTGGGAGTTTGGTAATAGAGGCACGCGCCAATCTCAACAGGTGAATACCAAGTCCAGTGGTCGTCATAGAACGATTCGCCAGGCATTTTAACATCCCAAATGCAGACCCAGGGCTGTTCAGAAGTATCTTGAATTTTAATCTTGACATGTAGTAGCTGTGTAGGGGTGGCAGGAAGCGGTGTTCCGTATCCCACGTCACCTAAATACTCAAAGGTAAGAGCAAAAAGAGGTAGTGTGGGGGTTTGATGCGTATCCCCTGTATCATTGAGGTACACACCATACATGGTAAATGGTGGAGGAGCATAGAGCAGGGTTCCCCGTGTGACAGTTACATTATCATTTGTATAAATGTTAGTGCCAAAGGCATTAGTATTGTAGTATAGCCACATCACTCCATCGCCCAGCCTTGTAAGGTTGCCCTGTTCGACAGGTGTGGCCTGAGCCATGATATCGAACTCAAAGTAGTTTATTCCACCTGATTCGGTGATCTGGCCATTTGCAAAGGTATATAGGATTCCCGCATCACCTTCAATGCCCTGCGCTGCCAGTATAATCGGGATCAACATGATCAATAGAACTGATAGCTTTTTCATTTTTGCTCCTTATATAATAAAGTCATGGAATTTGAGAAAGTTTGCCTGAGTTTGGACGCCAGTAGTAGTTTAGATCCGATGGAATGACGCTATCATCCAAATTGAAATCTGAAACGTAATACCCATACAATAATCCGGCTTGAACCCGCCAGTGATAATTAGAGTCTGAAGCCGCAATAACTCCGTCCTGATTGGCATCCCCTGAGTAAAGAGCCAAGACTCCTGGTTCGATTTGATTAACACCAAAGAGGTTCCCACCATAGACTGAATCCAAAACGGTCAGGTCCGCTACTGAGACTGTCAGAAGATTGCAAGAAAAGGTAGCTGGATTGGCCGACATCACTTCCAGGTGATTGCGATGGCGCACAATGAGGTAGTATTCCAAGCTGCCGCTGTAGTCGAAAGCCAGGGCGGGATTTCCGGTCAGGCCAACCACGGTGCCGTCGTCCAGCAGGAAGCAGTTTTGCAGTTGCTCTTCGGCGCCGGTGAGGCTGGGCCGCAGTTGCACTGTGATCCAGTCCACGATATGGCGGGGGCTCACATCGGGGAAGGCGTCCAGGGTGAGGTTGGCGTCATAGGGCGAGGTGAGTGGCAGGTAACCGTTGTCGCTCAGGATGTGGGTCATGCTGCCGCCGGTCACGTAAGGGCCTTGCAGAAACACCTTGAGGCCGGTGTAGATATAGGGCGGGGGTTCGATCACGATGTTGCCGTCCTGCGAGATGTAATTGATCTTGTAGTTGAGCGGCTCGCGCAGGACGATGTCGGAGAGGGTGACGTCGGTGCCCTGCGGGCCGGTGGATTGGTCTTTGGCTCGCAGCGTCACGTAAAATAGCGTTCCAGAGCCGAATGCTCCGGGTGTGTAGCCCAGGATGGCGCAACTGATGATGTAACCTTCATCCGCTTCGAGCACATACCATTGGGTGGAACCGACTGAACTGAGGAAAGGCCCTTCCTGAAAGGCGGAGATTCCCGCTGTTTCCAGATAGGTGTCGTCAAAATCCAGATGGATTTGGTACCCGCGCAGGGAGACATCCTGAGAGCCCTCGATTTTGACGGCCAGGGTCACCTGATCGTAGTAATATATGTGTTCCTGGGCGGGCTCCACATAGATCATCACGCCGGGGTTGATCACGATGTTGCAGTCGGTGGAGCTGAAGAGCAGATTCTGGTTGAGCGGATCGCGCAGAATGATATCCGAAAGCGTCACATCGGTTCCGGCTGTTCCGGTGGATTGGTTTTTTGCTTTCAGGTCCACTGTGAACAGGGTGCCGGAGCCGGTCGCGCCGGGAGTGTAGCCCAGGATGGAGCAGGTTATGATGTAGCCTTGGTCCGCCTCGAGCGCATACCATTGGGTAGGGCCGAAGGAACTGAGGAAAGGCCCTTCCTGAAAGGCGGAGGTATCCGCTATTTCCAGAAAGGTTTCGTCAAAATCCAGATGGACTTTGAAGCCGCGCAGGGCTTCTTGCGCGGTCAGCCCTTCCACCTTCACCGCCAGAGTGACGGGCTCAAAGTAGGACAGGTTATAGCTGGGTTCATCGATATAAACTCTGATCTCAGCGGAAACGGTGTGCACAATTAGGATTCCGAATAATACTAACAAAATCGCTTTAACTGTCATGCGTCGCAGCACTTATTTCCTCCTTCATTTGGTATCGGGATAGCCAGAGGCGGTGACCCGGAAAAACATGCGGTTGGTTTGGATGGGGATGCTCCAGAAAGGGTCTGTGAGTCCGGATGCCACCATCTGCCAGTCTTCCGCGTTGGGGTCTTGCGCGGAATAAACAGAGTAGGTGCAACCGCTGGCCTCTTGCCAGTTCAGTTGCAGGTTGTTGCCCTGCAGGCTCAGAAATAGTCCAGCAGGTTGCGAGGGGACGAGGGTGTTGTCTGTATCCGTTGCCAGCACTTGAGCGAAGCGGGTGTGGTTGTCATCCAGATACTGCTGGTTGACCATCAGGTTTTGCTGGAAGCTGAAGCCGCAGGGGAAGCCGGTGTCCAGCAGCCTGAGACTCACATTCAGCAGTTGTTGGGGTGTGGAGGTGAGCAATCCGCCCAGTCCGGCAGGCATCAGATACTCGAAGGTGATGGCCAGCCTGCTGGGGGAATTGTCGTTCATGATGAGATTGTAATAGGGAAAGGGATCCGCGTTGATCAGGCTTCCGTGTGTGACTGCCGCGTTGCCGCTGCTCTTTACATTCTGCCCGAAGAGGGCGGGGTTGTAGTTCAACTGCACCATCCCGGAGCCGATCCTCTGATTTGGATCGGGACAGCAGGCCAGGATATCCAGGGAAAGAAAACTTTCGCCATTTACCCTTACCACCTCGGGAGACAGGGTGAACTCGATAGTGCTCTGGAAATTGGAACGCCGCGGCGGGGCAGCCTGGGCTGTCAGAGGCACAAGGCATAACAGGGCAAGGATTGTGCCCGCCAGGAGCAACCTGCCGAAACCGTTAGTATTCATCAGGGCTGAACCTCTGCGGGCGGGACAGTGCTCAATAAACCGGTATTGAGACGCCAAAACTCATTGAGGTCAACAGGGGAAACATAGGCGTCCAGGTTGAAGTCCGCGGAAAGATAGCCGTTCAAGCCGGTTTGTTCCCTCCAGTGGGAATTTCGGTCTACAGCGCCGATCTTGCCGTCGGCATCGGCGTCTCCCGCGGCCATCGCATGGATGCCTTCCTCCACCTCTACCATCCCGCCATTGCCATAGATGTTTGCGATATCGGTCAGGTCAAATAGGGTGGGGCTTCCGCTGCTGTTCAGTGTCTGGGCTGTGGCGCTCATGATGGCCATGTGGTTACGGTGCCTCAGCACCAGATAGTAAGGGCCAGGAGAGCTGTTCATCAAGATCAGATAAGGCTTTCCAGGCGTGCGCAGGTAGCCGCCGCTGTCCAAAAACAGCGAGTAGCTGCCCACGGGCTGGCCGTTGTGGACGGAGCGCAGTTCCAGCAGCATCCAGTCCACCACATCCCCGGGAATGGAATCCACGCAGGCGGGGGCGGTGGGATAGGGTGAATTGAGGGGAATCTCCGCATTCTGGGTTGTCAGCATGGCTCCCCCGGAGTATGCCCCCTGCAGCCAGCACTTGATCTTCCCGTAGGCGGCGCCGTCGCCGATGATCACATCTCCGTCAAAGGCTTCCACACCCGGGATTTCATAGCCGATCACGTCGTAAAGTTGAATATTCACGATGTCAATGGTGCTGAAATCTCCGGCGAGGGCGGTAAAATTGAGGTTGAGCATGTCACCGGGCCCGGTCACATACAGCTCTGCCCCCATAATGATGCAGGGAACCCGTATCCTGGTGGGGCTTTCCCGGGCACTCAGAAACCAGTATAGGTCAAATCCGCTGAGCAATTCTCCAATCTCGGCGCCCTGATACTCAATCTTGTCCGGATCGTATTCGAACCACACGGTGCAACCGCGGATCACGGTGGGGGTGTCCAGAGTCACATGCACGGTGAAGTCCTGCTGCGCCTGGGTCACCTTGGGATTGGGTGTGATGCTTACCGAGATCGCACTCAAGCCCAGGGAGGCCATTAGCAGCAGTAAACACAGGCAGAATCTGGAATTCATTTCTTCTTCCTAAAAGGGGGAGTCCGCCCCGTGGGGGGGGCGAACTCCTCTTGATACATTTATTTGATTAGGATACCTTTGGTGGTCTGCACTTTACCCTTGGTTTCCATGCGGAAGATATAAACTCCCGAGGCCACGGGGCGGTTGTTTTCGTCCAAACCGTTCCAGGTTGCCTGGTAGGTTCCGGCAGCCTTGCTGTCGTTCACCAGGGTGCGGATAAGCTGTCCACGGGCGTTGAATACTTTGATCTTTACAAATCCAGCTTCCTTGATCCCAAACTGGATGGTGGTGCTGGGGTTGAAGGGGTTAGGATAGTTGCTGCCCAGATAGCTGTGGGCGGGGATCACATTCACCACTTCTCCGTTGTTCAAGTCGCCGGTGGGATTGTTTTCGATCTCGATTTCCTGGTTGTCACAGGTGCGGGCTGTCATGTGCTCCAAAGCCAGGTCGGTGTTGGCGCCAGTCACGGCGAAGGTGAGGGTGGCGATCACGCCATTGCCTTCCACGACCGCGTCAGCTCCCATGGCTGCTATGGATACAGTGACCCTGCCATCGGCATTGGTGTGCAGCAACAGGCTGCCTTCAGGCCACACTTCGCCGCTTGCCACGTCAAGCAGATGCAGGCCGTTGCCATAGCTCACGGGGATGTTCAGGCCTTTCACAAAGCCGGCGTTGCCATCCAGAACCAGTTCCACGACCAGTTGGTCGGCGGCGCTGTGGCTGTTCAGGCTGATCTCGATGGGATTGGTTTCGGGGAAGTTCCTGATGTAATTGGTATAGCTCGTGTTGTAGTAGTTCATGGCGAACATCATCAGGTCTTCAATGTCGATCTTGTTATCGGGAGTGGGGCGGGAACGGCGCATATAGTCCGTGGAGGGTCCCACATCGATGACGTTGTAAGCATCATCCCAGGGCAGATTGGAAGTCACGCCGCGTCCCCAGGCGCCGGTTAGCATGGCAATATCGTTATCCAGAACCTGGCCTTCGACCACCACGTCGCCAGGCCAGTAGGAAATGGACTCGCGGTAGAAGGGGGCTTCGGGGGCTTCGCTAATGTTGCCGGCGGCATCCTGCGCGAATATGGTCACGTAGTAATAACCACGCTCCATACCGGTGAGGGCATAGGGGAAGGTGGCGGGAACAGGATCGACCGTGTATTTCACCCAGCCGTTCTGCGGGCTCGCGCCATAGGGATCGGGAGCGGTGATGGAAGCGGGTTCCTGGTGGTTTTCATATTCCGGATAGTGGTTGGCAGCATCTCCGCCCATGGCGTCGCCATAGCTCAGGATCCAGATATGGTTCTTCACCACGTCGCCGGTGTTGGTCCACATCAGGTCGATGGAGTTGTTAGCGTTTGGCGTGGTACGGCAGGGATGCAGTTCAGCAGTCATCTGAGGTTCCCAGACCACCGCGGCGGGACCGGTGAGGTCGATAATGAAATCCCAATCCAGGATGTAGAAGTTGCCAGCCTCATCCACCACCAGCAGATAGGCGGTATAGGTGCCTTCAGCCAGTGAGCCGATGGGCAGGGTCCAGTTGTCGATATCGGTCAGGACGCCGTCCACTGCGCCAACGACCGTGCTGAAATCGCCCGGATCGTTCGGAGCTATGGCATCCTCAGCCTGTATCAGGTAGAGGGCTGTAGCAAGATCCCAATCGTCGGTATAGGTGAGGTTGAACACGGGTTCGATGATGCCATCGCTATTCACCTGCACCACATAGGGCTCGGGGTAGGAGGCGATGTTGTCGATCACGACCAGGGGGTCTCCACTGTCGATCAGCACCCATCCGTCAACGGTACCGGCACAGACGATGGTGGCATTCATTTGATCTCTAAGTATCACGCTATCGTAGTCGATGATTATGTTGCAACCGGGGATTGGGACATTGGTGTAGGGATCCGCGTTGCTGGTGAGTTTCACCGTGAGCAGTTCCTTGTCCGCGCCGGTAATACCGTCTGCACCGCCAAGATAGCTGCCGGTAATGGTATAGAGGTAGTAATCTTGATCTGAGTCGTCGTATATGATTGGCATCAACATAGCACTACTATATCCAGAGTAAGCAGAACCAAGGGCGAAATCGATGTTTGATCCAGTATGAACAGGTTGTACGAAATCGGCCCTGGGAATTTTCAGTGTAATTTCAAATCCGCGCAGGCCTTCTATATACGACGCTTTCACTGAATAGGTCTGTTGGAAGCTGTTGGGGATCACTTCATCTGGCACGTCAACGTACAGTAACGCCGCGTTGCCGTAGATAATCTGGTCAACTATCATGTATGTGGGGAGATATGTGTTTACAGGAGGCACAAGGGTGTTTACGTCAGGTTCAGCTCCATCAACTTCGATGTGAATGTAGTTGTTTGCAAATTGATTGCCTGTGACTGTGTAGCCGGTGCCGGGATCGAGAATAACTGCGTACTTACAGTCGCTTATAGTGTTATTGGTAACCGTCGCTCCGGGACTTAACCACATTCCAACGCGTAATCCTGTGATGGTGTTGTGGTCGGCAACCAGGTCGGACGAATTAAAGTCATATAATCCATAATAGCAGCCATCGCTGATCTGGTTGTAGAAATAATCTACCCCGGTATTGTACTGAGAGTATATTGCTGTCTGGCTATCCGTTACAGTGTTGCCAGTCAGCACCATATCTACACAATTTGAGACTATTATTCCACTGGCGGTCCAACCACTTTCAGTATAGTAAATGCCGCTAACGTTGCAGTTGTCCATCGTGCCTGTGCAATCCCAGACCTGGATGCCATTTTGGGCTATTGTCCCAGTTTGTCCCTCGCCGATTGCTGTGACATAGTCCAGATTAACTGTCAGATTTTGGCTTTCTCCATTACCGTTCAAAGCAACCCCGGTTTTCTGGAAATTATCGACCAGCACCCTGTTCATGTTGATCGTATAGTCCACAAGCGGTGTATTGTTGTAGGCATATACGCCAACGCCATGCTGAGCGCCACTGAGTGTATCGTTCATGATGTTGATTACATCCACGTCTTCGAGGGTACCGCCAGCGTTCCAGAACGAGACTCCACAGAAGCGGTAGTTATTGTTTCCTTTGTTGTTGCCGTCCACGGTTACGTTTTTAAGCGTGAATTCTTGCACGCCATCCACGAACACGACCGGCTTGTTAGCTGCTGAGGTTGTGAACGACAGAGGCAGGACATCCGGCGACTGGATCACCACCGGATCAGTGCCAGCCCCGCGGATGGTGAGGTTTTCGGTAGTGACATGCAGTTGTTCGATATAGGTGCCGGGCTGCACCTCGATAACATGTCCGGCTCCAGCCGCGTCGATGGCTGCCTGGATGGTTTCATAATAGGCACCAGTGGTTATATTCCTGATAGGTGTTAACATCCCGCCGCTCAGGATAAGATCCATGGAACCGGGAGTGTAGTAGTATTTTAAGTTTGTGTCTACGTAGATTTCCGCTACAGGCTGTATGAAGTACTGCTGATAGTACTCCAGAGGTGCGGAGAAGCTGCCGGTGCAAATACCGGTGGCAGGGTCATAATTCATAACCATATTCTGCACCGGTTCGATGTAGAAGGTTGTCCACCACATGTAGCCAAGCGGATCATCACCTGTCGGAATCCTAAATCCAAACAAGGTTACATCATAGCCAACGCTGGGCTTTGTGATCCTGATTTCCTGGAACATCGGGGCACTTGGATTGGATGCGACAACTTGCACATCATATCCAAGGTTGGCGGCGTAGCTTGGCAGCAAACCCTTTTTACAGAACACGGTGTCATTGTTATAAACAGAATTGTTGTAATCGTTAATGTCACCTGACCAGGGAACGATTACCTCGACAGTGGCGGCATCCACGTCAGTCGGCATTACACCGCCAATTCCTACCATCTTGAAACTTGCTGTTTCCCGGTCCACTTCAAATTCTTCAAACCTGTATGTTTCCATTTCAATTGTTTGTCCGTCGAGCACATAGGTATCGAACTGGCTCCAGGGCCCGGCTGTATTCCACCGTTTGCACCTTACCTGGCTGTTGGGGGATTGATAGGCTATTACTTCCCAGTAAAAATCCTTCTTATAATCCTGAGGCACAGTGTAGGTAACTGTGGCGTATCCATTACTAAAGACCCCAGTTCCATACGTTGTATTCGCCCAACCACCACTATTTTTGGTGTAAAAACCCCAGATATATGCTGTTGCTCCATCCTCGGAATTGGGCGAGTGGACAGTGAATGTATAACTGTTACCAGCTATATAATTGTTTGATCCGAGTACTGTCATTTCAGCATTTGCCCACCAAGGATCGTAGAGAACATTGCTAGATGTATCATCACTGGGATCAGTGTCGCCCCACCAGTTGGGAGAGGCATCGAGGGAACCTGACAAGAAATTTTTTACTCCGCTACTTGCAGGATTTCCATCAATCAGATTATCTTCGATCTGTATTGTTGAAGTCCAACCATTATATAGCCCAATACCCATAGTGTTATTGTTGGTAATCTCATTATCAATTATACTTATGTTCATCGGGCTGTAGGAGCCATCTTGTTGATACCATGGTTCAGCATAGGCAGATAAGAAGAAGCCATAGTTGTTTTGATCTATGGTGTTACCCTCGAACTCTATGTTCCTTGCGCAATCGACCCATACTCCGCTACTATTGGCATGATGCAGGTGATTACCTTGTACCTGCAATGTCCCGGTGACTGCAGTGACCGATTGCAAAACCAGAGCGGCATTGGCAGTATAGCTGATCTCGTTATTCTCTATCAACAGACCAGAATAATCCAAGTGACCAGTCAGCTTTCCATTACCAAAACCTTCGGATTCATATCCCACATAAATACCGAAACCATGGCTGGATCCGGGGTTAACGCCAGAAACCAGACAATTTGTGATGTGCACATTCTGAAGGTTCCCAGGAGTGGATGCTTCGTAACCAACGATTATACCATTACCACTAAAGTTGATAACATCAATGTTGTTGAAAGTGACATTCCCAGATTTGATTCTTACACCTACTTTATCTGAGCCAAGCGTGGACCCATCGAGGGTAGCTCCATCTTCGCCATTGATCGTGAGAGCTTTGTTGATGTTCAGTTGCTCGGGGTAGTTGCCATTGGCAACCTGAATCACATCGCCGGGGGTGGCAGCATTGATCGCGGCCTGGATAGCCATGCCGGGACCTACGTGGTAATTCTCTATGGGATTGGCATTGGCCCAAACATAGGATTCCATATTGTTGTACTTGTTGTTGAATCCAGCTCCCAAGTAAAGCGCGTCTGCCAAAGCACCCTCGATATAAAATTCAATGTTTTTTGTGGGGTTGGTGGCGTAGTTGTTGTTAATACCATATGTATAATTCAGGATATGGATGTTGGTGTTAACAAGACCTTCTTCGTCTTCAGCGTAGATTCCATCCGCCAGGGTGCTGTTGGCAAAGTCAAAGTTCACATTATCGGATCCTCTGTTGAGGTATTGTGGCTTGGACACATATACAGCAACCCCGCCCCATGCGTTTCCGGAGGTCGTGATATTGGACATATCAACGTTGTGGCAACCTGATATTGCAATGCCTACACCCCTTGTGGTGCCGGTCGCGGTCAGGTTGCTCAAAACAACATTGTTATATCCGTGAACGTCAAACGCAGACCTCCTTGATCCGTTTATGGTGATGTGGTCCAGCGTCAGGTTTTCGTAAATTACCGGCAATGTGGCTGGGTTGGCTTTGATGCAATAGTGGTCATTCGAATTCGGGTTTGGCAGCACCGTGAAGTTTCGCAATGTCACGCCGCTGGCTTTAATATGGATACCATAACTGGTGGCGGCCGTAACATCGATGACCACTCCGCTTTCTGATTCGCCGATGATCGAGAGGCTTTTATCGATAACCAATGTGGCCGTGGCGGAATAGCTGCCATTGGCAACCTGGATTACATCGCCACTGTTTGCTGCCCCAATTGCCGCCTGGATCGTTGGCTGATCCGTGGGAACATTGATTGTTGCAGCCCTCAAACCTACTATTCCCAACAATGCCGTTAGGAATAAAACCAAAAAAAGAGTTCGTCGCATTCTTTTACTCCTCTTGTTTTTCCGATAGCCCGGTTTATATCCCGGACCGCTCATGGGCAGCCTGCTGGAGGGTGCCCGCCTATAGACAATCTATATATTTTTCATATACTTCTCGTCTGCGCGGGAGGACTAACCGGCTGGAATACAGGAGTAGCGCCAACAATCCCAATATACAGTTTCCGAATAACTGGTTAGCCATGCTACAAACAATGAACCCGATGGCCTGACAGATCTCACTGCGGGGTCACCGAAGATCGAGTCGCAATAAAATATATCTTCAAATTGATGTCAAGTCTTATTTACGGGCGGAACATATATAATGTTATGATTATATTTGCTATCTTGAATACGGAAAATGCTTTGTAGAGGGAGATTGGGCTATGAAACCTGCATTTGGATTATTTTCCACTCTCATTTGCAACCCTCTCTTCGGCAGGGGTCTTCCTTAGGTCATCCTTATAATTTATAAGGTTGACCTAAGGATGATGGGGCCATATCCTCTGGTATCAAATGAGGGCGATACCTTCTGCACCTGAAAAAATCTAAACATTAAAACACCTCCTTCCATATATATAGGTGCTATGAATGCGTTCTGTGCCTTGCAGGCAGGCTGGACAGGCTGCCGCTCAGGCTATGGCGATAGAGACAGTTCACACATTTAGCTTGACGGAATAAATCAGAGCCGCATAAAGTCCGATAAATCCTGAATGCGTTTCACATCTCCTGCTTTATCAGAGAGTTCTGAACGGCATGCGTCATCTCCGCGAGGGGAAAGGGATTTGACAATTAGTAGAAAAGAAGAGGTGCTTTATGCAATTGGCCGGCTTTCTTGATTCCCGGATGATCCTGCACGAACAGCGGGTATTGGATCTCGACACGATCTATCAGGGGCTGGTGGAGCTGATATGCCGCTATCACAAGCTGCCAGTGAGCTGCTCGCAACTGATGCGCCTGGTGCGCCAGAGGGAAGCACAATCGCACACAGCCTATCCCAGCGGAATTGGCATCCCGCACGTGCGTTTGGAAGGACTGGACGACACCCTGATCGCGATGAGCTTTTTGCAGAATCCGGTGCCATCGGAGGATATAAAGGTTTCCTGGGTGGTGATGATCATCACGGACAAAAGCAGCTCCAATACCTATCTGAACATAGTTTCGGCGCTCTTGAAGATGTCCCGCGATTCCGAACTGATGGAAGAGCTGAGGCAGCAGAACGACGGGCACGGGGTGGTGCAGGTTGTCAAGCAGCACGGGATCGAGGTGAAAAAGGAAGTCTGCATCGGCGATATCATGACCACCAATCCCATCTCGGTGAGCCCGGATACGCTGTTGAGCAAACTGAGCCTGATCATGAGCGACAAGGAGATTTCGATGGTGCCGGTCACGGATGAGGAGGGACACTATCTGGGCGAGGTGAACGTGCTCAACCTGCTCAAGGTCGGGGTGCCGGACTATCTGATGATGATTGACAATCTGAACTTTCTGCTCTCTTTTGAACCTCTGGAAAAGCTGTTTGAGACCATGGACGTCGCCACGGTGGGCGAGATCATGGTGAGAGAGGAGCCGGTGCTGCATCCCAAGGCATCCATCGTGGAAACGGTGGCACTGATGATCAGGCACCGCAAGAGTTTCGTCAGTATCGTTGACGAGGGCAAACTGGTGGGCGTGGTAACGGCAACAGACATCCTGCGCAAGGTTATAACGGTGTAATATAATGTATCTGATGATTTTAGCCCTGGCGATATTTATCATTACCTATGTGTTGATCATAACTGAATGGATCAACAAGATGCTGGCCGCCATGATCGGAGGGTTCGCGCTGATCCTGACCGGAATCCTGCAGCAACCCGAGGCCTTCAGCGCGGTTGACTGGAACGTGATCTTCTTTTTGATCGGGATGATGCTGGTCATCTCCGTGCTCAAGGATACCGGCCTGTTTATGTATATGGCGATCAAGACCGCCAAGCTGGCCAGGGGAAAACCGCTGCTGATCATGATCTATATGTTTGTGATCACTGCCGTTGTATCGGCGTTTCTGGGCAGCGTGACCACGGTTATGATCCTGGTGCCGATCCTGCTGCTGATCACGGGGGAGCTGAAAATCTCGCCGGTGCCCTTCATTATCACAATGGTGGTGGCTTCCAATATCGGAGGCGCGGCAACGATGATCGGTGATCCGCCCAATATCATCATCGGCAGCGCCACCAATCTCACTTTCATAGATTTCATGCTCAATCTGACGCCTCCGGCGACCATCACCACAATCTTCAGTTGCGGATTGATCTGGCTCATGTATCGCAAAGGGATGAAGGTGAGCACCGAAAACCGCGCCCGCTTGCTTAGCTATAAGGAAGACAACCTGATCAAGAGCAGGAAAAAGCTGGCGATCGCCCTCGTAGTGCTGTTTCTGATGCTGGTGGGGCTGGCACTGCAAAGCGTGCTGGGCATCCATACAGCCACGATCTCCATGTCGGCAGGCCTGCTGCTTCTTGCCATCAGCAGCCGTAAAAAGGTGGAACACGTGCTCACGAACGATGTGGACTGGGTCACGATCTTCTTTTTCATCGGGCTGTTCATCATCGTGGAAAGCCTGGTCAAGACAGGCTTTATCAACATGCTGGCCAATGGCGTGGTGGAGCTGACGCAGGGCAGGGCAAAAGAGACCTCGCTGGCCATCCTCTGGCTGTCCGGAGTCTTTTCCGCCTTCATCGACAACGTGCCCTTTGTGGCGGCGATGATTCCCGTGATCGAGCATATCGGCGAAGTCGCCAGGCAGATCACGGACATCAATCCGCTCTGGTGGTCACTGGCGCTGGGCACCTGCCTGGGCGGCAACGGCACCCTCATCGGCGCTTCCGCCAACATCGTCGCCGTCGGCATAGCCAAACACAACGGCTATCACATCCGCTTCCGTGATTTCACCAAGATCAGCGCGGTTTTCACCCTGCTTTCGCTGGTGATCTGCACCTTCTACATCCTGCTGCGCTATTTCTGATCTGATACCGTAGCAGCCTTTGCAGGAAGCCTACAGCGGTTTCAGGCACTCCTCGCCGTTGTTGCCCACCTTGTTTACGTATTTGCTCACGGGATACAGCGCGATGGAGTCATCCGGCGCGGGTTTGAGCAGGGGAACGAAGTCCAGCGCGTCCTGCTGGCTATGTTCCAGCCAGGCGAGGCGGTCATCCCCCCAGAGCAGCACCGGCATCCTGTGGTGCAGGGCCCGCATGGGGGAGTTGGCTTCGGTGGTGATGATGCCCAGCGAGGGAACGTAACTGCCGTCCGGAGAGCTCCAGGCGTCGTAGATGGCAGCCATCCAGAGCAAATCCCCCTGGGCGGCGTGGATGAAGAAGGGCTGCTTGTCGCTTTGCCTCCATTCATAGAACCCCGTGGCGGGCACGAGGCAGCGGCGGCGTTGTAGGCCTCCCCGGAAGCTGGGCTTGGCGGTGATGGTCTCCGCCCTCACGTTGAACAGCGGGAAGGGAGGTATCTCCCTGCTCCAGGAGGGGATCAGGCCCCAGCGGAAAACCCCCAGATAACGCCCCGCAGCCTGGCTCACCACCGCCATCGCGGGCTGGGTGGGCGCGAGGTTGTAGTTGAATTCCAACTGCTGGCTCTCCTGATTGAGGCGCAGCTCTTTGGCCAGCTTTTGCAACTGGTCGTGCTTGATCACCTGGGCAAATCTTCCGCACATGGCAAACTCCTTCTGGTTGACAAGATAGCGGGGCTGCCAAAACCTGCAATCATTATTTTGAGAACAGAGTGATTTGCAAGGAAAAAACATGGCAAAATTCGACATCGACGCGGTGATGGTAGAGCTGGAAAAGCACTTCCACAGCGTGCAGACCCCCATCGTTGACCTGATCCAGATTCAGACCAAAGACCCCTTCAAGGTGCTGGTTGCCACCATCCTCAGTGCCCGCACCAAAGACCAGACCACAGCCAAAGCGTCGGAAGCGCTGTTTCAGGTGGTGCAGACTCCGGATGACCTGGAAAAGCTCAGCGCCGCCAAGCTGAACGGCCTGATCCGCCAGGTGGGTTTCCACAATGAAAAGACAAAGCATCTCAAGCAGCTTCCCGCCGTGCTGAAGGAACGCTTTGGCGGAGAGGTGCCCTCTGAAATAGATGATCTGCTGCAGCTTCCCGGGGTGGGACGCAAGACCGCCAACCTGGTGCGCGCGGTGGCTTTTGGCCTGCCCGCCATCTGCGTGGATGTGCACGTGCACCGCATCAGCAACCGCTGGGGCTACATCCGCACCAAGACCCCGCTGGAGAGCGAGATGGCCCTGAGGAAGATCCTGCCCGACAGGCACTGGCTGAATTACAACTCTTTTCTGGTGGCCTTCGGGCAAAACCTTTGCACCCCCCGCAAGCCGCGCTGCGCCGAGTGTCCGATCCACCAATACTGCAAGCGCGTGGGGGTCTGATTCCAGCCCATCCGCCAAACAAAACTGAACTAATGCTTGACACATTCTCCGCAGGCATATAATTATGCAAAAACTAAAAGGAGGCTCCGCTTCATGGACCAGAACAACCCCAACTTTGGCATGCAACCGGTAGCCCCGGTGATGACTGTGGGCAATTGGGTGGTTACCTTCCTGGTGATGATGATTCCCGCCGTCAACATAATTATGGTGATCGTTTGGGCGGCGGGTGGCAGCGGCAATCCCAACCGCAAAAACTGGGCGATCACCCTGCTGATTTTCTGGGCTGTCCTCCTCGTTATCTGGATAGCATGGATGCTTCTCTTTGGAGGCACAATGCTGGGGATGATGAGTGCCCTAACCTGACACTAACCGCTATTACTGCTATTATTCCAGGACCGGCCAATCAGCGCCGGTTCTTTTTTGGCCTCCGCGGCAGGGGGATGGAGGGGCTTCAGCCGGATGAGGGCCGTCCCAAAGCTTCCCAGGCGCTCTGGATGTCCTGCAGCTCAAATCCTTTGCGGAAGAAGTGGGTGAAGGCCTTTTCCCGCAGCTTGTTGCGGGGCAGTTCGCTGTGGCTGGCGCAATATCTGGCCAGCAGCTCCCGCAGGTTGGAGGAGGCCTCCTGCCGGGGATAGATCTCCGCCAAAAGAGGTTCCCAGAGGGAGGAGGGGATGCGTTGCTCACGCAGTTTGGCGATGATCGCGCGGCGGCTGGCGCGGCGGTTGGCATAGGAGCGGATGAGGGTTTCCGCGAAGCGTTCGTCGCTCAGATAGTTTAGTTGCTTCAGGCGTTCGATGGCTTCTTCCGCCAGGCTGGGATGGAAGAGGTGCCGTTTCAGGTAGGCGCGGCATTGCAGGGTGCTGTGTTCGGACTTGGCCAGCCAGTCCAGCAGCAGGTTGAAAGCCCTGGCGCGCAGCAGGTCGAGCAGTTCTCCGGTCTCTCCGCTATCCGCCTCTCCTTCAAAACCTTCCGGAAAGCTCGGCGGGAGCACCCTTCTGGGAAGGGTGCCCTGATTCACGCCGTCTATCTCGATTATAACCGCGAGTTTATTCTTCGGGTTTATCCTCAGCCGCATCGGTGTCCACAGAATTCAAATTTTCGGGGCTCACCTTGGCGCGCACCTTTTCTTCGATCTCCTTCAGCAGATCGGGTGTATCTTTGAGGTATTGTTTGGTCTTTTCCATGCCCTGGCCAAGTTTGACGTCCTCATAGGAAAACCAGGAGCCGCTCTTTTTGATCAGCCCCATCTCGATGCCCAACTCAATGATGATGTCGATGTTGGAGATGCCTTCGCCGAAGATAATGGGGAAATAGACCGTCCTGAAAGGCGGGGCGAGCTTGTTTTTGACGATCTTCACCCGGGTCTTGGCGCCGATGATGTCGGAATCCGCGCTGCCATAGCGGATGGCGCCGGCATAACGCACTTCCATGCGCACCGTGGCGTAAAACTTGAGCGCCACGCCGCCGGTGGTGGTTTCGGGGTTCATATAGGCGGTGACGCCGATCTTCATGCGGGTCTGGTTGATGAACACCACGGCGGTGTTGGATTTGGATACGATGGCGGTGAGCTTGCGCAGGGCCTGGCTCATCAGGCGCGCCTGCAATCCCACGTGGCTGTCGCCCATCTCGCCTTCGATCTCGGCCTTGGGCACCAGCGCCGCCACCGAGTCCACGATCACCAGGTCAACAGCCGAACTGCGCACCAGGGTCTCGCAAATCTCCAAAGCCTGCTCCCCGCCATCCGGCTGGGAAAGCAGCAAGTCTTCCGTCTGCACGCCCAGTTTCTTGGCATAGGCGATGTCCAGGGCGTGCTCCGCGTCGATGAAAGCCACCAGTCCGCCAAGCTTTTGGGTCTCGGCGGCGATGTGCAGCGCCAGGGTGGTCTTGCCGCTGGCTTCGGCGCCGTAGATCTCAGTCACCCGGCCGCGGGGAATTCCGCCGATGCCCAAGGCGATATCCAGGTTGAAAGCGCCGGTGGGGATGGCGTCCACCACCTTCTGGGGACTGTCTCCCAGGCGCATGAGGGTGCCCACGCCATATTTCTTTTCCAATTGCGAGATCGCAGTCTTGAGCGCGGCTTGTTTGTTCTTTTCCAGCATATTGACTTCCTTATGGTATAATATATTGATTCAAAACGTGATAGGTGGGGCCTTCCGGCTTCAGGATGCTGCGGTAAAGCGTCACCGCGGTTTGCGGCTGCCAGGCGCTGTCCACCTCGCTTTGCAGGATTTCTTCTTCCAGCCAGACCGGCAACTGCCTTTTGATCCGCCCCAGGGTGATATGCAGCTTCAGCGGCTTGGAGTCCGGCTCGAAGCCTGCTTGCCGCGTCTGGCTCAACAGGTCTTTGTGCAGCAGGCGCGGTTCGTCGTCCCGCGCGTCCAGGCTTGCCCAGATCAGGCGCGGAGACCTGGCGGGAAAAAGGTCCAAACCACGCAGGGAAAGCCAGAGGGGACGCCTGCGGCACACGCATTCATCCACGATTTCAGCCAGTTCGGGCACACGGGTGGAATCCACATCGCCCAGAAAGAGCAGGGTCAGATGAAGGTTTTCATCCTTCACCCAGTTGACGCCGGTCCTGGGGCGAAAACGCCGCAGATGCTCCTCCAGATGGCCGCGCAGCGGGTCAACCGCCTCCAGCGCGATAAAACAGCGGTAGTTCATTCAGCGCTTGTAACCGATATCCCGCAAAAATTTCTTGCGCTGGGTGATGTCCGTATCCAGCTCAATGCCTTTGGGAGAGGAGCCGTCGATCACGCCCAGGATGCCTCTGCCCTGTTCGCTGGCGGCCAATACCACCTGCACCGGATTGGCGGTGGCGCAAAACACGTGTGTCACCTCGCGGCAATCTTTCACGGAGTTCAGAACGTTGATGGGGAAGGCGCCGCGCATCACGATCAGGAAGCAGTGCCCGGCTTTCAGGCGCAGCAGGTTTTCCACCGCGCATTCGATCAAGTCGTTGTCGGTGCCGTCCTTGCGGATCAGGCAGGGTCCGGACGCTTCGCTGAAGGCGATGCCGAATTTTGCCCCGGGAACGCTGTTTACCATCACCTCGTAAAGGTCTTCCAGGGTCTTGATGAAATGGCTTTGCCCCAAGATGATGTTGGCGTCCGATGGGAATTGCAGTTGTTCGAGCAGGAGTTCCATTCTGCAAACCTCTGTTATTTGTGATATTGGCAAGCAAAAAAGGGATTGCCTGCCTGTCAAGGAAAAGTTTGCCCGCCCCCGTCCCGCCGCCCTGATACCGCTCCCCTTTGCATCCTGTAGATTTCCTGGGGTTTACCTGGGGTCATCCTTAACTTCGCAACCACATACCTAAGGATGATACCCCAAAAACCAGTGGTGGCAAAGGAGGGCGGTATGGGGGCGGCGGGACGGGGGCAGGGATTTTGTGGAAAGGTTCTTTTGAGGTGGAAAGGTGGAAAGGTGAAATGGTGTAACCCCCGCAACAAGTCCCACCAGACCCCAAACCAAACCACCGCAGACTAAAAACCGCGTCATCCCGGGCAAGCTACGCTTGACCCGGGATCCAGTCTTTTAAAGCCACATCATTGCACCCAGTCCTGAAACAACGCCAACCAAGCTACATCCCGCGTCATCACGGGCTTGACCCGTGATCCAGTCTTTTAGAAACAAGCACCAGACCCCCAAAGCAACCGCCCCCTTTATAACCCCAATCCGTGGCAATCCGCGCCTTTTATCCGCGTATATCTGCGCGAACCGCGTGACAACGCAGCCACACCAGGTCCAAAACAGCCTCATCACGGACAAAGAAAAACCCCCGGGACTGACCCCGGGGGCTGTAATCTGAGCCACCGCACGCAGGACGCGGCGGAGGCGGTTGAGCTTGTCTATTTGATGAGCATCATCTTTCTGTGGCTGCGGTAATTGCCAGCGGTCATGCGATACATGTAAACGCCGCTTGCGACCGGGTTGCCGCGCTCATCTGTTCCGTTCCAGATTTCGCTATAGAATCCGCGGGGCTGGATCTGGTTGACCAGGGTGCGGATGAGCTGTCCCTTGGTGTTGTAGATTTCGATCTTCACCGGGGAGAGCTCTTTAACGCTATAGCTGATGGTGGTTTCGGGGTTGAAGGGGTTGGGGTAGTTGCCGATCAGGGCGGTTGCCGCGACCTCCACCACATCATCATTGGGCAGAGCCATTATGAAGTTCAGGGTGGTGGTCTGGTTGGCGTTCACCTGTATTCCCTGGGCGGTTTGGGAGACATATCCGGTTGCGGAGGCTGTCACGTCATAGGTTCCCACGGGCAGCATCAGGGTGTAGGCGCCGCCGTTGTTGGTTGTCGCGGTAACGCCGTTGGCGGTGATCTGGGCTCCGGCTATGGGTGTGCTGTTGGCACCCCGCACCACGCCGGCGATCAGGCCGGTGTACTGGATCTTCTCGATCACGCCGGAGAACGACGGCACGGAGCTAACGTCGTTTAAGTAGATGGCTTTCACCGCCCAGCGGTAGTTGCCATTTGGCACAGATTGCCAGCCGGTGTCGCTGAGGTTGGTTTCCGTGATCACTTCGGGAGTGAGGCACAGCCAGGATGCTTCGTTGTTTTCGTTGCCCTGGGTAAGGCGCCACACCTTGTATCCGACAAGCGGGCGGCCGTTTTGGGGCACCGCGCGGATTTCATCCGGGAAGGGCAGCCTGGGCTCTTCGCGGTTGCCGCCGTTGCGCTGGTCACGGGATGGATTGCCGTTTGCCAGCGGGCGGACACTGAAGCCGCTTGTGCCAGCGGATTTGACCACCAGGTCAGCCTCGCTGAAGCGGATGGTTTGGGCAGGAGCGGCCGCGGGGGTCAAGGCATTGCCGATATAGATGTTGTCGATTACCCAATGATACCAGAGGCCGGTGTCATCGGGACCATCGGTGGCGTTGAAGGCCAGCTTGATCTGCTGTCCGCTGTAAACGGCCAGGTCGATGGTGATGGGGGAGGCATAGTAGTTCCAGCCGCCGGTCTGCGCGGAGGCGTCCCAGATCTCGGTCCAGGTGGCTCCGTTGTCCTGGGAGATTTTCACGTAGTAGTGGTCTTCGTGTGTGGATCCCAGGAACACAAAGGAGTCGAAGCTCAGGTATGCCGAGGGCGGGCAGTTGAAGGCGGGTGTGATCAGCCATTCGTCCTGATGGTTATAATTCCACACCAGGCCGCACTGGTAAGCGCCGTCCGTGGGATTGGCCTGCTGGCCATTGAGGGTGGTCGTTCCAAAGCGGCACCAGGTGGGGTACAATCCGGCGCTGTTGGCCTCGCCGGTATTGGTGATGGTCTGGGTCCAATCCTCGGGCGGGAAGACGGTGTCTTCAAAGCTTTCCGTAATTTCAACGGCGTTGGGATCAGGCGCCTGCCAGGTGAGTTCGACTACTGTTCCGGCGTCGTTCTCATCCGCAACAACCGAGTGTGGTGCGTAAGCTATTTCGTTGAGGGTGATGGTGCCCATGTTGTGGTTGGATGCGCCCACGTTGATGGTTCCCTGCAGCGAGGTGTATCCGGGCGCCATGATCACATAGTCGTAAGTCTGGTTGGCATATACGCCGGGGATGGTGAAGCCGCCGCTGGCGGTGGTGTTGGCGTCGTAATTGGCGTAGCCTTGCAGATGGATGGATGCTCCGGAGATGCCCGCTCCGGTGTCGGAAGCGTTCACCTGTCCTGTCACGTTCACCATGGCCATCGGGGTCATGCTGACGTTGAGGGTCTCGGTCTCATCCTCTGCGATGGTTACGGTCCGGGTGGCGTCCACATGGCCGTAGGCGCTGAAGTTGACTGTATAGGTGTTGGGCAGGATGTTGTTGATCTGATACTGCCCCTGGGCGTTGGTGACGGTATGGTATCCGCCAGTGGCAAATGCTACTGCCACGCCTTCCAGAGGCGTTCCGCCCGCTCCGGTGACGGTTCCGTTCAGATGTCCCACTCCGCCGGGGATGCCGAAGAACGTGGTCATGGGGAACTGCCCGGTGAGGGTTCCGGTCGCGGTCATGTCGGCAGGATCGTAAACGGTGGAGTCGGACTGAATCTTGCGGGCACGGTTGCTGCCGACGGTCTGGGCTTTGAAGTAGTTTGAACTATTGTAGTAACTCTCATCCATCGGACGCTGGAAGGTCAGGATCAGGTTTTCGCCGTTCAGATAGAGGTAGGGGTTGGCGAAGGGTATGGTGATGACGTTTTCTCCAATGGGGAAGTTCAGGTTTCCGGAGAAGACCTGGGTGTGGTTTTGGATCGGGACCCAGCCGCCCGACATATCTTCCAGCGTGGTGGTTCCCAGCCAAACGTTGATGGGTTTATCGAGCAGATCCTGAATGAAGTTGTTGTAGAGGTACATGCCGGTGAAGATACCGATGAAGTTGCCGATCTCTGCAGGGTAGATCAGATACTGTTGCACCGAGTTCTTAAAGTAGAAATCGATGGGGGTGCGGGCTGTTTGGGAGCCATCGCCCACGGTGTAGGCAAAGATGCCTGCAGGCTGCACCAGGACGTTGAGATCGGGGGAACGGTCATTGAGGTTGTTCTGGTCTCCCGTGAGCACCACCCTGGCATAGATGGTGGCGGCGCCTTCTGTATCGGGAGTCCAGGTCAAAGCCACGCTGGCTGTGGCGCCTGGAGCCACCTGCACACCGGGAGCCGTGGCCAGTTCGATATCTGTGGGAGTGGCCACCTTGAAGAGTTTTACTTCATAGGTGCTTTGAGGCTGAGTGCCCCAGTTGAACACGCTCGCGGTGTAGGTGGAGGGTTGTCCCAGTGATGGGGTGTAGTTTCCGGCAATGGCTGTGGCGGCCAGGTCGTTGTCCGGTATCACTTCCAGCATCACGTCATCCAGATACAGCGAGCGTCCGGTTCCTCCCAGGCCATGTTTGAAGGCAATAGTATGGCCGGCGCCAGTGTAGCCGTTGAAAGGCACCACATACTCGGTGATGGTGGTGGTGAGGGCTATCGACTGCACTTCCGTGTAGGTGGTGGGATCAAGCGGATCGGCGATCACGCCCACCGAGAGCGGATAGTTTGAGCTGCTGGAGCGGGCCCAGAACTTCACGCGGGTGGTGTTGGTGGCAATGGCGGGCGCGTAAGGCGGGGCCAGCAGGATCAGGGTCGCATTCGCGTCGGAAGGATTGTAGAGCCGCACGCAGCTGGGCTGGCTGTGGGCATAGGTGGTGGAGGCATAGGTTCCCACAAAGGCACTGGTCGATGTGGACTGGATGATGGAGCCCCAATCCGGAGGAAGATCCGGTGTGGCGACGGCATCGAAGTTCTGCACATAGGGCAGGGTGGTGATCTGGGTGTCGATGCAGTTGGCGGTCACCGTGATGGTGTGTGTTTCGCGGTTTATGTTGTCCACTATGGTGATGGTGGCGGTGTGCGTTCCTTCGGTGGTGGGTGAGTAGTTCAGGGTGAAGTTCAGCGGCTGCCCAAAGTTGACGGTTGCGGGCAGGGCAGGCAGGCCGGAGAGGGTGTAGAAGGGGTTGCCTGCGATGGAGATGGAGTTGATTGTGAAAGACCCGCCGCCGGCATTGCCGATGCTGATCTGGCGGGTATTGTCGGTGTTGACCAGGATGGTGCCAAAATCCACGGCAGTGGCGCTGACGGTAAACAGCGGTGTGTTTCCGATGGGGCCAAGATGGAAGCCGGTCATCGGGAAAGTGCCGGAAAGGGTTCCTGCGGCTGATGGCGCGGCGGGGTCATATTGCGTGGAGTCCGCGCGCAAGAGGCGGGCCCTGTTGCTGCCCACGGTTTGCACGCGGAAGTCGTCGTTGGAGCTGTAATAGGCATCTTCCCAGGGACGGTTGGCATAGAGCACCAGGTTGCCGCCGGTATAGTTATAGGGAGTCTGCAACGGTATGGTGATGGTGTTTTCCCCACTGGGGTAGGTGACGTTGCCATCGTAAACCAGGGTCAGTCCATCCGAGGGCAGTATCCAGCCCGCGGAAAGATCGGAAGACTGGGTTGAGCCCAACCAGAGTTTGGTGGGTTTATCCGGCAGGTTGGTCACGAAGTTGTTGTAGAAGCTGAGAGCGGTAATGCTTCCAAACATTCCCAGTTCTTCGGGGTAATACAGGCACTGGAAGAGGCTGTTTTTGTAATAGAATTCCACCGGGCGGCCATCCAAAGAGGTGCCCTCACCCACGATAACTACATGTATGCCGGATGGCATCACCAGGACGTTGAGGTTCGGGCTCTGGTCGTTGGTGGGATTGATGTCTCCAGCCAGAAACACCTTGGCGTAAAGAACCACGCTTCCTTCAGCGGTGGGTGTCCAGGTCAAGGGCACATCCACTGTGGCATCAGGAGCAACGGTCACTCCGTTCGCCGTGGCCAGTTCCACGTTATCCCCGTTATAGAGCTTGACCGTGTAGGTGCTCTGCGAGGCTGTGCCCCAGTTGCGGATGGTGGCGTTGTAGGTGGTGGCGTTGCCGGCGGTAGGGGTTGTATTGCCGCTGAGCCGCTCGCAGGCCAGGTCGTTCGGCGCGATCTGCTCAAACACCACATCGTCCACATAGAGGCTGCGGGTGGTTCCGCCCAGGCCATGCTTGAAGCAGATGTGCGTGCCCGTTCCGGTATAGGAAGTGAGATTGACCACATATTCGGTTAGTGTGGTGGTGAGAGACAGGTTCTGCACTTCGGTGTAGGTGGTGGGATCCTGGGGGTTGCTCATTACTCCGATGGAGAGCGGATAGTTTGAGCCGCTTGAGCGTGCCCAGAACTTCAGGCGTATGGTGTCAACGGACAGCGGTGCCATGATTGGCGGCCCCACCAGGATCAGCGTGGCTTCACTATCCGAGGGATTATAGAGCCTCACGCAGTTGGGCTGGCTGTGGGCGTAGGTGGTGGAAGCGTAAGTCGCGCAAACCGCGGATGTCGAAGTTGACTGCACGATCGCAGACCAGTCGATGGGCAGGGTTGGAGCCGTTACGGAGTCGAAGTCCTGGCTGTAGGGCAGCGTGTAGATGGAGGGATCGAGGCAGGTGCCGGTGAGTTCCACGGTGTGGGTGAGGCGGTTGCCGCGGTTGTCCGTGATGGTGATGGTGGCGGTGTGGGTGCCTGCTGCGGTGGGATTGTAGCGGGCCACAAAAGTGATGTTCTGGCCGATGACCAGGCTGGCCGGCAGAGTGGGCAGATCTTGCAGCGTGAAGAAGGGGTTGCCGGAGATGCTGATGCTGTTTACGGTCAGGGTGCCTCCGCCGCCGTTGGCGATGGTGAAGGTCTGATTTTGGGTGGTATTCATCAGCACTGTGCCGAAGTCATGGCTGGAGGGGCTGACGATGAACATCGGATCAGGGCCGAGCGACGTCATGTGGAAACTCGTTTTGGCGAAGGTTCCGGAGAGGGTTCCAGCCGCGGAGGGATTCAGCGGATCGTAAGTCGTGGAGTCCGAGCGCAGGAGGCGGGCCCTGTTGTTTCCCACGGTCTGGGCCTGGAAGTTGTCGCTGCTGCTATAATAGTTCGAGTCCATGGGGCGGCAGGCATAGAGCACCAGATTCCCATGTGTGTAGGTGAAGGGAGTTTGCAGCGGGATGGTGATCGTGTTTTGTCCGCTGGGAAAGTCAACTGTGCCATCGTAAACCAGGGTCAGTCCATCCGAGGGCAGGATCCAGCCGCCGCTGAGGTCGTTCAGGTTGGTTTGACCCAGCCAGAACTTGCAAGGTTTGCCGGGCAGGTCGGTCACGAAGTTGTTGTAGAAGGTCAGGGCCGTGATGTGTCCAAACATGTTCAGTTCGTTCTGGAAGTAGATGGCTTGGTGCAGGCTGTGCTTGTAATAGAACTCCAGCGGCACGCCTTCCGCCAGGTTGCCCTCGCCAACTGTTACCACGATCGAGCCGGCGGGCTGGACGCTGACATCGAGGTTTGGGCTTTGGTCGTTGGTGGGATTGATGTCACCGGCGAGGAATACTTTGGCATAAAGGGAGGCCGGGCCTTCGGCAGCGGGTGTCCAGTTTAAAGCAATCTGTGCCGTGGCATCCGGTTCGACAGTGGTGCCGGAAACACTTGCCAGTTCAGTGTTATTGCCGTCATAAAGCTTCACGGTATAGACGCTTTGCGTGGCGGTGCCGTTGTTATGGATTGTGGCGGAGTAGGTGCTTTCCGTTCCGGCCGATGGTGTGGTGTTACCTGTCAGAGCGGTGCAGGCCAGGTCGTTGGGCGCGATTTCCTCAAACACCACATCGTCCACATAGAGGCTGCGGCTGGTTCCGCCCAGGCCGTGCTTGAAACAGATATGCGTGCCTGTTCCCGTATAGGAAGAGAGATTGACCACATATTCGGTGATCGTGGTGGTGAGAGACAGGTTATGCAATTCGGTGTAGGTGGCGGGATCCTGGGGATTGCTCATCACACCGATGGAGAGCGGATAGTTTGAGCTGCTTGAACGTGCCCAGAATCTCAGGCGTATGGTGTCAACGGACAGCGGCGCCATGATGGGCGGCCCAACCAGGATCAGCGTGGCTTCACTATCCGAGGGATTGTAGAGCCTCACGCAGTTGGGCAGGCTGTGGGCATAGGTGTTGGAGGAATAGGTTGACACCGTGGCGCTTGCGGAAGTGGATTGGACTATGTTCGTCCAGTCGAAAGGCAGTTCCGGAGCGGTCACAGCATCCCAGTTCTGGCTGTAGGGCAGGGTGGTGACGCCCGGGTCGCCGTGGGTGGTGAAGCTCCACACCGGGCAGTTGCTTGCGCTGCCATGGGCGTTGTAAGGAACCACCTGCCAATAATATGTGGTATTTAGCTGAAGATCGGGACTGGGGTCATAGGTGGTCGCCAGGCCCATATCCTGGTTGTTGACGTGGTTGGTAGGCGGATTGTTGGTGCCAAATGACAGACGGTAGCCGTCCGGCCAGATGTTGCCGGGCAGCCAGTTCAGGGTTGCGAAGGGGCTAACCAGGGTCGCTCCGGGCTGGGGTGAAACCGCCACCGCAGGGTCGGGCGGGGTGGTGGTGGGGGTGATCAGTTGGATGTTGGGACGGTTGTAGGTTCTTGTGCCGTCAACGGCGGGAAAGCTGGCGTCCTGATGCTTGTAAACAGCCTTATAGTCAGGGTTGGTGCTGGTATATTGGAAGTTGGGGTAATTTGACGACCAGGTGCTATCCCAGTTCTCAAACAGGAATTCGATGTTCTGGCTGCCGTTCCAGGCAAAGGGGGCGCTGAAAGCGATGTAGAACCAGCCTCCTCCATTGTAGGTCAGGTTGCCCTGGAATACCTGCTGAAATTGCGTGTTGTCCGGATAACCAACGTCCGTTGTCTCATAGGCCGGGGCAGTGGTATGCCGCACGAACACGCGTTGATCCAGCATGGAGTAGTGGCTGGGCGAGTTGCCGACGAAGAAGCCTATGCCGATGATGTTACTCGCGCTGGTGAGTCCGGCAGCGTTTATTTCTGCCTGCGTGTAGATAACCTTGCTCCAGTTGTAGTTATAGAATCCGTAAAATGGAATGTAGCTCTGGGTGCTGGTTCCGTCGCCGATGGTGTAGGATTCGGCGAAAGCGGAAACCACCAGGAGCAGGAACAGGGTGAAGATAACAAGTCTTTTCATCTCTTCTCCTTAGAGTGGTTCATTAAAGATTGTTACGATTGAGTTTTGAACAGGTGTTAAAACTGTTGACACCTTATACCCTCGAAATGGTGATAATTGTATAACCTGGCTTGAGCATGTCTGTGCTTCAGCTTGCACCGCTTGCGGGCGTGAAGGTGTTGCGGGGCGAGCCGCAACCGCTCCCTGCGATACTTTCCTGTCAACACAGTTTTTGCTACAGCTCAAGCTGAACATCGCTTACCTCGATGTCTTCATTTTGGGAGAACGCAAATGAACCCAGCTTATCAAAGGTCACAAGCTCAGGCTGGCATTCCCCTACCTTATCCCATGCAAAAAGAGTTCCATCTTTTTGTAAAGGATTATTTTGAAGCGCTGCGTAGTAATTGGCTTCATGTCCTGCCTTGCGAAGGCAAAGCGATGGCGGTGGTCATTCCGGCTTGTTTTGGGCTGGATACTTGACCTTATATCCGGGCTGCCGAAGTCTGTTCGGCAGAGGCAATGGAGTTGCCTGTTTGGAAGAGACCTCCGGTCTCTGTGGCAAACAGACTTTGCCACCCCTGGGCACTGGATCCCGGGTTAGACGGTTCACGCAGATATACGCGGATAAAAGGCGCGGATTGCCACAGATTGATGTAAGATAGGTTCAGGATTTGCCCTTATTTTGTTCTTTTAATTTGTGTTAATTTGTGTAATTTGTGGATGATTATTCTAAAAGACTGGATCCCGGCTCGCAGGCCGGGATGACACAGAATATAGCTTGGTGGGACTTGTTTCGGGGGAACCTTTCCACCATTCCACCTTTCCACCTTTCCACCTCAAAAGCACCTTTCCACGGCCTGATCGTAGCACCTATATATTATGGGGGAAGGATAGTCCTCATTTGCATTTCCCTCTCCGGCGTGGGTCTTCCTGGGGTCAACCTTATAATTTATAAGGAAGACCTAAGGATGATGGCACAGAATCCAGTCGTAGCAAAGGAGGGCGCTATGAGGAACGCGTTGGTCTGATTTTATCGGTTATCTTCCGTTAACAAACCTATTTCTCAGGCTTAAAGATAGCCTTTTTTGTTGACATGAATTCAGACACGAAATGCAATGTCTGAAATACCACTTTCGCCAAGAAAGGGAACAAACTTTATGAAAAAGAAATGGAGAATTATAATCGGGATCGCGGTTGTGCTGATCCTGCTGGTGCTGGGTCTGCGTGCCTGCGGCAAGGCGGGCGGCAAAAAGATGGCTCAAGATGCAGTCCCGCAGTCCTATACTGTGGCCCGGGGAGACATTGTCACCAAGATCGAGATCACCGGTGAGGTGCAGCCCCAAACAGTGGTTGCCCTGAAATCCAAGGTCTCGGGCAAGATCGTGAAACTCTATGCCGATGAAAACGACTATGTGAGCTTGGGACAGAAGATTGCGGATATCGAGCCGGACTACAACCAGGCTAATACCCTGTTCAGCACCAAAGCCCAGCTCAGCCGCGCCGAAATGCGCCTGAGAAACGCACGCAAAGATCTGGAGGACAAACGGATACTGCTTGCCAAGGACTACATCTCCCGTGAGGCTTTCCAAGCCGCGGAAGACGAACTTAGCTCCGCCCAGATCGACCATCAGCAGGCGCAATCGCAGTATGAGACGATCAAGGATATGGACGTGCCCGGCAAGGTGATCCACGTGTTTGCCACCTCTTCCGGCGTGGTGATCGAGCGCAAGGTCAACGAAGGCGAGATGGTGCAGTCCAGCCTCGGCAGCTTTGGCGAGGGCACGGTGCTGATGAAGATCGCCGACCTGGCCCAGATGACCGTCGCCAGCAAGATCAACGAGGTGGACATCGCCAAATTCAGGCTGGGACAGGAAGCTACCATCAAGCTGGATGCCCTGCCCTATGAGGAGTACAGTGGCCGCATCGTGAAGATCGCCCCCTCGGCGGTCACCGAAAACAATGCCAAGGTCTTTCCGGTGGAGATCAGCATCGATGCCAGCGGCGCCAAAGCCAGGCCAGGCATGACGGCGGCGGTCACGATCATCGGCGAATCGCGCCTGAATGTGCTGGTGATCCCCATCCGCGCGGTGTTTACCGACGACAAGGGGCAGGACATCGTATATCTGCTGCCCAAAACCTCTACCAAAGCGCAAAAGGACGCTCCCGAACAGGAGCCTTTGCCCACGCCTCTGCAACTTGGCGCCAACGACCTGCAGCAGGTGGAGGTGCTCTCCGGCCTGAAGGAAGGCGACAGGATTTCGCTCACGGAACCGGGATCGGCCAGGAAAAACATGATGTTTATGGGAATGTAAAGGTATAAATATGATAGAGATCAAGAACCTCTCGCGCAGCTTTGGCGAGCTAAAAGCTGTTGACGGGATCAGCTTCCGGGTGGAACCTGGCGAGATCGTGGGCTTTTTGGGGCCCAACGGCGCCGGTAAGACCACCACCATGCGCATGATGACCGGCTATCTGCAACCGAGCGGGGGTGAGATCGAGCTGGACGGCGAAAGCATCTTTGCCGACCCCCTCTCCGCCAATGCCCGCATCGGCTATCTGCCCGAACAGAATCCGCTCTATGCCGATATGGACGTGGAGGAGTTCCTCGTCTATATGGGACGCCTGCGCAGGCTGGGCAAGGAACAACTGTCCAGCCGGCTGGACTACGTGCGCGACAAGTGCGGCCTGCAGGATGTGTGGAGGCAAAGGATCGGCACCCTCTCCAAAGGCTTCCGGCAGAGGACCGGCCTGGCTCAGGCCATCCTCCATGATCCCGAGGTGCTGATCCTGGACGAACCCACCAGCGGACTCGATCCCAACCAGATACTGGAGATTCGCGAGCTGATCCGCGAACTTGGCAAAGCCAAGACAGTCCTGCTCTCCAGCCACATCATGCAGGAGGTGCAGGCGCTCTGCGACCGGGTGGTGATCATCAACGCCGGACAGATTATTGTGGACGACGCCATCGACAATCTGGGCTCCTACATCGAAGGCTACAACCGCGTGGTGCTGGAAGTGGAGGCCGTGGAACCGGACTTTTCGCCCTGGCTGGAACAACAGGCCGATGTGGAACTGGACGCCTCGCAGCAGGAGGAAGGCGTTACCACCCTGGAATTCCTCTGCCCGCCGGATGCCGATATCCGCAAAGACCTGTCTGCCTACGCGGTTTCCCAGGGCTGGCAGATTCTGAGCATCTATCTGGAAAAACAAAGCCTGGAAAGCATCTTCCACGAGCTTACCTCCGAGACGCGGGACGCGATGGAGGAACTGGCGGAAGAGGAATTGCCGACGCAGGCTGAGGACGCGGCAGGCCTCGCGCCGGAGGAAACGGCTGCGGACACGCCGGAAGACAGCGAGGAGGAAGACAGATGAACCCCGCCCTCACCATAGCCCGCAAAGAATATCAGCTTGCCATACGCAACCTGAGCACTTACATCGTTTTGGGCATTTTCCTGATCTTTACCGGATTCTATTTCGGCAACACCGCCTTCAAGGTCGGCCTGGCAGAATTGAGGGGGATTTTTGGCTTTATGCACACCCTCTTCCTCTTTTTTATCCCCGCCCTCACCATGGGCAGCATCACCCGGGAGCGTCACAGCGGCACCCTGGAACTGATTTCCACCCTTCCCATACGGCGCGGGCACATCATCTGGGGCAAGTTCCTGGCGGCTTTCGGCCTGCTCAAGACCGTGCTGCTGCTCAGCCTTGTCTATCCTGTGCTGGTTCTGCTTTTTGGCAGCGGCTTCGACATCGGGGCTGCAATCAGCGGCTACCTCGGCCTGCTCTGCGCCGGCGCTGCCTACATCGCCATCGGCATCTTTGCCAGCAGCCTTTCCGACAACCAGGTGCTGGCCTTCATCCTGGGCCTTGCCATCTCCGCCGTGTTCTATCTGCTTGGGCATCTGGGGAGCATCCTCTCCGCCACCCTTTTCACGCGGCTGGAGTTCTTTGGCTTCGACTACCATCTGCAGAGCTTTTTCAAAGGTGTGATCGACACCCGCGACCTGCTCTATTTTGCCGTTGTGGCTTACATCTTTGCCTTGCTGGCGCAGATGCGTCTGCAGGCTCAAAACCTTGCCCAGGAGAAGTGATATGGCTCAGAGATCGCAAATATTCAGTTCCTACCTGCTGCGCGTGGCCATCGCCGTGATGGTCTTGCTGGTGGGGGGCTTGCTCTACCTGCGCCAGGATGTGAGCCGCGACCACGTCTATTCGCTCAGCAAGCACAGCCGCTCCACTGTGCGCGCCCTCAAGGACAAGGTGCTGGTCAAGGTCTTCGCCTCGCGCCAGTTGCCTCCGGAGTTCAGCAATCTAAACCGCGCCCTCAGAGACCTGCTGGAAGAGTTTCAACGCAACAGCCGCGGCAAGTTCCGCTATGAATATGCCCGTTTCGCCACCAACGAAGAGCTGCTGGCCCAGGCTAGCGCCAGCGGGATTCAGCCCTATGTGGCGCACATCCAGGAAAACGATGAACTGGTGAGCAAGGAGATCGTGCTGGGGCTGGTGCTGGAAGGCGCGGGCAAGTCTCAGCGGATGGTGCTGATTCCCGGTATGGAAAGCCGCATGGAATATCAGATCATGAAGGAACTGAACAAGTTCGACGCCCGTCCCCTGCCTGATCTGACCGTCTTTGCGGACTCCCTGGGCCTCATGTATCAATATGCCAACAACCGCAACGAACTGGCCACCTTCATCTACGAACTGAGCCAGAACTACAATATCATCTACACCGATCTCAAGACCGCGCCCCGCTTCACTCCCGTGATGCTCTGCCTCGGCGTGGTGAGCGATCTGCAGCGCATTCAGCTCTACCATCTGGACCAGTATCTGATGCAGGGCGGGCAGATCGTGATGACCCAGGACCGTGCCTATGTCTATTCCAACAACTATGGCACCGCCGTGGTGGAGACCGAGAGCAACCTCTTTAAGCTGCTGGACCACTATGGCATCCACATCCATAACAACCTGGCGCTGGACCGCGAGTGCGAGATACGCAAGGGAGCGGGATTGGGCACCCAGGCGCCTTATCCCTTCATCCCCATGATCCGCGGCAACCCGAAGCTGGATTATACCCGCGGCTTTGACAGCATCTATCACTTCCTGGCCTCGGAGGTCACGCTGCTGCCGGGCGCAAGGCTCAAATATAGCCCCGTGCTGCAGACCTCAGATCACTCCAACCGCCTGCTGGGCCCCGTGTTTCAGGTGGAGGAATCCATCAACCGCGGACTGGAGCCGGGATATCTGAACCAGCCTCCCATCACCGTGGCGGCGGAGTTTTCCGGCCAGTTCAACAGCTTTTTCACCGAGGCCCTCACCGATTCCACCTTCCACGCCTCGACGGACAAGGCGCGCGTCATCCTCTTCGGCGACAGCGAACTGCCTCTGGATTTCGGAGCGGGCGCTTATGTGGTGCTGAATGCAGTGGATCACCTGCTCGGCAGGAAGGAGGCCATCGAGCTGCGCTCCCGCAACCTCCGTCCCTCGCTGCTGAGCACGGGCGTATTCATGGAACGCTTTAAGATGGATCCCTCCGATCCGGACAGGACTTCCGCCATGCTCAAAACCTGGTTCAAACTGGGCGCCATCCTTGGCCCGCTGGCGCTGCTGCTCCTGATTGGCGCGGGGGTGGCCGTCCATCGCAAGGTCAGGAAGGTGGAGGCATGAAGCGCAACCAACTGATCCTGCTGCTCATCCTGTTGCTCCTGGTGGCGGGCTACATCTTGCTGCGTTCGCGTTCCCCGCGGGAAAGCCTCAAGCCGGTGTTCGCGGTGGATTCGCTGCATGTGGGGCGGATCGAGATTTCCCAGGGGGAAAGAAAGATCGTCTTCTCCAAAACCACGCAAGGCTGGAAGATAAGCCAGCCCATCGACTGGGATGTGGAGCCCGACCGCTTTGGCCTCTTCTTCCGCGACGTGATCAAGGGCAAATATGCCACCACCGTCATCGGAGAAGGCAGCGAAGCCGTCGCCAGCTATCAGTTGCAGGACTCCCTGGCCTTCTGGGTGAAGGTGTGGGATACCAAAGACAGATTGCGGACGCAGGCGCTCTTTGCCAATCTGGGGCATCCTTTCGACTACTTCCGCTACGCGGGGCAGGACAAGGTCTATCAGATTCGCCAGAAAGTGGCCTCCGAATATCAGCCCGACCTGCCTTACTGGCGTAAGCCCAATGTGCTCAGCATTAGCCCCGACCGGCTTTTCCGGATATCGGTGCGCCATCCCAAAAACAGCTACGTGCTCAGCCGCAACGCCGATCTCTGGCATTTTAAGGACAAGATCGCGGAGTTTGACGTGCCGCCCGGTAACGTGACCATGGCCAAAATCCAGAACATCCTCGCCAAACTGGATGCCTACAACGTCATGCAGGGAGAGGAAGCTCCCGCGCTCCAGGATTTGGGCGATCCGGTCTGTGAGGTGGACATCCTGCTCACCGACAAAAGCCAGCGCCAGATCAGGTTTTACAAGTATGGCGACAACTATCTGATGACAGTGGACAACCACCCGGATATGTATTTTGAGGTGATCTTCGACACCGTGTTCCGCTTCACCCGGCATGCCCCGCTCTTCAATGCCAGGGTGGGGGAGTTGCCCCCGGAAGGCGCCATTTGACCACCATCACCCACGCCCGGGCGCTGGATGAGCCTCTCTTTGAGAGTATTACCCGCATCTGGGTGAATACCGGCATCAGCAATCCTGCCCGCATGGATGACCTGGCCTCGGTGCGCTACAATCTGGACAACGGCGGCATCATGCTGCTGGCCTGGGAAGATGAAGAACTGGCCGGAACAGCCTGGCTAAGCCACGACTTCCGTCGCCTCTACATCCACCATATGGCGGTGGAACCTGCCCTGCAAAACCGCGGCATTGGCAGGCTGCTGCTGCAGGAGGCCCTGCAGATTGCCCACGAGAAAGGCTTTCAACCCAAACTGGAAGTCCACCGCGACAACCCCGCCGCCCGCCATCTCTACCACAGTTGCGGCTTCACCGACCTCGACGGCTATATCACCATGATCCGCCGCGGCTGAGCACCACGCGGACTTGAGTTCTAAAAGTCCGTGGAAAGGTGTTTTGAGGTGGAAAGGTGGAAAGGTGAAATGATGGAAAGGAACTCGTGGTGTCGTGGTGTCGTGGTGACGTGTTGATGGTGGACGCAGCCCAGAACAAGTCCGCCAAGCTATATTCTGTGTCATCACGGGAAGTCGGGGCCCCTCTGGGGTGGCTTACCCGTGATCCAGTCTTTTGAAAACGACAACTCAGCACCAAAACAAATCTCCCCTCAGACTAAAAACGTGTCATCCCGGGCTGTCGGGGTCCCCGCCAAAGCGTGTAGCGGTTTGGTGGGGTGACTTGACCCGGGATCCAGTTTTTTAGAAACGACCATCCAGCCCTGATACAAACCAACTCAGACTAAAAGTGTGTCATCACGGCCTACCGGGGTCTTCGCCGGATCGGTAACGATCCGGAGGGGTGGTTTGAGCCGTGATCCAGTCTTTTTGGCCTCAAATAACCATCCGACCACAAAACAAAACACATCCAGCTATACGCCGCGTTATTTGGTGCAAGCACGCTTGACTTGGGATCCAGTCTACCCGTGATAACGTAGTCCATAGTTTGGTGGACTTGTTTCGGGGGAACCATTCCACCATTTCACCTTTCCACCTTTCCACGACCTCATCGTAGCACCTATATATTATGGGGGTGGGCCTCATTTGCATCCGGCACTCTGGCGTGGGTCTTCCTGGGGTCAACCTTATAATTTATAAGGATGACCTAAGGATGATGGGCTAATGCTTTGCGGGGTAAAATGATAGCGATATGGGAGGGAGGAGGGGAATCCGGCTTTTGGCTCCTGTGTGTCGCAGATGTATCGTCTTTCTGGGATAATACTGTTTAGTTTGCGTTATTACAATTGGATTTCATTTCACCTTCCCACGGTTGTTTCAAAAGACTGGATCCCGGGTTCCAAGGTTCACGTGGATATACGCGGATAATTCAAGGGCTGCCGAAGTCCGTTCGGCAGAGGCAACGGAGTTGCCTGTTTGGGAGAGACCTCCGGTCTCTGTGGCAAATGGACTTTGCCACCCTTGTGCACTGGATCCCGGGTCAGACACCCCAGAGGGGCCCCGTCTGCCCGGGATGACACGCTTTTTAGTCTGGGGATGGTCTGTATTAAGAATGGCTGGTTGTTTCTAAAAGACTGGATCCCGGGTCAAGCCCGGGATGACACAGTATATGGTCTGGTAGGGCTTGTTTCGAGGAACCTTTCCACCATTCCACCTTTACACCTTTCCACCTTCAAAGATCCTGTCATCCGCGTTCTATCTCCATCTCACGGTCACCACTCCGCCACGACATCACGTCACCACGACACCACCTCACCACGAAGGGAACCTTTCCACCTTCCTGCAACAGCAAACAGAAACCAGGGAAATCATCTTTAACTTATCTGAAATGATGATGTTAAGCCAGGAATATTTCTCTTGACGTGATGCCAGTATGTTGACACATTGTCCACAAACTGGAGGTAAAATGACAGATCAGTTGGTAGATGTCACCCATCAGCCCTTCGACCATCAGTATCTGAAGGGCTTGTTCAGCGGCTACCGCTATCCCCGTAACAAGATCAGCAAGCTGCTGAATTCCGGGGAGATCATTGCGTTGAAGAACGGCCTCTATGTCCTCTCAAAGCGCTTTGGCAGGAATCTTGTTCCCGAGCTTGTTGCCAATCTCCTTTACGGGCCTTCCTATGTTTCTCTGGATTACGCCCTGGCCAGGCACGGCCTCATTCCGGAACTGGCTTTCCAGGTCACTTCAGTCACCACCGGAAGCCGAAAGACCTATGAGACCGCCGTGGGAACCTTTAGCTACCAGCATCTCAAGCCCACTTATTACTGCCAGGGCTATCTGTCGCGGAAAGTCGGGGACACCAGCTATCTGATTGCCACTCCGGAGAAGGCTCTCTGCGACAAGCTGTATTTTGCCCCTCCCCTGGAAGATGCCGATGCTTTGGAGCGTTATCTCTTTGAAGACCTGCGGATCGATATTACCCACCTGCGCGACCTGGACAGAAAGCTGATCTCGCGTCTGGCTGGCCTGGCGGGAAAGCGCAACCTCAAACTGCTAAAGGAGTTGACAACATGAATACCCATCCCCTGCACTCTCTCCTGAACGGATATGAGCCTGGCAACGCGGACGGTTATCGCCGTGGACTGCGTGAGGCAATTCAGAAAATCTGCCTGCTGGGACTCTGGCGGGGAACCTTCTTTGAACACGCCGCTTTCTACGGCGGAACGGCACTGCGGATGCTGTATGGCCTGGATCGCTGGTCGGAAGACCTGGATTTCTCACTGTTGGAGGAAAAACCGGATTTCCGCCTGAAGGCTTATCTGAACTCCGTACGCCAGGAATTGGAGGCTTGGGGGATCAAAGCTGAAGTGGATGTAGCGGAGAAAAAAGCCAGCCAGATCGAATCCGCCTTCATCAAAGCCAACACCCTGAAAACCCTGATCGATCTAAAAATCCCAAGCACCGAACTTACCCGTTTGCATCGCGATGAGGTTAGCAGCGTGAAATTCGAGCTCGATCCCCATCCACCCTGTGGATTTGACAGCGAAAGCCGCTTCCTGCTTGAACCAATTCCTTTCAGCGTCCGCGTGATGAGCCTTCCCGATCTCTTTGCGGGCAAGATGCACGCGGTTTTGGCCCGCGGCTGGACGTCCCGGGTCAAAGGCCGGGATTGGTACGATCTGATCTGGTTTGTCCGCAACGGGACTCCCCTTAATCTGGCGCATCTGGAAGCCCGCTTGAAACAGAGCGGTCACCTTGGGCTGGAATCTTCACTGGACGCGGTTTCTTTCCAGACCTTGCTACGCGACAGGATCGCTGAGGTAGATTTTATCCAGGCCAGACAGGATGTCCAGCCCTTCGTTCCCAATCCCGCCGCGCTCCAAAACTGGTCGCAAGAGCTGTTCAGTGACCTGGTGGAGAGGATTAAACTGGAGTAGTCCAGATGGGAAGAGACCAAATTAGAAACAAATAATACCCCGTATTACAAGAGTATATCCGCGTAATAAGGGGCGTATTACAAGAGTATAACTGCGTAATCAGGGATATTTTGCTTGACAGGTTATTCACTATCTCATTTTATTATCTCGGTAGAAAAGCTTTGCCGCTGTTGAGCGTGATATTCCGGGTTGTCCGCAATCCTTTACTTCCCACGCTCTAACTCAACAATCCGCGTAACCATTTCAATGCTTCTTGCGATATGCGACCTGAATACACATATTCTTGCCCTATTGTAAACGACTTCAATCTGGCGTAGCCGTTCTCGAGTTTCCATTCCCTTTTAGCGTTATAAGTTAGCGGGCAAGATTCCTTGTTCTCCCGATACATCCATGCCGGTAATCTCCAATAGCTTGTTTTGTCCTTATCCGGGTCAGTTAGTTGGAGTTCTTCCCGGTAGTGCTCAAACACCCCGTAACCTTTGATTTTGTTCCCTCCAAGCGCTTCTATGTTAAGCGTTTCACTGGCAACGTAGAGGGTGTTGTTGACGCGTTGATTCTGGAAATGATAATGCGGATGATATTTTGCCCAAGGGTACTTGGGCTGCTTGCCTGACTGCTCCTTGGCGACATCAACAATATCGCCGATCTGCATCCAGCCCCAGATCAGGTGTATGGGTCTGGCTGATTTGTCGTAAAAGTATTTTTCATTAACTTTCCTCACTCTTTGATAAAGCCCATAGAATAGAAACAGGTCACCAATACCCACACCTTGGTTCCTAAGATGGCCCTGGGCAGCATGGCATTGTCCAAACAAGCCACGCCAGCCTGTTATGCGAGGCGAGTAGGCGTTTTCGCAGATATCAGGGTCAAAGTGGGCATAGTTTTTACTTCTGACTTTTCCTTTTGATGTTTTAACGGCGAGATCGTCAATCAGATTTTCCAAATCCACGTCATGAGGTTTCAGGTCTTTGTATCTTATCGAGTATTTCCCGTCACAATTCAATTCCGGGATTGGTAATGATACTATGGTGCCATCCTCAAGAATAGGACTGGGTGAGCCGCCATTGCTGCTGTCAAAGCCCTTGCGAGAAAAAATGATTTTCATTGTTTACTCCTTGATTATTGTAACGTTGTAATATCTCTTGGTTCGCCATTAATACCTTTGGGTAAACGGCTTATGAATTCGATAACTCCTTTTATAGTACTTGGCTCGAAATTGCTTCTGTGTCCTCTGCCTACCACGATCTTCTGCAAGATTCCGGAAGGTAGCTCTTTCGCGTCTTTGCCAAAGTAATAGAAACCATCCTTGGCTGAGATAAGAACATATTCAGAGCTTGTATCTCGCTTGAAATCTTCCGCGCCATGAATAGCACTTTTCCTCTGCTCGTAAAGGCCATTGCACTTGGCGCGGTAGTACATGTTGTCTCCACATTTTCTTTTGGAGACCGGAGATTCTGGCTCTGGTTTCTTTGCAGCAAAGCGGGGGTCGTTGAAGTATTGGTCGTGCGTAAGTTTTTCTTCCACTTTCATCGCATAGACGAGTTTGTTTTCCAGAGCCTTGGGGCTGAGTCCAACGATCCAGTCTCCTTTTTGGGCAGCATTCCTGATCTTGGGTTTACAGGTAGCAAGGGTGCAATACCCCCAAAAAGGGTTTGGGGCAAAGCCTCTATCATTAGCTACAATGTAAGAGAACAAACGCATTATTCCTCACCAGCGTCCTATTTTACATGGAAATTATCCAGGAACTGTTGCAGGATGGACGCGCGGGAGGGGTGGCGCAGTTTTTTGAGCGCCTTGTCCTCGATCTGGCGGATGCGTTCGCGGGTCACCTGGAAGATATTGCCGACCTCTTCGAGGGTGCGGTGGTAGCCGTCATCGATGCCAAAACGGAGGCGGATGACGCGTTCCTCGCGGGTGGTGAGGGTTTTTAGCACCTCGTCCATCTGTTTTTTGAGCAGTGAGCGTTCTGCCAGGCGTTCCGGGCTGATGATGGTGCGGTCTTCGATGAAGTCGCCCAGGATGCTGTCTTCGCTGTCGTGGCCGATGGGTTTGTCCAGGGAGACGGGTTCTTTGGAGATGGAAAGGATGTTTTTGACCTTTTCCACAGGCATGTCCAGCACCTCGGAGATTTCTTCCGGATAGGGGTCGCGTCCCAGTTTTTGCACCAAACGCCGGCTGGTGCGGCTGATCTTGTTGATGGATTCGATCATGTGCACGGGAATGCGGATGGTGCGTGCCTGGTCGCCGATGGCGCGGGTGATGGCCTGGCGAATCCACCAAGTGGCGTAGGTGCTGAACTTGTAGCCCTTGCGGTAGTCATACTTTTCCACGGCGCGCATCAGGCCGGTGTTGCCTTCCTGGATGAGGTCCAAAAACTCCAGTCCGCGGTTGTTGTAGCGTTTGGCGATGGAGATCACCAGTCGCACGTTGGCCTCGATCATCTCGTTCTGCGCTTTTTCCTTGTTGCGTTCGGCGCGCTCGATCTCGCGCAGGAGGAAGACGAGGTCGGTGCCGGTCATCTTGGTTTCCAGTTCCACGCGGCGGATTTTGCGGCGGGCGTTTTTGATCTTGCGCAGGGTCTCGATGAAGATTTCGGGGTCAACGTTGGTTTCAGCCTGCACTTCCTGATAGTCCTCGTCAGATTTCTTGGCGCGGCGGCCGTAGGTGCAGATCTCATCGATGGTAAAGCGTTTGATGCGGGTGAGGTCGTTGATGCTGGAATAGCTTTCCTCAATGCGCTCCACCAGGCTGCGGATGCGGTAAACCATGCGTTTGATGAGCTTTTCGTTGTAGTTCAGCTCGTTGAAGGTGTTGATGATATCGCCGCGCAGGGCGTTGATCTCTTCCTGGCGGACGGCGTTGCCGCTTTCGTCGTAGTCGCAATTGTCCAGGATGGTGCCGATCCTGTCGAAGGTGGCTTCGTTGGTTTTGAGGATTTCGCGGAAGTGTTCAACGATGACGACATCCTGCTTTTTGTCGATCCAGGTGCCGATGTCAACTTTGAAGATCTGATCGAGGCGCACGCGGCGTTCGCGGTAGCGGTGGAGGAAGTTGTACATCTCGCGGAGGGTGGAACCGCTCTTGAATACGTTTTGATTGATCATCTTCTGATAGGTTTCGATCTTTTGGGCCACCCGCACCTCGCCTTCGCGGTCCAACAGGGGCACCCTGCCCATTTCGCGCAGATACATGCGCACGGGATCGTCATAGAAGCGCTTGCTCTTAAATTTCTTGGGGGCGGTGGTCTTGCGGATCACACTGCCGTTCTTGGTGAGGCGTTTTTCTGTCTCATCGATGATTTCAATGCCGTCCTGGCGAAGATCGAAGATGATATCCTCCACCTTGTCCAAAAAGTAGGCGCTGCTTGGCAGGATATCGTTGATCTGTTTGAAGGTGATGTATCCGGTGTCTTTACCCAGATCCACCAGTTTTTTCAGGCATTCGTTGTAAGTGATCATCAAAGCTCCTTGCGAGGCTAATTGTTCTTAATAAAGTTGATGGGCGAAAGCCCGTTGATCATATTGCGATAGGTGTTCAAGAGTTCCATTTTGGAGCGCAGGAGATCGAAGTTACCCGGCTCTGCGAGGATGCGGCGGTCAATGTCCTCCAGATCGCGCTGTATTTTGCGCACCCGCACCTGGTCAACCAGTGTTTTCAGGCTCATATCCTGCAGGTCAGAAAAGAGTAACTCTGCCAAGAGATCCCTTAACTCCTTATTTTCCATATTATCAAGCAAAGCGGCGGGCTCTTCGAAATCCGCATCTGAACTTTCAGACAGCAGATATTTGTAGAGCTCGCGGTTGATACTGTTAATAAAATAATCGGGAGTGAGCTCTTCGGCAACAAAATTGAACGATTCCCGGTCACGCAAGGCCAAAGTAAGCAGCCAGCGTTCTTCGGAAGGGCTTTCCAGGATGGGTGCGCGTTCCTCTGTCCGGGCGGATGCCTGCCTGCCGATCTGCCCCAGTTTGGAAAAGAGCGCGGCGGTGGAGACGGAGAAGGCTTCCGAGATGCCCTTCACCAGCAATTCGCGTTGCACGGCATCCTTCACACCCCGGGCGGCCTCCAGCAGCATATCGATGCGTTCGCTTTCCGGGCTGTCCCAATCTTTGCGGGCCAGGAAGGTGGTGATGGGCTGTGCGGAGGCGATCCTTTTGCGCAGGGCGGGCCCCCCCTCATCCAGGATAAAGCTGTCCGGATCGTGCTCGGGAGGCAGTTCCACGATGTTGGCTTCCAATCCTTTCCCCAGGCAGATCAGGGCGGCGCGGATAGCGTTGCTGACGCCGGCTTTGTCGCCGTCATAGAGCATGTAGATTCGCTTTGCATAGCGGGAAAGCAGGAAGATCTGGTCTTCGGTGAGGGCGGTGCCAAGCGAGGCCACGGAGTTCATAAAACCAGCCTCGTAGAGCCGCAGAAAGTCAAAGTATCCTTCGCAGATCAGCGCGTAGCCAGCCTTGGTGATCTCATATTTGGTCTTGAAGAGGCCGTATAGCTCTTTGCCCTTGGTGTAGAGCTCGGTGCCGGAGGAGTTCACATACTTTACCCCGGTATCCGCGTCATTCCAAACTCTTCCGCCGAAGGCGATCACCTCGCCGATGTTGTTGTGGATGGGAAACATGAGGCGGTTGCGGAAGAAATCCACCAGGTTGCCGGAGTAGTTGCCGAAGAGGCCGGATTCCTTGAGCAGGGAAACGGAGTGGCCTTCCTTGAGCAGGTGGTTGAGCAGGGCTTTTTCGCTGTTGAGGGCATAGCCAAGCTCCAAAGCTTTGGCGGTCTCCTCGCTGAAGGAACGGCCGGCGAGGTATTTAAGCACGGATGAGCCATGCTCGAAGAGGCTGGAGGCAAAGAAATCCCTGGCGCTGCGATAGATGACCAGCAACTGGTCGCGCTTGGTGGAGACGGTCTTGGTGCGCTCAAACTCCGGAATGGCGATGCCCACGCGGGCGGCGAGCTTTTTGACCGCCTCGATGAAGGTGAGCTTTTCGTATTCCTGCACGAAGGTGAAGACGTTGCCCGCCTTGCCGCAGGCGAAACATTTGAAGATTTGCTTGGGCTGGCTTACATAGAGCGAGGGATTGGTGTCGTTGTGGAAGGGGCAGATACCTCTCCAGTTGGCGCCCACGTGCTTGAGGGGCAGGTAGCCCTGCACCACGTCCACGATGTCGTTGGAGTGCCGAATCTGCTCTATCAGGCTTTTTTCCATCTCGCTATATCTTTACCAGGGTTACCCCGCTGCCGCCTTCGCTGGGCGAGGGCGTATCCAGCGAGATCACCTGCTTTTTCCTTTTCAAATAGTCGCGCACCTTGTTTCTGAGGGCACCGGTGCCTTTGCCGTGGACGATGCGCAGGCTGTGCAAACCCGCCAGCACCGCGTCGTCCAAAAACTCGTCGATCAGGGGCTGCGCCTCGTCAAAGGTTAGCCCCAGCAGCTTCAGTTCATAGCGTGCCTGCGGCGTGGCGTTGGTCCTGCCGGTCACCACCATCTCCACCCTGGGCGCCGGGCCTTTGCCCAGATAGAGGTTTTCCAGGGGCACGCGGAAGCTGATCCCGTTCAGATCGACCGTCGCCTGGCGGTCCCGGATTTCCAGAACCACCGCCTCGGCATCCAGATCGGCCAGCCAGACGCGGTCTCCCGCCTTGGGGTCAAGCGCCTTTTGCCTGCCTTCGGCGCCGGATTCGCGCAGCTCGCTCTGGATTTGCTGAAGCTTGACATCTATCTCTTGCAATTTTCTTTCCGAAAGTGATTTGCGTTCTTCCTTTTCCAGCTTTTTCAGGCTTTCCTGCTCCTGCCGGTAAAGCTTTTGCTGGGCGATCAGCTCCGCCTGCAGGTCTTTGATGAATTTCTGTTTGCGTGCTTTAAGCTCGCTTTCCAGGCGGGATTCCTTGCCTTCCAGTTCCTGGATTTTGGCTTCCAGGTTGCGGGTCTTGAGCTGATATTCGTAGCTGGCCCTGCCCAAAGCCTTCTTTTCCGCCTGCATCTTCCTGAGCAGCTCGGTGAACTCCACATTCTGGCTTCCGCTCAGGCTGCGGGCGCGCTCGATCAGCTCCGGGGCCATGCCCAGGGAGGACGCCACCTCGATGGCGAAGCTGTCGCCCGGGATTCCCGCGCTGAAACGGTAGGTGGGCTGCAGGCTCTTGAGGTCGAACTGCATGGAGGCGTTGAGGCAGCCGGGATGGCTCTCCGCGAAGATCTTGAGCGCCGTGTAGTGGGTGGTGACCACTGCCTTGCAGCCAATCTGGGTGAAGCTTTCCAGGATCGCCTGCGCCAGGGCCGAACCCTGCTGCGGATCGGTGGCGGCTCCGATCTCATCGATCAACACCAGGCTGTCGGCATCCGCCGCGGCAAGCATGCGCTGGATCTTCTGGATATGCGAAGAGAAGGTGGAGAGGGCGCTTTCGATGGACTGGTCGTCGCCGATATCGGCAAAAACCTGGCTAAAGAGGCCGATCTCACTGTCCGCGTCCGCGGGGATGGGCAGGCCGGAAAGCGCCATCAGGCAGAGCAATCCCACCGATTTCATGAGCACCGTCTTGCCTCCGGTGTTCGGGCCGCTGAGGATCAGCACCCGGTGGCTGTCGCCAAGCTCGAGGTCGAAGGGGATCACCTTGCGCGGGTCACCCAGGCGCAGAATCAGCAGCGGATGGCGGGCGGAAAGCAGCTTGAGGGATGAACTGGCCACGATCCTGGGTGCTTTGGCGTCCAGCTTGCGCCCCAATGTGCCGCAGGCGTAGCGGTAATCCAGTTCTGCCAGGGTCTCCTGATTGACAAGCAGTTCCCGGGACTTCTCTTTGATCTGGGCCGTGTAAGCGGTGAAAATGCGGAATATCTCCCGTTTTTCCTCCTGCTTGAGCAACTGGAGTTCATTGTTGAGCGGCACCACGCTCTGCGGTTCGATGAACAGGGTGGAGCCGCTGCCGGAGTGGCTTTGCACGATGCCGGGCACAAAGGCGCCGGCGTTTTCCTTGATGGGCAGCACAAAGCGGTCTTCCCTGCGGGTAATGAATTTGTCCTGCAAAAAGCCTTCGTAGCGGGGGTCGTGCAACATGCCCTGCATGGTCTTCTGGATGCTGCGCTGGAGGGACGCGTTGCGTTTGCGGATGCGGGAAAGTTCCGGCGAGGCGCTGTCCAGGACCTCCCCTTCGGGATCGAATATCTCAACGAAGCGCCTGCAAATCTCCCCCTGTGGCCTCAACCTGTCCCACAGTTTGCGCAGGAGGGGAAAGTCCTCCACCCGCTCCCGCGCGGAAGCCAGTTGGGTGGCAAGGGCGGCGTTCTGATACACCAGCATAAACTCCTCAAAACTAAAGAGGGAATGCTTCGCCTCGCTGAACAGCTCCCGCAGGTCGGCAAGCTCCTCAAAGCTGAACACCAGCCCGCGTTCAACGCATTCCTGCAGCTCCGAGACCAGCTTCAGGCTGCTCTCGATGGCTTTCTTATCCGCCAGGGGGCGCAACTGCCGGGCTTTGGAGCGTCCCAGCGCGCTGTGGCACAGGTTTGCCACCTGTTCGGTGAGCGCGGAATACTCAAGATCCGCGTAGAGTTCGGGATTGTTCATTTGCTCTTGCCGGACTGCTCCTCTTGGGCTTTCTTATCCGCCTTCATTTTGTCCATGACTTTCAGATAGCGGTCGTACTGCTTGAGCTTGATGGTGTTCACCAGATCGGTCTTGAGGGTGTCCACGGCCGCATAGACCCGGTGTTTGGAGCCCACCTTGAGCGGGGTGGACAGCGAGGGAATGTAATCCATCATCATGGTAAAGACGATCACGACAAGCAGGCCGTTCAAAAAGCCCAAGCCCATGCCCAGAAACTTGTTAGCGGTGGTTAGCCGGGCGGACTTCAGCAGCAGTTGCAAAAAGTACATGACCAGGCGGATCAGCACCACCATCAGCACAATGATCAGCAGCAGGGCGATTATGGTGGCGAGGACGACGCCCATCTTGTAATTGGCTAGCAGGCTGGTCTTCACCAGGGGAAAGAAATGGCCGATGAGGAAAAAGGATGCCACAATTCCGCCTCCGCGGATGATCATTCCCGCCAGGCCTCTGCGCCAGCCCTGCACGATGAAGCAGAGCAGAAACAAAAGTATGATCCAGTCAATAATACCCATGTCAGACTCCTCGTTTGTACCTTAAAAAAGCTGACAGGGATTAGGTATCCCTGTCGCTTCAACAATAAAATCCAGAAAGACGCTGCAGATATCTATCTGTAACGTTGCATTCTGCGCTGCAGTTTCATCATCTTCCTGCGAGCAGCGTTGGCTTCGCGTTTTTTCTTAACGCTGGGCTTCTCGTAGGCTTGGTTCTTCTTTATCTCTGAAAGAATTGCGGCTTTCTCGCATTTCTTTTTGAAGCGTTTCAACAGATAATCGAAGGATTCGTTTTCTTTCGCTACGACTGTCGGCAAGCAAATCACCACCTTTATTTTTATTCAGAAGATCACAATTTTTCAAAGCCTTATCGCTGTCAAGCGAAATAATGAACCAATGGTGCACATAAAGGGATGACATCTAGACTATATGGTAAATGTAATACAGTTGAGGATGTCTTGATGGCCTTATTTCCCAACATAGTGTATCAAGACTAAAGTCGAAGTATATATTGACAAGAAACATGAATAACTTTATCTGGTTTGCAACGCATGATTGTAGAATATTGATAATGAGCTGCAGCTATTTTCTGACTCAATATACCTATTATAAGGCTAATTAAAGGAGTACACATGAAGTCGATAGTCGTTGTCACAACCAAGGAATTACGGAACCATGGCAGGGTACTATGCCATCTTTTAAGCAAAAAAGATAGCATAAAAGCAACCTTATGGGAGTTTAAAGATTATATCGGAAATGAGAAGACAGTTTCTGGCAATAACTACTTTGTCTTTATTGGCGATAATGAAGTAACAAGGACGCTAACTCCATTGGTAGAAAACTGGATTGAAGAACAGGGAGTGAAAGTTGGATATGACTATCGCAAAGCTTTCATTCAGCAGTATGGTAAACCTACTGATATTGATTTGTTAAATAAAGCTATTAAGGACTATTGGGAAAGTACACTATCTTCATTTTTGGGCCTATTGATAATTCCATTAATAGCAAATCCATTCTCGGTATCTCCAATTGTAATAGCTCTTAAATACATCAAACTCAGCAAAGATCGAAAAAACACTACCATGAATCAATATACTTTTGGCATAAAGAGGTTTATGGAGGCGTCACTTGACGGATTCCTCAACAATTGACACAATGCACGACCGTGCTAACCATGCCTATAATGATGTTATTAAAAACTTCGGCACTTATACTGGTATTGGTAAGGGAGTAAAATATACTGAGTCAGTCAATGAGACAATTGAAAGGGCAAGCGAGTTATTAAAACAAATAGCTGACAATAAGAAAGATACTCACTATTTAAAGGGAGATTTAGCAGAAGTTTGGCATACGGAAACTGCTAACATCTGTGCTGTTGCAAAGGGGAAGGGTTATCAGTACTTTATAGCCCCAAGAGATTCATCGGTCATTGACGTTACTGGCTCTGATGCTCTTGAATTCCTTAAGTACCAGCTAAAATACTACAAGACACCGGAGGACACTGCAAAGGCAATCAGTAATCCAAAATACTTTGGATTACTTAAACTAGTTCCGGCAGATCAACTAAAGGAAGTTAAAGATGCGGCATATTCACTTTATCTCAAGAATGTAAATACTAGACCTGAGCAAGCCGCAAATTACTTACATACTTATCAAGTGGCTACTGATAGAGTTATAGCAGGGAATGTTAGGAGTACACCGTTAAGCGAGCAGGAAGCTCTTCAAATAGTCAAAGAAATCCAAAGAGATAAATTCTACGGTAAAGATTATGGGTTATCATTATCAGAGTATATTGGATGGATGGATATTGCGCGTGCATCTGGCGATGCTGCTCTAACTGCTGCTGTTACAACAGTAGCAATGAAGATAGCACCTGATCTGTTCTCTCTCATAAAAAAAGCACTATTAGATGAGAATATTGACTTATCTGATGTCCAAAAATTGGGTTCTAAAGCTTTGGAGGGAGGGGTCGAAGGTTCTCTGAGAGGCGGAATCGCAGCTTTTATAACTATTGCCTGCAAAACTGGAAAGCTAGGCACTTCTCTTATGCAAATTGATCCATCAATTATAGGAGTAGCAACAGCAGTAGCAATTGATTGTATCAAGAATGCCTTTAGCTTATACTCTGGTAAAATTACATCGTATGAATATGTTGACAACTGCCTGCGAGATTCTTTGATTCTTGGACTTGGCATCTCGGGTATGGTTATGGGACAGATACTGATCCCTGTTCCAATACTGGGTTCAGTTATAGGAAACATCGTCGGCACCCTGTTTGCAACAATTATTTATACTGGAGCTAAGACGTTTTTACTGCAGCCGATGCTATTGTCAGGATTCACTTTTTTTGGTTTGGTGAAGCAAGATTATTCTTTACCAGAAAAAGTTCTAGATGAAATGGGAATCGATACTATAGATTTAGACCATATTGGGATAGAGCGTTTAGACCATGAAGCGGTAGACTTGGAGTTGATTGATCTTGATAGAATTAAGTTTACCATGCTAGAGAGAGGGTTTGTAAAAGTCGATGTTGTTGGTAATGTAGTGATATAACCCATATGTGTCTCTATCTAAATACATTCTGAAAAAAGTGAAACACATATTCTAAGACATAGTTTTAAGAGAACAACGATTCTTAGATTGAACCTTTTCATATAGTATCGCTTGCAGTATCTCAACTGGCTCCCATTTCAAACAGTTCTCAAAAGACTGGATCCCGGGTCACGCTACCCCAAAGGGGACCCCTGCTGCCCGGGATGACGCGCAAGTCCAGGCTGGGTGCGGCCTAAAGGCAGGATATTATAACTGGACAGTATCAGGTGAGTGGATTTGTTTTAATGTAAGCAAATTGGTATTAATAATCCTTCACATTCAGTCAATACAGTATTAATAATCTGCAATATCCGTCATAGCGCCCTCCTTTGCTGCTACAGCGTTTAGTGCCATCATCCTTAGGTCATCCTTATAAATTATAAGGATGACCCCAGGAAGACCCAGGTTTGAGAGGGTGATGCAAATGAGGGCCATCCCCTCATAATATATAGGTGCTATGATAGGTGGAAAGGTGGAAAGGTGAAATGGTGGAAAGGTTCCCCAGAACAAACCCTACCAGACTATATACTGTGTCATCCCGGGCAGCGACCCGGGATCCAGTCTTTTAGAATAATCATCCACAAATTACACAAATTAACACAAATTAAAAGAACAAAATAAGGGCAAATCCTGAACCTATCTTACATCAATCTGCGGCAATCCGCGCCTTTTATCCGCGTATATCTGCGTGAACCGTCTGACCCGGGAGCCAGGCTTTTGAGGGGAGCCAGTTGTAACAATACAAGCTACACTGTATCAGCCGCAATCCACATTCACTTCCCGGGTGGATACCTGCCCGATGAAGGCCCGGTCGTGGGAAACAAAGATCAGGGAGCCATTGTAGTCGTGCAAAGCTTTTCCGAGCATTTCGCGGCTTTTGAGGTCGAGGTGGTTGGTCGGCTCGTCCAGCAGCAGCAGGTTGTATTCCCCCATGAGCAGCATCAGGAGCTGGAGTTTGGCCCTTTCCCCCCAGGAGAGCTTGCCGATCCGCTCTTCGATCAGGGCGTCCTTCAGGCCGATGCAGCCCATCAGGGTGCGGATCTGGCCTTCCTCTCTGCCGCTTGACAGCAGGTAGGCGCGCACCATCAGACGCGGGTCAAGCTCCGTGAGGTCCTGCCGGTAGTAGCCAATCCTGATCCTGTTGGCAAAGGAGATGGAGCCCGCGTCCGGCGCGAGTTCCCCCGCGATCAGCTTCAGCAGGGTTGTCTTGCCGCTTCCGTTAGCGCCGGATAGCCAGATTCTTTCTCCGGAACCCAGATTGAGGTAGAAATCTCTGAACACCGGGCTCCCGCCATAGGAAAAGCACAATCCGGAGATGTTCAGCAGTTCCTTGCGGGATTGCTGCACCTGGCCGAAATCCAGCTTGCGGGGCTTCTCGAAACTGGGGCGTTCCACCGCGTAGCGTTCATTGAGCATGGCGATGCGTTTTTCCACGTTGCGTGCCTGCTGCATCTGGGTGCGGGCGGCGTTGAAGATGGATTCATACACCGCGCCCCCGCCTTCGGAACGGGTTTCGGGCTGGAAGCTGCTGGCCCAGGAACGCCGTTTTTGCGCCGCCTCGCGCAGGTTCCGGAGCAGTATTTGCCGCTGCCTGTACTGGACAAGCTGATGCTCTTTCAGTTGGGTCTGGTCGCGGGTGAAGCTCTCATAGTTGCCCATGCGGACTTCCAGTTTGCCGTCCGCCAGTTCGGCTATCTTGCTGGCGGTGTTGTCGATGAAACTCTTGTCGTGCGAGACATACAAGACCGCTCCCGCGTAGGCGTTCAGCCAGTCCTCCAGCCACCTGATCTGCTCCAGGTCGAGATGGTTGGTCGGTTCGTCGAGGATCAGGATGTCGGGCTTTTCCAGCAGCAGGGCGGCGAGTTGCAGGCGGGTGGATTCTCCCCCTGAAAGGCTGGCGCAGAGCCGCTGTTTGAGCTCCATTAGATCCACTTCCAGCATCACGGAGTTGACGTCTGCCTCCCAGGATGCCAGATCCAGGCTGTGGTATTCGTGCCACAGCGTCGCCAGAGCCAAGCCCTCAGCCTCGCTCAGTTCCTGCTTGTGCTCCAGGTGCCGCAGGCGGGAGATGACCTCATACTTTGCCGGAGCTACGCCCAGCAGAAAGTCCTCCACCGCGAGGGTGGCGCTAACTTTCGTATCCTGGGGCAGATAGGATATCACGGGCTGGTGCACGGGATAGCTGATGCTGCCCTGGCTGGCTTGCAAATCGCCGAGGATGATCCGGATCAGGGTGGTCTTGCCGCAGCCGTTTTTTCCGATCAGGGCGATCTTTTCCTGCTCCGCGATGACCAGGTCTATCCCGTTCAGGATGCTTTTATATTGGTCTGGGTAGCGATAGTGGATGTTTTTTAGCTGTATGAACTGCATGCAAATCTCCTTTACAGTTTTCTGGGGATGAGCGCAGTAACAGCCCGTGAATTGAGGTGTTCAGATGTTTTTCAAGGCATGAGCTGCTACTGGTTTTTAACTCTGCTTGCGCATCTGACTAATCTCCTCTGATGATTGTTTGGTTACATGATCCCGCTTACGCTATTGTTGTCAATATCTTTCTGGGGGTTTTGCCGGTAACGGGCTGCCATCAATTTCCGCATGGAGTCCAAGAGCCAACGTGTCTGGTGGCAATTTTCAGCCTGGAAAAGCTCTTGAACTCCATGCGCGAAAAGAAAGCAGTCATGACGATGCAGGCAAAACAGCTTAATACCAATTTACTGCAAAAGTAGGGGCAGGTTGCGGATACGCGCCATTCAAACTGCTTTTTCTTGACGAAATCTGGCATCGCGCAATAATGGTGAAACGATTGTATTTTATTTGTGTTCCACAATCGGCACAGCCAATAAACCTGCAAAGGGGAAGATACAATGCTTTCAACCAAGGACGCGATCCAGAAACTGCTGGATAAAGAAAAGAAAATCAAGGAAATGGGCGGCGCCAAAGCCGTGGACAAGCAAAAGCGGGGGGGCAAGCTGACAGCCCGGGAAAGGCTGGACCTGCTCTTTGACCCCGGCAGCTTCCGCGAACTGGATATGTTCGTGCAGCACCGCTGCGACAACTTTGGCATGGAAAAGATAGAAATCCCGTCTGACGGCGTGATCACCGGCCACGGCCTGGTGGATGGGCGCCCGGTCTTTGCCTTTTCCCAGGATTTCACCTCCCGGGGCGGCTCTCTGGGCGAAATGCACGCCGCCAAGATCTGCAAGGTCATGGACATGGCGCTCAGAAGCGGAGTTCCCCTGATCGGCATTCAGGACAGCGGCGGAGCGCGCATCCAGGAGGGTGTGGACGCTCTGCGTGGCTATGGCGACATCTTTTTCCGCAATTCGCGCGCCAGCGGCGTGATTCCCCAAATCACCGCCATCATGGGCCCCTGCGCGGGCGGGGCGGTATATTCGCCCGCCATGACCGACTTTGTTTTTATGGTGAAAAACACCAGCTTCATGTTCATCACCGGGCCGGATGTGATCCGCGCGGTGACAGGCGAGGAAACCACCCAGGAAGACCTGGGGGGCGCCATGGCCCACAACAGCAGGAGCGGCAACGCCCATTTTGCCTGTGAGAACGATGCCGACGCCATCCAGCAGATCAAGGTACTGCTCAGCTACCTGCCCGCCAACAACATGGAAGACGCGCCGCGCCTGGAGTGCGCTGACGATCCCCGCCGGCTCTGCCCCGAGTTGGACACCATCATCCCGGACAATCCCCGGATGAGCTACGAGATGTATGACGTGATCCGCAGCGTGGTTGACGATGGCCTTTTCTTTGAACCGCATAAATACTACGCCCAAAACCTGATCGTGGGCTTCGCCCGCCTCAATGGACGTGTGGTCGGAGTGGTGGCGAACCAGCCGACCGTTCTGGCTGGCTGCCTGGATATCGACGCTTCGGACAAAGCCACGCGCTTCATCCGCTTCTGCGATGCGTTCAACATTCCGCTGGTGACCTTCGTGGACGTGCCCGGCTATCTGCCCGGCACCAACCAGGAATGGAACGGAATCATCCGCCACGGCGCCAAGCTGCTGTGGTGCTATTCCGAAGCCACGGTGCCCAAGCTGACGGTGGTGACCCGCAAAGACTACGGCGGCAGCTATATCGCCATGAGCAGCAGGCATCTGGGAGCGGATATGGTCTTTGCCTGGCCCAGCGCCGAGATCGCCGTGATGGGCGCTCAGGGCGCCGCCAACGTTATCTTCCGCAAAGAGATCGAGGCGGCCGAGGACAAGGTCGCCAAACGCGCCGAGATGATAGAAATCTACGAGCAAGAGTTTAACAATCCCTACGTGGCAGCCTCCCGCGGCTATATCGATGCGGTGATCCTGCCCTCCGAAACCCGCGCCAGGCTGATTGACGCCCTGGAAATCCTCTCCAGCAAGAGCGAGAGCCTGCCGCCCAAGAAACACGGCAACATCCCTGCCTGAGGCACGCGGCGATGACAGACAGAAAGAAAGAATTCGCCGCCATCGCGGGTGTGCTGGCGCTGCTGGATTCAGAAGCGGCCCCAGTCTATCCCCAGCGGCCCCTGGAAAACGCCCCCAGCGTCTGGCAAGCCTATGGCAGGCAGCAGACCATGCTGAATCGTGACCTGATCCAACGCAGAGTAATTAAAAGAAGCAGATAAAAAGGAGCAACCATGGATAAACATGGCATCTTGACCAAAGCAGCAATGCGCTATGAAACTGACCGCCCCAAGGCGGCCAACCCGATAAAGATACAAGACCTGTCGTTCCGCGACGGGCATCAATCGCTGTTTGCCACCCGCGGGCGCACCGAAGACATGCTCCACGTGGCGGAACTGATGGACCAGGTGGGCTTTTACAGCATGGAAGTGTGGGGCGGAGCCACCTTCGACACCATGCACCGCTATCTGGGCGAAGACCCCTGGGAACGCATCCGCACCCTCAAAAAATACATCAAAAAGACCCCCTTCTCCATGCTCCTGCGCGGACAGAACCTGGTGGGCTACCAGAACTACGCCGACGATGTGGTGGAAGCCTTCGTACAGCGCGCCTGCGACAACGGCATCGACATCATCCGGGTCTTCGACGCACTCAACGACTTCCGCAACTTCCAGACCGCGGTGAAGATCATCAAAAAGAACAAGAAACACTTTCAGGGAACGATCTGTTACAGCCTCACCGAACAGCGCATGGGCGGAGACATCTATAACATCGACTACTACGTAAAAAAAGCCAAACAACTGGAAGACATGGGCGCGGACACGGTCTGCATCAAGGATATGGCAGGCCTGGTGGCTCCCTATGATGCCTATGACCTGGTGAAAGCCCTCAAGGAAAACGTGAAGGTGCCGGTGCACCTGCATACGCACTTCACCAGCGGGATGGGCGACCTGTCGCTATTTAAGGCAGTCGAGGCGGGGGTGGATATCATCGACACCTGCGTTGGCCCATACGCTTACCGCACCTCGCATCCGGCGGTGGAACCCTTTGTGATCGCCCTGCTGGGCACCAACCGCGACACCGGCTTTGACATCAGGCTGCTCAACAAGATCGGCAAAGAGATGGAAAAAGACATCCCCAAATATCTGCAGTTTGCCGACAACACCAAGTTCAGCATCATCGACACGGACGTGATCATCCACCAGACGCCGGGCGGAATGCTTTCCAACCTGGTGAACCAACTGCGCCAGATGGACGCCTTGGACAAGCTGGAAGACGTGTTCAAAGAGATTCCCAAGGTGCGCAAGGAACTGGGGCAGATTCCGCTGGTGACGCCCACCAGCCAGATCGTGGGCATCCAGTCCGTCAACAACGCCCTCTTCGACACCAAGGACGGAGAATATGCCCGCATCACGGAGCAGGTGAAAGACCTTTGCTACGGACTCTATGGCAAGACCACCCTGCCCATCGACCCCGAGGTGCAGAAAAAGGCGCTCAAGGGCTATCCGCGTGGCGAGAAGCCGATCACTGTGCGTCCCGGGGACGTGATCGAACCGGCTTTGGAACAGGTGAAAAAGGAAACCGAAGGCCTGGCAAAAGACCTGGACGACGCCCTGATCGTGGCGCTCTATAACCTTACCGGCAAGAAGTATCTCAAGATCAAATATGGCCAGGAACCCATGCCCAACGAGATGAAAGCCATCACCCTGGAAGAGGTGAAGCGCCAGGAAGAGCTTTGCCGCAAAGCCAAGGCAGGCCAGTTGGTGGAAAAAACCGCCAAGGAAGCTCCGCCCAAACCTGAAGGCTTGCGCGAGTTCGATGTGTATGTGGATGATGAATACTACCGCGTGGAAGTTTCTGAAAAAGGCGGCGCGCCCAGGATCGTGAGGTCAGCGCCGGTTGCCCCGGCAGTCCAGCCCAGCGCTCCGGCGGCTCCCAATCCTGCCCCCGTGGCTCCGGCTCCCGCTCCCAAAGCGGCTCCCGCCGCGGCTTCTTCCGCTGAAGGAACTCCCGTCCATTCACCCATGCCCGGCATGTTTGTGAAGTATGAGAAGAACGTGGGGGACAAGGTGCAGGTGGGCGAAACAGTCCTCGTTTTGGAAGCGATGAAGATGTATAACAACATCCCCAGCCCGGTGGCTGGCACGGTCGCGTCCACACCCTTCACAGCCGGAGCGACTGTGGGCAAGGGCGACGTGCTGATCGTAATCGCCCCGGAATGATCCCGCAAAAGGAGCAAGTGATGCAGATCAAAAGCTTTATCATGGACAAGGCGCAGATTGAGCGCAGCATCCGCCGCATGGCGCATGAGATAATCGAGCAGAACCGCGGCGTGGAAAAGATCCGCCTGGTGGGTATCAGATCCCGCGGAGTGCCTTTGGCCAACCGGCTTTCCGAATATCTGCGCCTGATCGAGGGACAGGAAATCCCGGTGGGTATCCTGGATATCACCCTCTACCGGGACGACCTTTCCACAATCTCCTACCAGCCTGTGATCAAGGGCTCGGAGCTGGGCTTTGATATCGAGGACGCGGTGATTGTGCTGGTGGATGACGTGCTCTACACCGGACGCACCGTGCGCGCCGCGATCGATGCCCTGATGGACTTCGGGCGCCCCAAACAGATCCAACTGGCGGTGCTGATCGACCGGGGACACCGCGAACTGCCCATCAAAGCCGACTACGTGGGTAAAAACGTGCCTACCTCGCAGGAAGAGATCATCAAGGTGGAGTTTGAGGAAACAGATGGAGCGGACTCGGTCAAGATCGTTCTTATGTAAGTATCAGGAACGCTGGCGGACATCGCGCAGCCTGCTCTGCGTTGGCCTTGATTCCGATATCCGCCAGCTTCCCGCCTGTCTGGCGCGGGAGGCGAATCCCATTTGGGAATTCAACCGCCGCATCATAGACGCCACGGCGGAGTTCGCCTGCGCCTTCAAGCCCAATCTGGCCTTCTATCTGAGTGACGGCCTGCGCGGCATGGAAGCCCTGCAGCGAACCGTGGATTACATCCCGGAAGAGATTCCGGTGATCCTGGACTGCAAGGTCGGAGATATCGGCAGCACCATGGAACAATACGCGCAGAGCTTTTTTGACCGCCTGCGGGTGGATGCCATCACCCTCAATCCCCTGATGGGAGAGGATGTGCTGCAACCGCTGCTCAGGCGGGAAGGTTACTTTGCTTTCGCCCTTGCGCTGACCTCAAACCCCAGTGCCAGGGATTTCTTTTTGGAGGGCGGGATGGCGGAATTGGTGGCAGGCTGGATCGGCAGATTTCCCGCTCAACAGCTTGGGGCGGTGATTGGCGCCACGCAGACCGACGATCTGCGCCGCATGCGCGGGCTGCTGCCGGGCAGAATCTTCCTGATCCCCGGAATTGGCGCCCAGGGCGGTGATTTGGAGGCTGTGCTGACTAATGCCGTGGACAGCGCCGAAGAGCCCAATATCCTGATCAACTCTTCCAGGGGGATTATCTTTAGGGAAAGCGGCGAGCGCTTCGCCGAAGCTGCCGCGGTGGCGGCCGGGGAACTGAGGGACAGGATCAGGCGCGGCTGTTCCGGACTATCTGGTTAAGGGCGCACGGGTTCTTTCGGAAACCAATAATATCACCGGCTCACTCCGCGAGCAGTTCCCGCAGGTGTTCGATAAACTCCTCAATCTGCTCAACCTGGGTGTTGAAGCTGCACATCAGGCGCACCTCGTTGAGAGCCTCGTTCCACATGTAAAAGTGGTATTTTTCCTGCAGGGCGGGGGTGATCTCGCGGGGCAGGATGGCGTAGAGGGAGTTCACCAGCACGGGTTGGGTGATCTTGATCTGCTTGAATTCCTTTAGTTTTTCCGCCAGCAAGCGGGTCATGGAGTTGGCAGCCCTGGCGTTGGCCAACCAGAGATCCTGATCCAGATAGGCCTCATACTGGGCGGCGATGAAGCGCATCTTGCTGAAAAGCTGCGAGGCCTGTTTGCGGTAGAAACGCATGTCCGCGGTGATCTGGGGGCAAAAGCTGATTATCGCCTCGCCGAAGAGCAGGCCGTTTTTGGCTCCGCCGAAGCTCACGATATCCGCCCCGATGTCCTTGGTCATGGCTTGCAGGCTGCAATCCAGCGCGGCGGCGGCATTGGCGAGGCGGGCGCCGTCGATGTGCAAAAACATCTCGTGCTGATGGGCGAAATCCGCCAGGGCCTTCAGTTCTTCCAGGGTATAGAGCGTGCCATATTCCGTGCTTTGGGCGATGGAGACCACGCGTCCCTGCGAGTGATGCTGGTCGCGGTTGGTTAGCAGTTTAGGTTCGATCAGTTCGGGAGTCAGTTTGCCATCCGGAGTGTCGATCACCTTGAGGCGTGCCTGGGTGAATTTCTGCACCGCGCCGCATTCATCCACGTTGATGTGGGAGCTGTTGGCGCAGAAAACCGCGTGGTAAGAACGCAGGAAGTTTTGCAGGGAGACGACGTTGGCCCCTGTGCCGGTGATCACGAACCAAGCCGTGCAGTCACCTCCGAAGAGGGCTTCGATCTCGCTCAAAATACGATCCGTCAGAGCATCATCGCCATAGGCGGGGCAAAAGCCCACATTTGCCTGCTGCAATGAGGAAAAGACCTTGTAATGGATTCCGGAATGATTGTCGCTGCCAAAACTTATGGGATACATCTCAACTCCAAAAGCAAAAATTTAACCAGACCAAATATCCGCAACGGGCGGATTCAGTCAACCAATTTATGCTCATCCCCGGAAGGCGTTGCATCCGTTTCCTGCTCGGATTCATCAACAGGCGGTTCCAGTTCCGGCATGGACAGCAGCTTTTTACGGCGCTTGCGCCAAGCAAAGATTAGCACCACGGGCAGAATGGCAAAGATTATCGAGTTGGCTCCGATGATCAGATAGATCCAGGCTTGCCTCCTGCTATAGGCCGCGAAATCCAGGTTAAACTCGTAGAGGCTGCTGTTGTATGCCTGGCTGAAAGCGCTCACGAAGCGGGTCTTGTGCCCCAATCTGGCATGGGCGGAAGTGATAGCCCAAAACCTGCGCCAGGCGGCTTCATCCTTGTTGCGCATATAATCCGTGGCAAACCAGGAGCTGAGATAGTACATCGGCCATTCACGCTCTTCCGTGGGATACTCATAGGCCAGGGCGAAGAGATCCAGCTTGTTGCCCCAAAAGCGTTCCCGCACAAAGAGCAGATAGCGCTCCGGCCCCATCTGCCCGGCGTAATGCGTCGCCATCCCCTCATGAAACCAAAGCGGGGCGGAGAGGAAGATTTCGTCCAGATACCAGTGGGTGTATTCGTGGAGGAAGATATCGGAGTAGTTTTCCCAGATCTGGTCTGAACTGCGCAGGTAGATGCGGCGTTCCGCGGAGCTGTAAAAGGCATCCGAAAACTCCACGATGGCCGCCTTGCCGGAAGCCAGTTGCCTGTAACTGGCACGGTCTGGCACGATATAGACATCCGCCTTTTGCTCCAGATAGATTCCGGTATCCCTCTGCAGGGCGTCGATGCGTTTGTCCACCCCTTGCAGGAAGGCGCCTTTGCCGCCAAACTCGCCGTCCGCGGAATAGACCACCAGGTTTTCCGCCACGGCGGCCACCCGGTATTCTGCCGCCAGGCCGCTTACCAGGAGCAGAAACAGGAGCAGCAGGCTGCGCACGCGTTCCTCAGGAGTTCAGCGGAGTTTTGCTGAGCAGGGTATAGAAATTGGTGGCGTCTTTCTTGGCGACGTTGCCGGCCGGAATTTTATCGAGCCGGATTTCGTGCAGGAATCCATAGAGGGAAAGGCTGATCAGGTCGCCTTCCTTCACCTCGGCGGATGCCTTGGCTTTCTTGCCGTTGATGGCCACCAAGCCTTTGTCGCAGGCGGTCTTGGCTATGCTGCGGGTCTTGGTGAGGCAAAGCTTGCTGAGCAGCAGGTCGATGCGCATAATTTCCCTCCCCGGGGCTTCAGGACAGCAGGCGCTGGGTCTCCAGTGCGATCATCAGTTCTTCGTTGGTGGGCACCTTGAGCACCGTCACGCGGGAGTCAGCCGCGCTCAACACCTCGATCTTGTTCGAGAAGCGGGAGTTGGCTTCCTCATCGAGGCGGATGCCCAGGGCGTCCAGGTCGCGGCATGCCAAAGAGCGCATGATGGGCATGTTTTCGCCCACGCCGCCGGTGAAGATCAGCACATCCAGGCCGTTCATGGCGGCAAAGTAGGCTCCGATGTATTTTTTGATCCGGTAGCAATAGACATCGTGGGCGGTGGTCGCCTGGGGGTTTTGATGTTTCAGGATTTCATCCTCGATCACGCGCATGTCGTTGGAAATCTGGGAGAGGCCAAGCATGCCGCTTTTCTTGTTCAGGATCACGTTCACCTCGTCCACGCTCAAGCCAAGCTGTTGCTGCATGTGGATGGGGATGGCGGGATCAATGTCGCCGCAACGGGTGCCCATCATCAGCCCCTCCAGCGGGGTGAGGCCCATGGAGGTGTCCACGGACTTGCCTCCCGCAATGGCGGTGATGGAAGCTCCGTTGCCCATGTGGCAACTGATGACCTTGAGTTCCGCCAGATCGCGCTGCAAAAACTCCGCCGCGCGCTGGCTGACATACTTGTGGGAGGTGCCGTGGAAGCCGTAACGGCGGATCTTGTGGGTGCGATACATCTCCAAAGGCAGGGGGTAGAGGTAGGCCTGGGGCGGCATGGTCTGATGGAAGGCGGTGTCGAACACGCCGCATTGGGGCACCTTTGGCATGTTGGCTTTCACCGCTTCGATGCCTTTCATGTTGGCGGGATTGTGCAGCGGCGCCAGCGGGACGCACTCGCGCATCACTTCCACCACGTGGTCGGTGACCACCACCGCGTCCGAATAATGCTCCCCGGCGTGCACCAGGCGGTGTCCCACGGCGTCTATTTCGCTCTTGTCGCGGATCACGCCATTTGTCTCGTCCAAAAGAGAATCTATTATCAACTGCAAGCCCTGCTCGTGGTTCTCGATCGCCATCTCGCTCTTTTTCCGGGTGAATTTCTCACTCTTGTAGGTGAAGAGCGCGATGTCCTCGCCGATCCGTTCGGCGATTCCCTCCGCCAACACTTGGCGGGTGTCCATGTTGATGAACTGGAATTTTATCGATGAGCTTCCGCAGTTGAGCACTAAAATCTTCATTTTTTCCTCTCGTAGTGTTGTTTTGGTGCCAAACAGCCAAAACAGCCGATATTGTCAACCCTTTTGCGGATAAGTGCCGGAGTATCAGTCCAAAGCATGAGCAAACTATAAAGTCTCACCAAAAACTGCAAATTTTTTCACTGGAAATAGCAAGCGGAGACAAAAAGGCTGCTGGAGTCCGTCCGGCAGAGGCAACGGTGTTGCCTGTTTGGAAGAGACCTCCGGTCTCTGTGGCAAACGGACTTTGCCACCCCTGGGCACTGGATCACGGGTCATGCGGTTCACGCAGATTTACGCGGATGAAAGGCGCGGATTGGTATAATGGGGGTTCGGGATTTACCGCTTGTTTTTGGGCCGGGTGGTTGTTTCTAAAAGACTGGATCCCGGGTCGCTGCCCGGGATGACACAAAATATAGCTTGGTGGACTTTGTTTTTGGGGCACCTTTTCACCATTTCACCTTTTCACCTTTCCACCTCAAAAACACCTTTCCAATTATCGTAGCACCTATATATTATAGAGGGGATTGCCCTCATTTGCATCCCCCTCTCCGGGGTGGGTCTTCCTGGGGTCAACCTTATAATTTATAAGGATGACCTAAGGATGATGGCTCCAAACGCTGTAGCAGCAAGGGAGGGCGCTATGAAGGATTGTGCTGAATGTATAGGATTATTTATGCGAATGTCAAGTAATTGATGCCGGTTTTTCGGGGCTGGGCGGTTGTTTCCAAAAGACTGGATCCCGGGTCAAGCAAGCTTGCCCGGGATGACGCGTCTTGGATCTTGGGGTTCTATGTATCCGGGTGGGTTAAACTCTCACGCTTTCTTAATCCGAATGCTTTGTAGCCTTTTTATCCGTGGCCACGCCGATTCCGGAGCGGAGTTCATTCCTTGTCGATATTGTGTTTGATCACCTTGCCCACCGCCATGTAAACTGTATTTTCGGCTATGTTGGTGGAAAGATCGGCGATCCGTTCCAGGTTTTTGGCGATGCGGAGCAGATGCAGGCAGGGTTCGATGGCGCTTATGTTATCCTTCATGATCTCCATCAGGCGGTAGAAAATCTTTCTGTTAAGCTCATCCACCGCGTCGTCAGCGTCGCAGACCGCCCGAGATTTTTCCACATCCTCTGCCGCAAAGGCGTCCAAACTCTGTTTCAGCATTTCGAAGGCAGAGTTTTTCATCTCTTCCAATTCCGGCAGCTTGTTGACAATCGGCTGATCCACAAGGTGTTCAACGCTTTCGGCGATATTGACCGCCTGGTCGCCCAAACGTTCCAGGTCGTTGTTTATCTTCATGATCATCATGATCAGGCGCAAATCCCTGGCTTCAGGCTGGTAGAGGGCAATCGATGTGATGCATTTGATTTCCAGATCAAGCTCGATCTGGTTTACCCGTTCCTCAAAGATTCTCACTTCTTTCAGCAAACCGTCCCAACGGCTGTAAATTCCTGAAATGGCCATGGAGACCATTTTTTCCACCAGGCTTGCCTGGGACATCAGCATGTTTTTCAAATCCAATATCTTGGCATCAATCACAATTCCTCCCAATCATCCGAACACGCCGGTCAGATAGGCTTCGGTGCGCTTGTCGGCGGGCACGGTGAACATTTTTTCCGTTTTGTCGAATTCCACCAGATCGCCCAGATACATGAAGGCGGTGTAATCGGAGATCCTCCCCGCCTGGGCTACGTTATGGGTTACGATCAGGATGGTCACGCTTTTCTTCAGTTCCAGGCACAATTCCTCGACCTTCGCGGTTGACTGCGGGTCGAGGGCTGAGGTCGGCTCGTCCAGCAGCAACACTTTGGGGCGGTTGGCCAGGGCTCTGGCAATGCACAGCCTCTGCTGCTGGCCTCCTGAAAGGCTCATGGCGGATTGGTTCAGCCTGTCTTTCACTTCTTCCCACAACCAGGCGGCTTTCAGGCTTTGTTCCACCCGTTCCTCCAGCTCGCTCCTGCGTATCTTGCCCTGGATCTGCAATCCGTAGGCCACATTGTTAAAGATGGATTTGGGGAAGGGGTTGGGCTTCTGAAACACCATGCCCACGGCAGCCCTGATCCTTGAAACGTCACTGCCGTTCTTGTAGATGTCTTCATCTCCCAGCAGCACGTCACCCGTGATGCGCGTTTCGGGAATCAGGTCGTTCATCCGGTTGAAGCAGCGCAGCAAGGTGGATTTGCCGCAACCGGAGGGGCCTATCATGGCGGTAACCTTTTGGCTGTGCACCGACAGGTCAACATCATGCAATACGTGGTTTTTGGCAAACCAGAGATTCAGTTTCCGGGTTTGCAATTGAGGTTTTACCATTGTTTTTTCCTTCTAAAATAATAGCGCAGATAGATTGCCGTGGCGCTCACCAGCAACACCATGAGCAGCAAGACCAGCGCGGTGCCATAGGCGATGGGCACCTGCTTCTCAGGATGCGTGCCCTCGGTCATCAAGGCGTAGATGTGGTAGGGCAGGGCCATTACCTCGTCGGAAAGGCTGGAGGGCAGTTTCCGTGAGTAAAAAGTGGCGGCGGTGAACATGATGGGGGCTGTTTCCCCGGCCACACGCCCGATACTCAGGATTGCGCCGGTCAGGATGTTGGGCAAAGCTGTGGGCAGTACGACCCGGGTAATGGTCTGCCGGGTGGTTGCGCCCAGGGCCAGGGAAGCTTCCGTAAATTCATGGGGCACGGTTCTGATGGCTTCCTCGGTGTTGTTGATGATCACCGGCAACGCCAGGATGGCGAGGGTCAGGCCTCCCGCCAAAACCGAAACGTCCATGCCTATCATATTGACAAAGACCGCCATCCCAAACAAGCCAAAGATGATCGAGGGAGTTCCCGCCAGGCTGTTGATAGCCACGCGCAGGATGCTGATCAGCCAGGACGGTTTTCCGTAGTGGGTGAGCCAGATAGCGGTCATTATCCCCAAAGGCAAAGCGCACGCCACAGCCAGCACCGTCAACAGGAAGGTTCCCACCAGGGCAGGCCAGATGCCCCCTTCAGTCATGGAGTTGCGGGGCACGGAAGTTAAAAACTCCCAGTTCAAAACCATGCTGCCCTTGTAAAACATATGCACCAGGAACGTGACCAGGAACAGGGCCGTAACAAGCAGGGCAAAGCCCAGAATGGCCGTTGAAAACGTGTTTTTCAGCTTGCGGCCTTTCATCGGTTCCTCCTGTTGCTAAAAACCAGTTCCGCGATCAGGTTGGTTGCCAGGGTGATCAGGAACAGCAGGATTGCCAGGGCGAACAAGGACTGATAGTGCAGGTCGCCTACCACTGTTTCCCCCATCTCGGCGGCTATCGTGGAAGTTATGGGACGCGTGGGCTCAAAGATGGATGTGGGTATGTTGGCCGCACCTCCCGCCACCATCAAGACCACCATGGTCTCGCCCACTGCCCTGCCAAAGCCAAGCAACACACTGCAGAGTATCCCGTTGCGGGCGGCTGGCACCACCGCTCTGAAGATCGTTTCGCTGCGAGTGGCGCCCAAGGCCATCGACGCTTCCCTGATGTTTGAGGGAACGCTGGACAGCGCGTCCTCGCTAAGGCTGCTGATGATTGGCACGATCATCACTCCCAGGATAATCGAAGCCGAAAACACGTTCAGCCCCGTATCGAGATTGAACCACTGGCGCACCAGAGGGGCCAGGAAGGCCATGCCAAACAGGCCGTAAACCACAGACGGGATGCCGGCCAGCAGCTCGATAATGGGCTTGATCGCCTCACGCATCTTGCTGCCCGCAATTTCAGAGATGAATATGGCCGAGCCAAGACCCAGGGGAACAGCGATCAGCAATGCTCCCAGGGTCACCGCGAGCGAACCCGCGATAAGTGCCAAAGCTCCGAAGGCCGGTTCTGCATGCGTGGGATACCAGTTGTTGGTAAAGATGAATTGCTTCAGGCTTACAACGCGGAACAGGGGCAGCCCTTCCCGGAAAATGCCAAAGATGATGGCAAGCATGCAGAGGATGGTGAACAGGGCGGCCAGATATGTAATATACTGAAACAGTTTCTCTTTAAGGGTTTTCATTCCTCCCCCACAAAGGGAGCTTGCGCTCCCTTTTTATTACTTTTGAGGACTGCTGAAGGCAGTACATGTTCGCGCTTAATCACTTAAGAGCTACAAAACCTTCGTTCTCCACGATTTTCTGTCCGGCAGGGGATTGGATGAAAGCAATGTAAGAACCAACCGCGCCTTTGGCCTTGCCGTTGGTGTACATATAGAGTTTGCGGGAAAGAGGATAGCTGTCGTTTTGCACGGTTGCTTTGCTGGGGACTATGTTGTTGACGGACACCGTGTTCACGCCTTCTCCCAGGTATCCCAGTCCAGCGTAACCAATGGCGCCGGGGGTGTCAGCCACGGAGGTGACAACCGCGTTGTTCGAGGCCAGCAACAGAGCGCTGGAGATAACTTTGGCGCCTCCCAGGGCTTTTTCGTTGAACACTTCAAAAGTTCCCGAGGCCACGTCCCTGGAGATAACCACGATAGGCAGATTGGGGCCGCCCAAATCCTTCCAGTTCTTGATCACTCCGGTGTAGATTGCCTTGATCTGCTTCACGGTCAGGTTGCTAACGGGATTGGACTTGTGTGTCAGGATCGCGATTCCGTCCAACGCCACGGCGTAGGCTGTGGGAGCGATGCCTTTGGCACGGCACTGGTTCATTTCCTTGGTTTTGATGGGACGGCTGGAGTTGGCGATGTGCACGGTCCCGTTTTGCAAGGCAGCGATACCGACGCCGGAACCGCCTCCGCGGATGGAGATGTTAATATTGGGGTTTTTATCCATAAATGCCTCGGCTGTGGCCTGGGCAATGGGAAGCACTGTGGTGGAGCCTGAACAGACGACTTTTTCTGTCTTGGCAAAAGCTGACACCCCTATCAGGAGTATTGCCAGAATAATTAATGTGTTTCTTAGTTTCATGATCTCTCCTTGATACTTTACACTTTCAGGGTATTGCTGAAACGCCACTTAAGCTGGAGCATCAAAGCAGAGGAATCGTTGGTGGTTTTGACGCTGTTGCTTTTGGTGGTATAGTTAAGTTGCAGTTGCATGGCGGGTTTGGCGGAATCGTCATGCATAAAGTTATAGTTCACGCCTCCCGTGATCGCTGTGACAATGTTCTCGTCCTTGTCGCTGTCGGTGGGGTCAGAACGGTCATAACGGGCCACGAGATCGATGTCTTTCTCCACCAGGGAGTTCAGCTTGATCACCGCATTCACGCTGGCGCAATTTGCGCTCATGTCATTGGCGGGTTTATTGGGATAAGTAACGTCTTTAATAATGTATTCACCCGTCAGGCTCAGCGGACCGTAAGCTGCGCGCAGGTAGGCATCCATCATTTTTTGTTCGTTGTATTTGGGATTGTCGCCGCCCAGGCCAGTCAGGGAGTCGCTTCTTTCGCTGCTGTTAAGCATGAACGATCCACCCAGGGTAAGGCCGGTAATTGGTATCACCCTCAGATTGGCCAAAAAGGCTGGTTCGATGTTGCCTTTCAGATTGGAGCCATAGTTCTTGTAGCCTTCCCCATTATACACGCCCAGCGCGTATTCGCCCCATCCGCCGGGGATGAAGCCATTGATGGTGATCCCATAGTCTGCGGAGTTGGCAAACTTGTATTCATCGGTGGGTGCTTTGCCGATCAGGGTGTAATCCCAATCGTAGATGCTGCCGAAATACACCTTTTGCAAACCGATGGTGGCTGTCATATCGGGTACGGGCAGCAGCTTGTTAAAATCAAGATAGGCATACTTGATTTTGAGTCCGGCGCCGTCTTTGACCAGATCGGTGCTGAAAATATCAACCGTAAAGCGTCCTTTTACCGCGTCGCTAAATTTAGGCTCGAGTCCCAAATAGCCACGTTCCAGTGACAGGTTGTTACGCAGGATGGTGTTTTCTCCCGCCGGCGCGTCACCTGTCTCGAGGGTCCAGCGGTTCCACATTTCGCCGGTAAGCTTGATTTCCTCCGCCATTAACGGCAGGATCATCACGCCCAGACATAGCAATACAATAAGTCTCTTCATTCTTTTCTCCTTGATGAAGCGAATTTCTATCCTATATATACTGCTCTTGTGTTAGGATTTTATAAACTGAGGGTTAAGAATTGTTAACTGTTGGGGAAGATCAATTCTGCAAGGGTGTCAGACAAACGGTTTGCCTGACCCTGATACAGTTGCCTCACACGCCGCACTGCCTTGCAGCGCAGTTGCTTTACCCGCTCCACTGTCAGCCCCATCTGCGCCGCGACCTCTTTCAGGCTTAGCTCCCGGGCAAAGCTCAGTTCCAGCACCTGCCGTTCCGGCAATGGCAGCTCATCCGGAAGCTCGAATCTGACCACATCGGCGCTTCTGGCGCTGGTATCCACCACTTGCTCAAAACTTTTCTCCGGCAGGGACTCGGAGTCCAGGCAGGTGATGCCTTCCTGTTCCAGGGCGGCCAGAATCCTTTTCTTTATCCAGTAAACCGCGTAGGTGGCGAAGGACGCCCCGCGGTCCCGGTAGGATTTGGCAGCCTGCAGCAAGCCCAAAAGCGCTTCCTGGTGAAGGTCTTCCAGGGGCAGGCCCCGCCCGCGGTAGCGTCTGGCTATTCCCCTGGCCAGATTGCCATAATCCCGGAGCAGCGTGTCCGCGTCTGTCATGAAGATGCCTGCTTGCGCCTGATCCGTTTCCGGAAGCTTATTATCTTTAGTCTTTGCCATGCAGCCGGGGTATTTTAATGGTGAAGGTGCAGCCCTTTCCCAATGCGCTCTGCACCGAAATCTCCCCCTGGTGTAAAAGCACGATGTGTTTCACGATCGCCAGTCCCAGACCGGAGCCGCTGCCGTTTTTGTTGCGCGCCGGATCAGCCACGAAAAAACGCTCAAAGATTCTGTTCTGATGCTCTTTGGCGATGCCGCAACCGCTGTCTGCCACCTCAAAGACGATCCAGTCGCCTTCTGGCCTGCTGCTGATACGGATGCCGCCTGTGTCGGTGTAGCGCAGCGAGTTTTGCGCCAGGTTGATGAAGACCTGTTCCAGGCGGAAAGGGTCACAGACTATTCTGGGCACGGAAGGATCAAGCTCAATTTCCAGATCCAGGCCTTTTTCCTGCAGATCGGGTTCCAGGAGCAGCCGGACGCCGGCAAAAAACTTCTTCAGGTCAATATCCAGCAGGTCCAGCTTTCCGGAGCTTTCCAGGCTGATCAGTTGCTCCATGTCCTTGACCAGGTGGATCAGGCGCTGGGTGTGGTTGAGGATGATGTTGCGGTAGCGGGTGTGATCGACGTCGGGATTGTCCCGCATCGCCTCCGTGAAGCCCTTGATCGCAGTCAGGGGAGTCCGCAGTTCGTGGGCGAGGTTGACGATGAAGTCCCTTTTCATCTGGAACACCTGCTGGATGGCGTCCATGTTTTGCAGGATAAACACCTTGCGCCGCATCTGCTCGTTGCTGCTCATGCTCAGGATGAAACTGTGCCCTTCAAAACGGATTTCCGGCACCAGATTGCTGTCCTGCTCTTCAACTTTGGCGATGGCGGTCTGCAGCTCCGGATCACGGATCACTTCCCGCGAAAGCTGCACCTTGTTTGGGTTATAGCCTTGAAAAAGCTTTTGAAAAGGCTGGTTGGCCCACTGCAGCCTTCCCTCATAGTCCTGGGCCCACAAAACGTCTTCGATGGAACCCAAAACCAGCCGCAGCTCCTCCCTGTGCACCGCCAGATGCCGGATTGCCCCGTCCAAAGCGTCCAACACCTTGTTAAACTCATCACTCAGGTCATCCACTTCCTTGAGGGTGGAATCGCCAAGCCTGAGCGTGTGCCTGCCCCCCGCTATCTCGGCCGCTCTGCGGTAAAGCTTTCCCAGTTCAGGGGCGATCCTGGCGTGCAAACGCCAAAGCAAAATCACCACCAGCGCAGTCCAGATGATCAGCTCCATCCAGCCGGGAGGATCGGCCAGCGCCATAAACACGGCGGCGGCGAACAGCAGGATACCGGTCTGGATCAGCAGGCTGTCAAGGCTGGTTTTTCTCACGTTTGCTCTCTTTGGAGGCAGCGTCAAACTTGTAGCCAAGACCCCTGACGTTTTGCAGCATATACGAGAATTCCCCCAGTTTTTCCCGCAGATTGCGGATATGGACATCCACCGTGCGTTCGATCACAATCTTGTCGTTTCCCCACAGGTGATCCAGGATCTGGCTGCGTTTGTAAACCCAGCCGGGATGCCGGGTCAGCAGTTGCAGGATCTTGAATTCTGTGATGGTAAGGTCCACTCTTTGGCCTTTGATCCAGGCCTCGTAGCGGTTGAAATCCAGGCGGAATTCGTCGGTGATGTTCAGGATATTGCGTGAGCTTTCCCAGCCGCTGCGGCGCAGCACCGCTTTGATTCTGGCAAGCAACTCGCAACTGTCAAAAGGTTTGATGATGTAATCGTCAGCCCCGTATTCCAGGCCCTTCACCCGGTCGCTGATATCGCTGCGGGCTGTCAACATCACGATGGGAACCAACTCCCAGGCTGGGTTGCTCTTGATGCGCCGGCAGGCCTCCAGGCCGTCCAGATCGGGAAGCATCAGATCCAGCAGGATCAGCTCCGGAAGTTCCTGTTCCATGCTTTCCAGCATCTCCCTGGCCGTCGTGAAGCCGCGGGTCCTGTAACCCGCGCTTGTCAGCTTCATGCTTAGCAGTTCCAGGATATCTTCTTCGTCTTCGGTTATGTAAATCAACTCGCTCATACTATTTTACCTTTGCCGCCAAATTATGGTTAACGTCTTTTATGGCAAGCAAAACCATCATAATACCGATTAATTTTTCTTAACAATGGCCTGGCATTGTCCCTGGAGATGCTCGAAGATAAACGCTGTCCATGCCAATGCCAGAATGAGATCCACGTGACTCCGTATCCCCGCGAGGGCGGGCCATCCTGCAGACAGTTCCGGCATACTCTCCCCCTCCAGGCAAAAATCCAATATCGCTCCCCTTTGCATCCCATGGATTTCCTGTGGTTTTCCTGGGGTCATCCTTAACTTCGCAACCGCATACCTAAGGATGATGGTCGTAACTCCTTATGCAGCAAAGGAGAGCGGTATGAAGGATATTGCGGAATGTGTCGGTTTATTTATGCGGGTATCAAGTAATTGATGCCGTTTGTTTTTTTGACTGGGTGCCTGATTGGGGCAATAAAAGACTGGATCACTGGTCAAGTGGTTCACGCAGATTTACGCGGATAAAGGGCGCGGATTAGCGCGGATTGGGCTGCCGAAGTCTGTTCGGCAGAGGCAACGGAGTTGCCTGTTTGGAAGAGACCTCCGGTCTCTGTGGCAAACGGACTTTGCCACCCCTGGGCACTGGATCCCGGGTCAAGTCACCCCACCAAACCGCTACGCGCTTTGGCGAGGACCCCGACAGCCCGGGATGACACGGCTTATAGTCTGCGGTGGTCTGTTTCGGGGTATGGTGGACTTTTTTAGGGCACCTTTCCACCATTTCACCTTTCCACCTTTCCACCTCAAAAACACCTTTCCACCTTCAAAGATCCTGCCCAAATAGAAAAGGACCCGGTCTGCCGGCCGGGTCCTGTAGGATAAGAGGATCGTTTGTTTGTTACTATTTCATCAGCACGGCTTTGCGCGTGTAGCTCTTGCCGCCCACGTTCATGCGCACGAAGTAGAGCCCCGTGCCGCAGGCGTTGCCCTGGTTGTCTTTGCCATGCCATTGGATTTGGTGGTTTCCTGTAAGCTGATTGTTTATTTCCTTGCTGAAGACCAGTTGTCCGCGGGAGTTGTAGATGCGGAATCTCACGTCCGCAGGGCCTTCGTTTTTGCCGATGCTATAGGGTATGTATGCGATTGGATTGAAGGGGTTGGGGAAGATCGATTTCAGCTCCGTCACCAGAGGGATCTGGGGAGTGGTGATGCCCTGGATGCTGTATGCGATGCTCACCGGCCCGTTGAAGTTGCTGCTGCCGTCCATATCGGAGTTTTGCAACCAGTAGTAGTAGGTGCCATCCTCGTAGAGATCTCTGTCCGTATAGGAATAGACCTGCTGCTGCGAGGTGTTGGTGGCAGCCACGAGCGGGCTGATCACGGTTGCCTGGGCCAGGTCGTCCTGGGTGTGGCGCAGGATGTAAAAGCCCTGTACTCCCGTCTCGGATTGGGTTACCCAGGTGAGGTTCACGTTGTTGTCCACGGAGTAGGAGGCGGTGAAGGAGGAGAGTTCAACCGGGGTCTGTCCCTGGTAGAAGTCGCCAGCCACAAAATCATCCACCATCAGTATAAAGGCGTCATTGGACACGCACTGGATAGCCACGTAGGCAACAGTATTGGCACAGGCTGGAAGGTCGTATTCGTAGAGGGTCCACTCGGTGGGTGCCTCGACGTAGGTGGTGGCGCTGCCCGCCAGGTAGTTGGTGAAGTTGCTGTAGGCATTGCCGGTGGTTGAATATAACACCTTGAAACGCTCCTTCCCATACTGATCGGTGGCTGACTTGGCAAAGAAGCTGATGCGGGGCGAATCACCAAAGTTCAGGGCGGGCGAGATCAACCAGTCGTTATTGGGCGGCGTGGTAGCGGCAAAACAGGCCGCGTATTTGCCACCGGAATAGGGTGCGTAGCTGCTGCTGGTCAAGGCTGGAGAGGTGCTGGCAGGATTGAAGATTATGTATGACCCGGTGTAACCTTCATTGGTGAAGTTTACATCCTGAAAACCGTATGTAGTGCGGTTATCTCCGTCATGTTGGGTCCAGGGGGCAAAGGCCAGCACGAAATCAGTGTAAGTATCGAAGTAGTCCTCATAGACCTCTTGCACCGCGAAGCCGCGCAAAGGTGATATGGTATGCACCGCTTTGCCTGTCGGTGCTGGCCTCAGAACGCGGACATGGCTGTCTGCCACCCTGTTTCCTTCAGGGTGTGATACGCCGATCCTTGTGGCGCCGGCCAGGGCGGAGCCGATATCCGGCAAAGCGTTGCCCGCGGCTCCCTTGGCTGTGTTGTCAACAATCTGCAGGCTGGCGGTCTTCTCGCCGTAGGCGGTGTTGGCCTGGGGATCGAATTTGACCATCCAGGATGCTATCTGGCCATGGGTGAGGTTGATGGGATAGGTATTGGTGTCGATAATGGTGAATTGGCCAGGGTCGGTGCCTGCCAACGTAACCCCGCCGGAGTTTATTGTCAGGGTGGAGCCGCCGATGTTGGCCACCATAAACTCATGCGGGGTGCAGTTGCTGCTTCCTTTGACTGCCAGTCCATAATTATAGCTGGTGTCGGCAAAGCCCATCACGGGAGTGGGCAGGATGCCGGAGATGCTGATGTTGTCGATAGCCGCGGGGGGTTGGTTTCCTGCCGTATTATTGTTCTTCCAGGAAAAGATCAGCAACTGGGCGGTATTGGAGACGTTGTCGTTCAAAGTGATGGTGGGCGTCTGCCAGGTGGTCCTTCCGCTATAGGGGCCGCCAACGCGGTAGGCTGAGTTGAAAGCCGTACCCGCCGTGGGATAGATTTCCAGATTCAGATTCACCAAAAATACTTCCAGCACATCGTTGGTGGTTTCTCCATTGGATTTCCAGGCGAAGCTCAACTGGTAGCTGTTGCCCGGAGGGAAATAGATTGGAGCAAAAAGATGGGATACAGAAGCCGTAGTTGTGGTGTAAGCATTGGGCACAGTGGAGCTGTTGTTTGTGATGTAAGCACTGCGAGAGGGACTACTGTAAGTGGCGTTGGCAATGGCCCAGAAGTTGGTTTGGTTAGTTTGGGCGATGTACCATTCATTGAGGTCGCCGTCCCAGTTTTCCTCGAAGAAGGTGATACGCTCGGTTCCATCGGCAAAAGTGGTGGCCTGCGCGGTCACGCCGGGGGAATAGGCCACGGCCTTGGCATCGCCCACGGACCAGGCCTTGTAATAATAGGTGGTGTAGGGCGAGCGTCCCGTGTGGCTGTAGCTGGCAAGGGCTCCGTTGTAGAGGACGGTGCCTCCGCCGGGGATGCTGTTTCCGGCTGAATATGAGGTGCCCGCGGTTGGGGTGCCGAAAGTTCCGGTGGTGCTCCATGCCAGCAGCACATTGTCATTGGCGGCGTTTTTGGTCCAGGACAGGTCGATCTGGGTGGTGCTTACCGCGGTGGCGGTGAATGCGGTGGGGTCAGCTATGGTCACCGGACTCAAAGTGTTCAGGGCGGCTTCCATGTTAATCAGCCCGTAGCCGGTGTAGCGGTCCCAGCCCACTCCACCATCAAAGGTCATATCCGTGGCGGTGCTGGTGAGGATGCTTCTGATCTGCGCCGGGGTCAGGGTTGGGTCTTTCGAGAGCAGCAGAGCTGCGGCGCCGGCGGCATAGGGGCAGGCGCAGGAGGTGCCGCCAAAATAAAAGTGGTAGTTGCCGCTTGACCATCCGGCAGAACCCTGGATGTCCGTGGAGGGAAGTTCTGTGGGGGCCATGATGTCTATGGCCATCCGGTCATCCTGGATGGTTGAGCCATAGCAGGAGCCGTAATAAACCACTCCGTCAGAGGAGGTGAAGCTCTTTCTTTCACCGGACGGAGCGGCGGCGCCCACGCTGATCACATATTGGCTGTTGGCGGGATAGGCAATGGAGTTTTGGGTCGTGTTCCCGGACATATACGCTGGGTCGTAGTAGTTGCCGGCAGAGGCAAGGATAACCACTCCCTTGGTATTATATGCGTAGTTCAAGGCCGAATCGACAGTTGTATGTGAAGACATTCCAATGGATCCCAAGCTCATGCTGATAACATCGGCGTTGTTTTCCGCGGCGTGGGTAATGGCATTGGCAACGGCGGTGAGATATATCGAACCGTTTGCATCGGCAACTTTTAACGGCATAACGCTACAGCCTCCGGCGCTGCCCACTACGCCAAGGTTGTTGTTGGCCTTTGCAGCCGCGACTCCCGCGCAGAGCGTGCCATGCCCGGCGCCATTCGCGTCGTCCATGGGGTTGTTGTCATTATCTCCGTAATCGTAGCCCGCCACCAGGGTGAGGTCGGGATGGCTGGTATCCACTCCGGAGTCTATGATCGCGATCACGATGCTGGAGTTTCCATATCCGTGATTCCAGGCCTCTACCGCGTGGGTGTCGAATCCGGGTGTGCCGACTGTCGGGCCGGTGTAGCCGCCTGTGTTGCTTTGCCAGGAAGGGAACTGGCCGGTGTTGTTGTGGCCCCAGTTGTTTGCATAATAGGGATCGTTGGGAATGGCTTGCGGGTAAGCAAAGTATTCCAGATCGGCATCCTCGACCTCGGGGTCGGTCAGAAAGTCAGCCAGAGCCGTATGCACATCCGTGCTGCCGTCCAGCATGATGATGAACCAGCGGTCGAAACCCGTGCTCTGTTCCCAGTCCAGGTCATCCACCCGGCGATGGGCGCGCTTGAACTTGTATGCTCCGTTGCGCTGCATGGTCCTGTCCAGGCTGGAAATGCCGAATATGCTTTTTTCGGAGTTGAGGTCCTGGGGCAGGTCGGCTCTGCCTTTGGCTGAAGGAGTCAATTTGATTTTGATGCGGTCGGTGGCGAAAGCGGGTTGCCCGTCAAGGGTTTCCTGGCCACCAGTTGCGGGGGAGGCTATCCCCCTGACGCTGGCCTGCAAGCCTGTTTGCGGCCAAACCATAAGCAACAGTCCCGTTAGCAGAAGAAAAATGCCCAGGCAAGCTATCTTTTTCATAAAGATCCTCCATCCTGAATCAATAGATTTTGCTTGTTCTTATCTGTTTTACTTTATATCTTATCTTTTGGCGAACCAGAAACTGTTTTGCGCGACACTCAGGACAGCCTGAGGTGGGCAGTTGTCGGACAGAAGACAACCAATTCCATTTATATCGGGCTTTCAGATATTTGTCAAGCATGAATTGTGGCGATCTTGCTTAAAAGGGGGTGGAAATAGTTCACAGGGGCCGGTTATCCCCCCTCCCATTCAGCCCCGGGCGTCCAGTTTCAGCCCAAGCGTAAAGCTCCCTGCCCTTACCAGACAAGGGATTTGGACATGAGCCCAAAAAGAAGGGCAGTTGGAAATACCAACTGCCCGTGCAAGTTATGTTTTTGTGTCAGGTGCTTACACTTTTTTATGGCAGAGCCACCAATCGTAGCACTCGTATCCTTCCTTGGCGGCGTTTTCCAAACGCTTTTTCGCCGTTTCCACATCTGCGGGAGGCGGGATGATCACGCGATCTTTGAGGATCTCGTTGTTTGGCCAGTTGGCGGGCATAGCCACTTTGTTCTTATCTGCAAACTGCATGGCTCCCACGACCCTGAGAATCTCGTCCATATTGCGGCCAAGCTCCTGCGGGTAGTAGAGCATGATGCGGATGGTGCCATGGGCATCGACGATGAAGACCGCACGCACGGTGTTGCTGCCTTTGCCGGGATGTATCAGGCCAAGCTTCTCGGCGACCGCGCCGGTGTCCGCGATGATGGGGAACTGGATTTCCACGCCCATCTTTTCCTTTATCCATTCTTCCCATTTGATGTGGGAGAAGACTTGGTCAATGCTGAGGCCGATGAGTTCGGTGTTGAGCTCGCGGAACTTTTCGTAGCGTTGCTGGAAGGCTACAAATTCGGTGGTGCAGACGGGGGTGAAGTCGGCCGGATGGCTGAACAGCACGAACCATTTGCCTTTCATGTCGTCCGGCAAAACCTTCACGCCATGCGTTGTCTGAACGGTCATTTTGGGGAACTTGTCGCCCAAAAGCGGAATGCCTTGTCTTTCAATTGTGTTTTCCATTTTTATCTCCTCACTGTATAATATAAGCTGTCGTTGACATTATAAGCAGGATTTCGGGAATGGCAAACAAAATCTACGCCCCGGTTTCCAATTTTGCTATGATTTTTTGGACGGCTTCCTGCAGAATCTGCGCGGAGCTGGTTTTTCCAAAATCGTAGATAAAGGGGCGGCCGCTATCGCAACTTGAGGTGATATTGGTATCGAAGGGCAGCTTGGCCAAAAGCTCGGTGTGATAGTCCATCAGGAGCTTGCCCATCCCTTCGCCGCCGTAGAGCTGTATCTCTTTGCCGCAATGGGGGCAGAGCACATAGCTCATGTTCTCCACCAGGCCGATGACGGGCAGATTGAGCTTGGTGGCAAAATCCATGCTCTTGCGCACGTCCAGGATGGCCACATCCTGGGCGGAACTGACAATCACCGCGCCATCCAGGGTGCCCAGCAACTGCACCACCGAGAGGGGCTCGTCGCCGGTGCCGGGAGGGCAATCCACGATCAGATAGTCCAGATCGCCCCAGGCGGTATTTTCGATCATTTCCTTGAGGGCGCTCATCTTCATCGGGCCGCGCCAGATCAGGGCGGAATCCTCACTGTCGATCAGATAGGCTATTGAGAGGGCGTGGAAATTGTCGTGCAGGCGCACCGGCTGGATCATGCCTTCCGGGGTGCCGGAGACCCTGGCTCCCTCTGTGCCGGTCATTTTTGCCACCGAAGGGCCGTGGATGTCGGCATCCAGCAAGCCCACCTTTTTGCCAGCCAAGGCCAGGCCATAGGCGAGATTGACGGCGATGGTGGACTTGCCGACCCCGCCCTTGCCGCTCATCACGACAATGCGGTGCTTGATCCGCGCCAGTTGCGCCTGGATCTGTTCATCGTTCTTTTCTTGCATCAGCTTTCCTTGCCTTCCTCTTCCTCAAGTTGTTCGTTCAGCCAGCGCAACTGCTCTTCCAGCTCGGCTTTGCGGGCTTCCAGGTTGTCGCGTTCATAGAGATAGAATTCTTTGCTTTCCTTTGGGGGAAGGGCTGTAGCGGGATAGTGGCAGCCGCATCTGCAGCGGTGGTGAAATCCCATTTTTCTTCCGTGCCTGTGGCCAAAGCCACGGCAGTTTGTTCGTTCAAAGCGTCCGCAGGGACCAAGTCCCTTGCCGGGACGACCGTTTCCACGGGGGCCAGTTCCGTCACGATTAGGCATTGTTAACTCCTTGTTTAAGTTGATTGTTCAAATATGCGTTGTAGGCTTCGCGCACCGTCATTCCGCCGGCTCCGACATAGATCTTGAGTTCCATTTGGTCCAGGATCCTGGCGGCATTCCCGCCGGGGCCATTGCCGGTGATGAGCACCTGCGCTCCATTATCGAAAATCTTTTGGGCAGTCCTGGGGCCGGCTCCGTGCTCCACGTTGATGATCTCGCGGTTGTCAACGCTGCTCATGGTTTTGCTTTCCTCATCGTAGAAAAGGAGGTAGTCCGTGCGTCCGAACCGGGGATCGATCCTGGCGTCCCAATCTGTGCCGTTGGTTGTAAAAGCTATCTTCATTTGAGCTCCTTTGTGATGCCTTGCCAGAGATTGGCAAAGCGGGTTTTCCATTTGCCGGGGTTGATTTCCGGCAGGCATTTACCAAGCGTGATCGCCTGGGAGAAATCTTCATCATAAGGCAGGTCATCCAGATGCCGGATGCCTTGCTGTGTCAGGAAATCTTTGATTTGCGCGGTGACCTGCGGATTGAGGTCTGCTTTGTTGATGATGCAACCCGCGGGAATCCGGAACCGGGCTGTTAGCTGCCAAACCCTGTTCAGGTCGTTCAAACCGGAAAGTGTGGGTTCGGTTACCAGCAGCACAAAGTCCGCTCCCGAAAGAGACGAGATCACGGGGCATCCGATGCCCGGCGAACCGTCCACCAGGATGTAGTCCATACCGGTGCGCGTGGCTTCCTGCCTGGCTTCTTTTTTCACCTTGGCCACAAGCTTGCCGGAGTTGTCCGCTCCGATGCCCAGTTTGGCGTGGATGAGCCGGCAGGCAAACCTGGTGTCGGAGATAAAGCATTGCCCCACCTTCTGTTCCGGCAGGGAGACGGCTTTCGCGGGGCAGATCAACTGGCAGTAGCCGCAGCCTTCGCAATCAAGCTTGTCCACGCTGAACTTACCGGATTCGTGGCTGATGGCGGCAAAACGGCAGATTTCCTCGCATTTTCCGCAGCCAACGCAGCTTTGGGTGTCGATCTCCGCCCTGACTCCGCTATAAAATTCTTCACTGCTTCGCACGACCGGCTTTAGGATCAGGTGCAGGTCAGCGGCGTCCACGTCACAATCCGCCATCACGACCCGGGGAACTGTATAGGCGAGCGCGGCGGCGACGGAGGTCTTGCCTGTTCCGCCTTTTCCGGAGATGATCACTATTTCTTTCATGGCTGCCCCGGCAGGGATTCAAGATGTTGCAGGATGGAGTCCAGTTCCCGGCGGAATGTCTCCACCTGCGGATAGATCAACTCGCCGCGGGAATAAAGCTCCGCGATCTCCCGCCGGTTGGGAAACTTGCCCCAGACCGGCAGCCGCTCGCTTTCGCAATAGCGCAAAACATCGTCGTTGCCGATGCCCATGCGGTTGATCACCACGGCCATCGGCTTGCCCAGATGCCGCATCGTTTCCACGGCAAGGCCGAGGTCGTGCAGTCCAAAGGGAGTAGGCTCCGTTACCAGAATAACGAAATCCGCGTCCTTGGTGGCGTCCATCACGGCGCAGGATGTGCCCGGCGGGCAGTCACGGAACACGTAACTCTTTCCCGGACAGTGGGATTCCGCGTAGCCGATGGTCTGGCCGATCAATGGCGAGGCCATTTCCACACCGATCTCGAGCTTGCTTTCCACGAAATCCAGCTTGCCAAGCCTGTAATGGCGAAGCTTGCCCAAAACATTTTCCCGCATCGGCAGCGCCCCCGCGGGACACAACTCGCTGCAGGCGTGGCAGGAGTGGCAAAGCTCCGGCATCACGATGATCTTTTTGCCCAGCTTCAGGATGGTGTTGAAGCGGCAGATATCCACGCACTTGCCGCAGAGGGTGCAGGATGTCTCATCCCACTCTGGCACAAGCCGGTGCATGGTTCGTTGTTCCACGATTTCCGCCTGGATAAAGATGCCGCCGTTGGGCTCTTCCACATCCAGGTCCAGCAACGCCACGGGCATCGTTTCAGCCGCGCGCAGGGCCAGGTTCACGGCCAGGGTGGTCTTTCCCGTTCCACCTTTTCCGCTGGCGATGGCAATCTTCATCAGTGGTCGCAGCGGTTTTCACCGGATTCCAGTTTGCCCTGGATATAGGATTCCACCAATTCCCGCAAGGGCAGGATGGGCGCGCCCACAATCACCTTGATTCCGTTCGCGTTCATGAGTTCCTGAGCTTTGACGCCCATGCCTCCCGCGATGACCACGTTGCAGCCAAGTTTGTGCAAAAAGGCAGGATGGGAGCCTGGTTCGTGGGCCGGGGGATCAACAGTTTCTTCCTTCACTATCTTGCCATCCTCCACCGTGTAGATGGCGAAAGCCTGGCAGTGTCCGAAATGGGGGCAAAGCCCACCTTGTTCCATAGGTATTGCGATTTTCATTTATACTCCTTGTTGTTTGGTTTTGTTATTTCTGGATCTGTGCCTTCCGCGTCCTTGTCCGTGGCGGCATTTGCGGCAACTGCTGCACTGGGATTGGTGGCAGTTGTCCAAAGACACCACGCGGGATGAAGTGCAGCGCGGGCAGTCGGTGAGGGATTGCTCCGGAGATTCCAGCTCCGTGCCGCAATCCTGGCAGAGATAGCTGTGTCTGCGCAGCTTCACGTCGCCACCCCCGATCAGCAGCAGGCAGCCCTCCACCAAAGCGGTGGCATACTTTATCCTGGCCCTTTCATAGATGCGCGTGAGGGTGGGGCGGGAGACGCGCATCTGCACGGCTGCTTCCTCCTGGGTGTGATGCTCATAATCCAGCAGCCGGATCGCCTCGTATTCATCGAGGGTCAGCACCACGGAATCGCGCTTGCCAGCCAACCTGCCGAAGGGCCGGAAACCCTTTACCGGCGGCGTGGATTGCACATATCTGCTTATGCAGTTTCTTCCCATATCGATCTTCCTATTGTGAACATATGTGCACAATATTAGGGCCGGCTTTTTTGTCAATGCCTATTTTTCCGGGCTGCCGCGGAGAAGTGCGTTTTTCTTGCCAGGTCTTTTTCCTTGACGCTTTTAGCCCCGTCAAATTTCTTTGTGCCTCAGCCATTTTCGCGCCAAATATGATCCAAACGCAAACAATAAGGGGGTTGCCGTGAAAGCGCCTTTTGCCATGACCTTGAAAGACATGATTTACCGCTCCTGCGAGCTTAACGCGGATCGACCCACCCTGGCCTTTGTGGATGACGATCCCATCAGCTATCGAGAGCTGCGCGAGCAGATCGAGGCGGTGATGTTCCTGATGTCTGAGGCGGGCATTGTGAAAGGCGACCGGGTGGCAATCCTTAGCCAAAACATGCCCAACTGGGGCGTGGCGTATCTGGCAATTACCTCAATGGGCGCCGTGGTGGTGCCCATCCTGGTGGATTTTCACGTCAACGAAATCCTCTACATCCTGCGCCATTCCGAAGCCAAAATGGTCTTTGTCTCTTCCGCGCAATATGACAAGATTGGCTACGCGGATCTGGACCCCCGGGTCATGCTGGTGGCGCTGGACAACTTTGAGCGGCTGCCGCAGCGCGCTTCCAGTGACAAGCTGGGCGAATTCATCTTCGAACAGAAAAAGCAGCTCCAAAAGCTTAGCATCAAGGCCCGCAAGGCCATCGGCATCATCAAGACCAACGTGGCGGAGGACGATCTGGCCTCCATCATCTACACCTCCGGCACCACGGGGCACTCCAAGGGCGTGATGCTTTCGCACCGCAATCTGGTGCACGACGCCTGGGTGACCTTCCAGTTCCAGCTGGTGACCCCCCAGGACAGGCTGATCTCCATCCTGCCGCTGCCGCACACCTATGAATGCACCATCGGCTTCATCATTCCCATGATGGGCGGCGGCGCCATTTACTATCTGGACAAACCTCCCACGGCGCGGGTGCTGGTTCCCGCCATGCAAAAGATTCGCCCCACCATGATGCTCACCGTGCCCCTGATCATCGAAAAGATCTTCAAGATGCAGGTACATCCTCAGCTTACGGGCAACCCGCTTTTCCGCTATCTGTACCGGATGCCGCCCACCCGCAAGCTGCTGCACAAGCTGGCTGGCAAAAAGCTGATGAAAACCTTTGGCGGGCAGATCCATTTCTTTGGCATCGGCGGCGCCAAGCTTTCCTATGAGGTGGAGCGCTTTCTCTACGAAGCGGGATTCCCTTACGCCATCGGCTATGGGCTCACCGAAACCTCGCCCCTGATCGCGGGAAGCACCCCCAAAAACATACGCTTCCGGGGCACGGGGCAGACCCTCGCCAACCTCGAGGTGCGCATCGCGAATCCCGATCCCAAGACCAAAATCGGCGAGATCGAGGTCAAGGGCGACACCGTGATGCTGGGCTATTACAAAGACAGCCTGCGCACCGCGGAAGCCTTTACCCCGGATGGCTTTTTCAAGACCGGAGACCTGGGCATCCTGCGCAAGGGACGCGACCTCTATATCTTTGGCCGCAGCAAAAACGTGATCGTGGCTTCCTCCGGCGAAAACATCTACCCGGAGGAGATCGAATCCAAACTCAACGAACACGAAGCGGTGCTTGAATCGCTGGCCCTGGAAAGTGGGGGACAGATCGTGGCGCGGGTCTTCCTCAATCCGGAATACCTGGAAAAACACCTGCACCTGGACAAGATGGGCAGCCTGGCTTCAGAACCCGCCATCCAACGCCTGCTGGAGGAAATCAAGGCCCAGGCCAATCACAACCTTTCCGCCTTCTCCCGCATCCGCAAGATCAGCGAACAAAAGGAACCCTTCGAGAAAACCGCCACCCAAAAGATCAAGCGCTTCCTCTATCAGTAAAACCAATTCGCTTTCTTCAAGCTATTTTATGCTATTTGTAATCTGACATTCTCTTGTGATAATCGTGGAAAGGTGGAAAGGTGAAATGGTGGAAAGGTTCCCCCCGTAACAAGTCCCACCCGACCCTAAAACAAAGCACCGCAGACTATATACCGTGTCATCACGGGCTGTCGGGGCCTCACCAAAGCGCGTAGCGGTTTGGTGGGGTGACTTGACCCGTGATCCAGTCTTTTAGAAACAACCACCGACCCCGAAACAAAGCACCATCAGACCAAAAACCGTGTCATCACGGCCTGCGAGCCGTGATCCAGTCTTTTGAAATGGCAGTGGAAAAGTTTAGCTGTGAGATAGAACACAGGGCAAAAACTATTTATCCGTTAATCCGTATAATCCGTTTAATCCGTTTGGAGTTTGCATGCAAATCTTATACGGATTCACGGATTAAACTGATTTACGGATTACTATGGTAAAAATATTAAGGCTTTGCAGCCTGCCCCTCTACGGCGCTATAGCAAGCGCCGCTACATAATAACGGGCAATCACGTCCTTTCCACCTTTCCACGAAATACCTCAACCATCCGCATTATCCTTCATAGCTCTCTCCCTTGCTGCTACTGGCTTTAGTGCCATCATCCTTAGGTCATCCTTATAAATTATAAGGTTGACCCCAGGAAGACCCATGCCGGAACCCGGGAATCAAATGAGGGCAATCCCCCTCTATATAATATAGGTGCTACGATATGTGGAAAGGAAATAGAACGCGGATAACAGGATCGACAGGATCAGCAGGATTTATGAAAGGTGAAATGGTGATAAGGTTCCCTGAAAACAAGCCCCAACAGACTCTATCTGTGTCATCCCGGGCAAGCTTGCTTGACCCGGGATCCAGTCTTTTAGAAACAACCAGCCAGCCTTGAAATGTTTATTGGCGTAGATATTGCAGGCCATCCAGACTCCCTCCAGTTCTCATGTCCCATTGATTACCCGTTGAACGCCAAGTGATTTTCCGCACAGCGATTGCCCAGCGGTCAATTAGTGATCAATCAGCGATCAAAGTATGAGGGCGGAAAGGAGCTGGTATTCTCCCTTTGCTCGATTTTTAACTGTCGCCTCACATTCTGATCTTAAAGAGGTATCGTTTGGAATAGACCAATAATCTACTATTAATAACCCTCTTAGCTTAAAAGAGAATCTTATATAATGCATGATGTATTGATTGATACGAATGATGATTATAGTAAGGATATTGTTATAATCAAACAATGCGAGATAATGAATAATACTATTACTGCATACCTAACTATTCGGTTGAATCTGATACCTTTTTTCAAAGTAGTGTCGTAACTAAAAGTAGTAGGTTTTAGCCTATTCATTACATATTTAGTCTTAGTAAGCATCAAATACATAGTATTTACGCCAAGATACCTTTCTTCCATCTCGATTGCCCAAGAGAGGTGATACTTGTAATACCAGTCATATCGTATATAAAGTAGTAACCACACGAGGGCGAGCAATAAACCGATTATTGGCATGGCTATTAGTGCTATAATGGGATACTTTTTGTTTGATGAAAAGAAGAAGCTTGCCCAACCATATGTTACTATCGAGTTAGCAGCTATCATGACACCAAACAAAGACCATATTTGTGATAGACAATTCCTTAATGCGGATGTGGCGGAATTGTAACAAGCCATTCCTTGCTCAAAATCATGATTCATGGAGTCTTTATCACATTTTGAAGGGCAAATAATTGGCTTAGTGCCTAACTCTATTTTTATAAACATCTTTCAACTCCTTAATACCTCGACTGCTTGTACTGACAATATACGTTGTAATTCATGCTGTTGTTGAATTCCCAATGTTGGTGTATAACACAACTCATATTTTTCCAGTTGGTTGAGGGCATCAGATATCCTTTGTAAGTCACAATCTATGTAAAGCCAAGTAATCGGTCACATAGTTTTCATCTCTTCAAGCCACGTCAAGGTTTTTCGACAAATTACTACATCCTAAATCCATTATATAGTTATCAGAGGTTATTATACATGATAGTGAGATTGATACAAAAACCGCAAACTCCTCCTCAAACCTACTAAATAAAATGGAGCGGGCAACGGGACTCGAACCCGCGACCCTCAGCTTGGGAAGCTAATGCTCTACCAACTGAGCTATGCCCG
>DAOTNF010000006.1:11772-119951 GCA_035450685.1 Candidatus Cloacimonadota bacterium | reverse complement strand
GAAAGGAGCCCCAAAAACAAGCCCCATCAGACTCTATACCGTGTCATCCCGGGCCGTCGGGGTCCCCGCCAAAGCGCGTAGCGGTTTGGTGGGGTGACTTGACCCGGGATCCAGTCTTTTAGAAACAGCAACCCATCCGCGAAACAAACACCTCCCCGACCATAAAACCGTGTCATCCCGGGCAGCGAACCGGGATCCAGTCTTTTAGAAACGGCACTAACAAAGCCGTGCTTGGGGCCTCATATGCTGATCGCTCATTGATGGGTAATTGATCGCTGAGTAATCGCTGGAACAGAAATCAGCGGGACGTCACTGGGCAGTCAATGAGTCGTGAGGATACAAGAGCCAAAAACACGCCATCAATCATAAGCAACGGAAGGTCATGCCATTAGAATCCTGAGTAAAGCTACTGTAACTAAAAGGGGTGGCAGACAATACTGTCCGCCACCCCATTATCGGAGCGGTAAGAACCGCTGTCTTTAGTGTTTGTTTTCCTTGCAGAGTTCGATCAAGACTCCCAGGGTGGAACGGGGATGCAGAAACGCGATATCCGCGTTATGGGCTCCCGGCCTGGGTTCCTTGTCGATGAGGGTAATTCCGCTTTCTTCTGCTTGTTCCAGTGCTTTAGGCAGGTCATCCACCGCAAAGGCGATGTGTTGGATTCCCTCGCCCTTCTTTTCGATGAACTTCGCCACCGGGCTATCTTCGGAGGTGGGCGCCAGCAGCTCGATGCGGGTGTCGCCGCAGGGGAAGAAGGCAACCTTCACCTTTTGGGAAGGCACTTCCTCGGTTCCCTCGAGCTCCAGGCCGAGCTTTTGGTAAAACTCGATCCCTTTGTCCAGGTCTTTGACCGCGATGCCGATGTGGGAAACGCGTTTGATCATGGGCGGGGTCTCCTATTTCTTATACTTGGCTGCCAGCTCGAAGCCCAGCTTCATGGCTTTGAGGTTGAGGTCCACAAAGGCTGGTTTCACCGATTCGGAGATGGATTGCTTGAGCGAGCTTTCCTTGACGATGCCGGTAACCTTGACCAGAAAAGCCAGGGAGAGGATGTTGGTGCTGATTGGGCTTCCCAGCTTCTCGATGGCTATTTCCGTGAAGGGCAGTTCGTAGGTTTGTTCCGCTGCCAGGGCCAGATTCTTCACAAAGGTGGTGTCGATGATCAGAATCCCGTTTTCGCGCAGGTCAAAGAGGTATTTGTCGCAAGCCTCCTGGGTGAGGGCCAGCAGGCAGTTGAAGCTCGTGGCTTCAGGGAAGTAGATTTCCTGATCGCTGATGATGACGTCCGCGCGGGAAGAACCCCCGCGTGATTCGGGGCCGTAGCTCTGGGTTTGGGTAACCCTGCGTTTATCGAGCACAGCGGCGCGTCCGAGGATGATCCCGGCCAGGATCAAGCCCTGTCCGCCGCTTCCTGAAAGGCGAATCTCATAGTTCGTCATTTCTCACCTCCCATCGCCTGCACGCGTTTGACCAGATTGGCATAACTGGCGCAGAATTCAGGTTTTATCTCCTTGCGCAACACTCCGCGGATGATCTTGCCCTCCAGTTTTTCGGGGGGCAGCTTTTCCGCCGCGGAGAGGGGCACCGAGTTGTCACGCATGTCTTTCAGCATCTGGGGCGGGCCGCCTTTTTTATTGAGCCTGCCATAGATAACCGGGCAGGCGCTGATCACTTCGATGAGGGCGAATCCCGGATGGTCTATCGCTTCCCTCACTATGTTCTGCACCTCCACAGTATGGAAAGCGGTGGTGCGGGCTACGAAGGAAGCGCCCGCTCCCATGGCCAGGTCGCAGACATTGAAGTCCGGCTCGATGTTGCCATAGGGGGCTGTGGTGGCGATAGCCTCGTGCGGGGTGGTGGGAGAGGCCTGGCCGCCGGTCATGCCGTAGATGCTGTTGTTGATCAGGATCACGGTGAGGTCGATATTGCGGCGGGCGGCGTGGATCATGTGGTTGCCGCCGATCGCGGTGCAGTCGCCATCACCTGTAACGACGATCACCTTGAGGTGCGGTTTGTGCATCTTGATGCCGGTGGCATAGGCGATGGAGCGTCCATGCAGGGTATGCAGGGTGTTGAAATCCACATACACGGGCATGCGTGAGGAGCAGCCAATGCCAGAGACCATCACGATGTCGTCTCGGTCGATGTTCATTCCCGCCAGGGCGCGGATGATCGAGCCCAGCACGATGCCGTTGGAGCAACCGGCGCACCATACGTGGGGGAATTTCTTGTCGTGGCGCAGCCATTCATGGATAATGCGTTGTGGAATATTGGCCATGATTACATTCCCTCCTTCATTGTACTCAGGATATCCTGGGGTGAGATCAGTTGTCCGTTAACGCGCTGGATCTTGATCAGCTTGCTGTCGCTTCTGTCCTTCACCAGGCGTTGGATCTCGCGCACCAATTGTCCCTGGTTGAGCTCTGGCACCACCACGATGTCCACGTCGCGCAGCATCTTGCGCACCGCTTCGTCGGGGAAAGGCCAGATTGTGAGGGGACGCAACAAGCCCACGGGGATGCCTTCGAGCCGGGCCATTGCCACAGCCGCCTTGGCGGCGCGGGCTACTATGCCGGCGGCGAAGATGGCGATCTTGGCGTCTTCCATCTGATAGCTTTCGATCTGAACCAGATCGCGGATGTTATAGGTGATCTTCTTGCGCAGGCGATCCATCATCTCCGCCGCTTCTGTCACCTTGTTAGTAGGAAATCCCAGTTGGTCGTGGGTGAGGCCGGTCACATGGAACCGGTATCCCTCACCGTAACTGGCGAGCGGGGAGAGATATTTCTGGTTTTTATCGTAGTGTTTGTACCAGTGGGGAGGAACGGTCGGTTTGATGCGTGAAATGACGCGCACGTTGGCCATGTCGGGCAGGCTGACTGCCTCGCGCATGTGTCCCAGCACCTCATCCAAAAGCAGGATGACGCAGGTGCGGTATTTTTCGGCGAGGTTGACGGCGCGGATTGTCAATTCATAGCATTCCTTCACGCTGTCCGGATAGAGCACGATGGCGGGGCTGTCGCCATGGCTTCCCCAACGGGATTGCTGGATCTCGCCCTGAGCGCAGCTGGTGGGCATGCCCGTGGAGGGGCCCACGCGTTGCACGTTCACCACCACGCAGGGGGTTTCGGTGATCCTGGCAAAGCCGATGCCTTCCTGCATCAGGGAAAAGCCGGGTCCGGAGGTGGCAGTGAGAGACTTCGCGCCGGCGAGGGACGCGCCTGTGATGGCGCAGATGCTGGCTATCTCGTCCTCCATCTGCACAAAGACCCCGCCGCGCTTGGGAAGTTCCATCGCGAGGATCTCGGCTATTTCTGTCGAGGGAGTGATCGGGTATCCGGCAAAGAAGTCGCAACCGGCATCCAGAGCGCCATAGGCGACCGCTTCGTTGCCTTGCATTAGCACGGTCTTGCGCTCCCGCGTGGTTTGCAGTTCTTCCAGCTTGCTATCCGGTTTTTCCGCTATCGGCTTTGTGGGCTTAGGAGCTGTTTTTGTGGTTTTGGTTTTTTTCTGCATGATGTTCTCCTAACGGTCTTTGGCGCCGGTTATGGCGAAGTCCGGACAAAGCCTGTCGCAGGTTTCGCAATGGATGCACTTTTCCGGAGCAGCCACATAGGGTGAGCCATCGGCCTTGCGGCCCAGGCAGCCTGTGGGGCAAAATGCTACGCAGATGCCACATTTCTTGCACCAGTTGTAATAGATTAGCACGGGGGAATCGTCGTCTCCGGGAGCTTTGACTTCGGTGAGTTCCACCTCCATCTTTTCCGGAGCGTCTTCCTCCCTGATGATCATGCCCATGCGGTCTCTTTCGACTTTTTTAGGCATAGTTCCTCCAGGTTCTATTTATTATTGTTTTCGACATGTTGTTTCCGGGTTCAGGACCTCTTGGCGATGACCTTCTTGAAGAAGTCACCCAGTCTGCGGCAGCCTTCGCGGTTCTGCTCTTCGGTTTCGTAGGAGAAGTTCAGGCGCATGGTGTTGTGGCCTTTTCTGTCACAGAAGAAGGAAGTTCCAGCCACATAAGCCACGTTCGCTTCCTTGATGCAATCAAGCAGCAGCGCGTTGGTGTCCATCCATTCCGGCCCGTAAGCCATCAGGAAGAGTCCGCCCTCGGGTTTGATCCAGGTGAATTCTTCGGGCATGAACTCCTGCAGGGAATCCAGCATGACCTTTTGCTTGGACTGGTACATCTTGCAGATCTGCTTGATCTTGGGATCGAGGTAGCCTTTCTCGATGTAGCGGGCGGCGATGCGCTGGGTGAAAGGAGGGGTGCAGAGGTCGGTGGCTTGCTTGCCGACCACGATCTTGTCCAGAACGTCGGGATGTCCGGCGACCCAGCCAATGCGGAAACCGGGGCAGAAAATCTTGGAGAAGGTGCCCAGCAGAATCACATGGCCGGTTCCGTCCAATTCATAGATGGTGGGTTGAGTTTCGCCCATATAGCGCAGTTCGCGGTAGGGGCTGTCTTCGAGGATCAGGATGTCATACTTGTGGGCGATTTCAATGACTTCCTTGCGGCGCTTGGTGCTCATGGTCATGCCGGCGGGATTTTGGAAGTCCGGGATCACATAGATGAATTTGGGTTTCTTGCCGCGGGCGATGGCTTTTTTAATCTCGGCTTCCATGACATCAGGTTTTTCGCCCTCATCGTCCATCGGAATGCCGATCATGTCCGCTCCGTAGGAATTGAACGCGCTCAGACCGCCCAGATAGGAGGGCAGACCCACGACCACTGTGTCGCCGCGGTCGATAAACATCTTGGCGATCAGGTCCAAAGCCTGTTGAGAGGCAGTGGTGATGATTATGTTTTCGAGGCCCATGTCGATGCCGGCCTTTTTGTAGCGCTCGACCAACAGGGTACGCAGCAGGTTGTCACCTTCGGTGGTGCCATACTGCAGAGCCAGGGCTGCCTCTTTGTCCATCACTTCATTGATGATGCCTTTCAGTTCCTCGATGGGAAAGGTTGACGGGGCTGGGAAGCCACCCGAAAACGAGATCAGGCCAGGCTGGCCCAGATACTTGAGCAACTCACGGATGGCGGAGCGCCGCATTCCCTTGATGTTTGTGGAGAGAACGTCTTGTAAGTCTTTGATCATTGTGATCCTCCAGTTCTTTATTTTTGTTCATATACTAAAACTTTTTTATTGTTCTTGCGCCATTCCCGGTAGGCGGATTTGATCTCCAATTCCCACACAATACGTTTGTCGTTATCCTCAAAGGTGATTATATCGATGTAGAACGTGCGTTTGGACTTTCCTATAAAGCTTTTTTTGGGAAACTCCACCACAATCTCCCCATCGATATTTAGGATGGTGATCTCGTTCAAAAAAACACCTTCGGCAATTTCCACAATTGCCCGCGCTTCCACGCTTCCGGCTTGAACGTCGCGAAAATGTATATTCATCTAAGCTCCATACTCTAGATTTACTACTCTAAAAATGCAAGGCTATATTGGTCAAGCACTTTTTTCCTTTCGCGCAGTTTGCTTACAGCCCTTGCACAAAGCTTGGGAAAACCGTCAGATTAAGCCCGAGAGAAGCTCCGCGGCAGTGACCTGCCCCAGATAGTCGCGCAACGGCAAATCCTGCAACGCGTTAAGCAGTTCTTCACGCCGATGGGGCAAGCCGATCAGAGCCTGTTCGAACTCCCGGGGATCGCGGTCGCTGAAAAAGTCGCCATATACGCGCAGGGCGGTGATCCTTCCCCCGTGCACGTCGGTGTGAAACTCGATCGTTCCCGCGGCGCAGCGCACGGCTTTCACGTGGTTGTAGGCAGGGGAATGACCATAGTTCCAATCCCAGGTGTCATACTTGCTTTGCACCAGTTCCCGGATGGCCTGGTTCTCTTCTTCGGAAAAGCTGTGCTCGCGGGCATCGGGATACATCCGGCGCACATGCTTGCTTATCAGCAGGATAAAGTCTTCCAGAGATAGAGGATGGGCAAGATGGGAACTCAGGTTGGTCACCCGGGATACGACCGATTTCACGGCTTTGTCCTGAAACTTGAGCGGATTCACCCGTAGAGACTGGGAAAGATCGGCTATCTGCGAGGCAAAGAGGATGGTTCCGTGCTGATGTATCTTGCCATGATGCAGGGCTTTGGCGTTGCCGGAAAACTTTGCCCCGTTGATGGTTAGGTCGTTGCGCCCTTCCAGCCTGGCATCCACTCCCAGCTCATGCAGGGCGGATAGCACCGGCGCTGTGAAACGCGCGAAGCTGAGCGAATCCTCCTTGTCATCCTGCACGATGAAGCAATAGTTGAGGTTGCCCAGATCATGGAAGACCGTTCCTCCCCCGGTCAAACGGCGCACCACCGGGATGGAATGCTGGCGCACATAATCCAGATTGATCTCCGCCAGCGTGTTCTGATGCCGGCCCACAATGATGGAGGGCTGATTGCGGTAGAGCAGAAATACATCCTCGGAGTAAGAGCGCAGGATGTGTTCCTCGCTGGCAATATTGAAAGGCGCCCAGTGGCTGCCGCTGATAATGAAAAGCATACTAAGGCCTTGCCAGATCTGGTTCAGAACCGCCAGATGGGCTTACACCGAATCCTTGTGGCAGGTGACGGCAGGGGCGGAGAAATAGTTTTTCTGTCATGTTTACTTCCTTGAGCAAGTTTCGAGGCAAGTTCCTCACGGGAAGCAGCTTTCGCTCCCCTTTGGCACCAATAGCCTGCCAAGCGTTCTGCTGGGGTCAACCTGGGGTCATCCTTAACCCTGAATAGGGATGACCTAAGGATGACTACCTATCTTATTGCTTTTGAATGTCTTATGCATAGGGGAAGGCTGCGGGAAAGACTGGAAAAACATACGATTTTTATCATTTGGTTCACGCTCAACCACCGCTGATCAGATGATAGACGCTCACTTCAGCGCCCTTTGGAACAGTAGTGCTGTCCCAATCCTCTTTTTTGACCAGCTTGCCATCCACTTTGATGACCAGCATGCGAAAAGTATAGTTCATGGCATGCAGCACCGCGCGAACCGTCATTCCCTCCCGCCAGGGAATCCGGTGGCCGTTGACAGTGATCTGGGCTGGATTCATTTGCGCAAACCCGCCAGCAATTCCAGGCACAGATTGGCCTGCATGTTCGCCACCACCGCAACCCGCGCGGAGACGGGAGATTCACCCGGCTGAATTTCGCTCACCCCATCGCCCACGATGAAGAGGGTTCCCATCTGTTCGGTATGTAGCAATTCGTTTTTGCCAACGCCGCCAATTCCTGAGGCAACAATGAGATAACGCTCGGGATAGAGGCTTTGCCAGGTCTCGATCAGCATCTCTTTCTGCTCCGCGTCATCCAACGCTTCGATCAGCAGGTCGGCCTTGCCAAAGATGCCGGGCAGATTCTGTTCAGTGATTTTCTGGGGATAGGCCGACAGTTCAGTGTAGGGGCTGATTTTGCGCAGGGTGTCCTGGAGGGCGGCCACCTTGGGCAGCCCAACCTGGCGCAGGAAAAACTGCTGCCGGGTGAGGTTGGGTTTACTCACGCTGTCGTGATCGGCGATGATCAGCTTGCCGATGCCAGCCCGGGTGAGGGCGACAGCTACGTTCGAGCCTAATCCTCCAGCTCCGGCAATGCCCACTGTGGCTTGGCGCCAGGCCTGGAGCAGTTTCTGATCCTGCCCGGCAAAAAGTTCGGCAAAAAGCTTGTCCGGTTTCATCTTCTGACCTTGATGCTGATGTCGCCCGTGGGAGGAATATCCTTGAGATTGTCCACAAAAGCCAGGATGTTGTCACGCAGCAGCTTTTGCACAAAGGGAACGATTGTCACCGCGGATCCACCCACTTCCAGGATCAGGTCGCTTTTGCCGTCCAGAACACAATCTTCCCGCTTCGCCAAACCTTGCAGAATATCCCCTGCCAGTTGATAGCAGTTGCGTCCGCAGGCGGAACAACATTCCGGGTCGCTTTGCGGCAGAATGGGAAAAGCCTTGGCAAGCACAAGCGACAGCAGCTCTTCCTTCCGCGTGAGGGCGGAAAGCACGGGCAGCCCATTGTGGGAATCGGTCTGTCCGGAAATCCTGCCGCTATAGGCGATGACCGTGGGGTCAAAAAGCTCATCGGCCTGGGCAAGGGTGTCCGCGCAGACGATCTTGGGCACCGCCGCTTCTCTGAGGCCTTCGATCACCAGCCAGTCAGCCCGGATCAGGCCGAGAATCTGCCTCAAGTCCGGACTGGGAGTGAGGATCAAAGCGCCATCCTTGAGGCCGCGGGCAAAGACCTGGTTCGCACCCGCCTGGGCGTGTTTCCAGGAGTTGGAGCCTTCCTTGTCAGCCCGGTATTTTTCGCTGTGGATGTCCTTGATGGAAGCCACCTCAAAACCTTTGCCGGAAAAAGCCGAGATCAGCAGGGTGGCCAGGGTGGTCTTGCCGGTGTGATGGTAGCCGACAACGCCGATTGCTTTCATATCTTCCTCACCATCGCCACGCAATAGGCTGCGATCCCCTCTCCCCCGCCGGAAACTCCAAGGCCTTCCTCGGTGGTGGCCTTCACCGATATCTCTGTCGGCTGGCAGGCAAGATCGGCAGCCAAGTTGTTGCGCATAATGGGGATATAATCCCGCAACTTGGGTGCCTGGGCACAGATCGTGCAGTCCAGGTTTTGCAGCCGGTAACCCTGTTGATTCACAAGGTCATAAGCTTTGCGTAGCAGGATGCGGCTGTCGATGTTTTTGTATTGGGGATCCTGGTCGGAGAAATGGCTGCCGATGTCACCCAGAGCAAGGGAACCCAGCAGGGCGTCCACGATGGCATGGATGAGGACGTCGGCATCGGAATGGCCTTCCAGCCCTCTGGCAAAAGGAATCTCCACACCGCCCAGAATCAGCTTGCGCCCTTCTACCAGGCGGTGCACATCGTAGCCAAAGCCTATGCGGAACACGGTTCAATCCACCGTTATGGATTTGGAAACATTTTTGGGCACATCGGGATGCACCCCGTGCTCCGCCATGTTCAGCTTGTCCAGCTTCTTCATCTTGCGCACGCTCATCCTGAGGGCCAGCAGTTGAAGCACCACAGTGGCGGAGAAACAGGTAAGCAGGCTATCTCCTGTCTTGGGCAGCATGATATAACCCCAGCCGTAGTATTGGCCTTCGTTGGGGTTGCTGCTGGCGTTTTTGAGCAGATGCTCGTTTTCCTCGGCGATCACATAGGTGTTCGCGCCGCGAATCTTGTGGGTGTTGATCTGTGAAATGGTCAGGTTCACATCCCGTTCATCCGGTCCGGTCACGTAGATGAGGGGATAGTTGCGATAGAGAGGGGCGAAGAAATCGTGTTTTTTCACCTGCTCCTCGAACACCTTGTCCGCCTCCGGGGACAGGTTGAAAGGCTTGTTTCCGGTAAAGATGTAATCCACCAGAGCCTTGTAGATTAGCTTGATTTCGTCCTGGACAATGCTGCCTTGCCGGGTGCTTTCGTCCAGCAAGTCGATCACGCTGCCGAAAGCGCGCATGAAGTTGCGCAGGTTTTTGATGCCGAAAACCGTGTTCTTGCCCAGGATAGTGTTCGGGCCATGCTTAAACTCCGATGCTTCACGCCCTTCCGCGTGATTGAGCACCGTCTCGCGTATCTTCAGCGCTCCCTCCATGGCGACGCCACTGATCTTGGTTGCCAGGATGTGCAGGGAGGGTTCCATGTAGATCTTGGCGGCGATGGAGTCGACCATATCCGCAGTGTTCTCCAGTGTCTCACGGATCAGCAGGGGGATGTCGCCCAGGCTTTGCTCACGCTGTACCAGCTCTTTGAGCTTGGCCTGGCGCTGCTCGCCGTCAAGCTCGTTGATCCCGGCATCCAGTTTCATGCGTGCCGTGCGGATGGCGAGATAGTAGAACAGGGTGATCTGGTTCATAAAGCTCTTGGTGGCGGGAACGGCGATCTCCGGTCCGCAGAGGATGGGGATGGCCACGTCGCTCTTTTCCTGGCCGAGGGTGGAGTTCATGTTGTTGACCAGCACCACCTTGCGCACGTTGAGGTTGGAGGCGTCAATGTCGTTGAAGATATCGATCAGATCCTTGGTCTCTCCGGATTGGGATACACCGATGATGAGGTCGTTGTCCTTGATGCAGTTGGAGTATTCGCCGCGGAAATCGCCGGGCAGAATGGGGATGATCTCCACCCCTGCGATCTGATTGAAGAAGAGGGCTCCGACCTTGGTGGCGTGGAAGCTGGTTCCGCAGGCGATGGTGTAGGCGATGCGGTTGTAGTGGATGGTGTTTTTTACCAGATCCAGAAAGTTCTGCACACTCTTTTCAAACTCCGCCACGCTGTCCGCTTCCGCCAGAGAGTCCAGCACCTTGGCAAGCAGCATCCTGCGCAGGTCGAACTCCTTACCTATCAGGTCCATGAAGATGTTCTTTTCCTGGGAAAAGAAATACTTTTTCTCAAAGTCTTCTTTCACAGCCACGTCAAGCAGCGACTGCCAGACTTTCTGAGTGTTGGCGTAAAACTCATTGAACTCATCCGAAGCCAGCAACTGCTCAAAGATCTGCTGCCGCTCACTAAGCTCGGGACTCCGCAAAATCTGCTGCAACGACTGGCACATCTGCTCCCGCAAACCTGCCTTGTTAATCAGCTCCAGCATCCTCTTGCCGGTGTTCGACCCGCCCTGGAAAAGCTTGACCAGCTTGCCCGCGGATTCGCTCTGGGCGTAGATCTCCTGCTCCATAAAGAACTCGAACTCGGGCAAAAGCTCCACATCTTCGGCGCGCAGCTTGGAATAGACCGCGCGGGAGTTTATTTTGGCACCTTTGGCGTAAACTTCATCGGGTTGGTTCAAACGCTTGAAACGCAGGTTCTTTTGGGCATAGACCTGATAGTAGTCTGATGTGAACTCAACAAACTCGCCTTCCCGCAGGTTGACCAGATTCTTGGTAAAACGCAGCACAGCGGTCAGATCGGAAGACGCCAGGGCAAAAGGCATACCGTCCAGCTCTCCGACGCCAAAATAAAGGCTGCTGCCGGATTTGATGGCCCACATGGTCTGGGTGACAGGATCCACAACCACCGCGGCGTAGGAGCCGATCAGTTTGTCCGCCGTGGCGATAATCGCGCTCCGCATGCAAGCCTTGCGCAGCTCGGGATCATCCGGGTTGCCGGCCTTGTCCATCTCGATGTCAAAATAGTGCTCAACGCTGTGCACCAGCATTTCGCCGTCGTTGTCGGAAAGCACTGTGTGCCCTTCCTTGCTCAGGAAGAGTTTTAGTTCGCGGGTGTTGGTGATGTTGCCATTGTGCGCGCCATAGAGGTGGCGCTTGCATTTCACCTCGTGGGGTTGGGCATTGACCTTGTTTACAAAGCCGAAGGTAGCCCAGCGTACCTGTCCGCAAAAGAGTTTCCCAGCCTGCTTTTCGATGCCCAGAGTCTTCACCAGGGTGCTGGGAGCTCCCACATCCTTGAGCAGGGTTATCTCCTGGCTGTCACCTTGAAAGGCGGCGCCGGTGGAGTCGTAACCTCTGTATTCCAAAGCTTTGAGCAGTTTGGAAGCGTATTCTCCGATGTTGACGGAAACCTTGGGCAAGGCAAGTCCCAATACGCCGCAGCCCAGTCCGGGCAAAGGCAGGGGAAGGCGCAGGCGGAAGTCGCTGCGGGCAATTCTGTGTAAGAGTCTGAAGCAGTTTTCTTTCAGGTTCAGCATGGGTAAATCTCCATTAAACAATGTTGTTGTCCACCAACTGGCGGGCAAAAAAGAGATCCAACTCGTCGGTGATCTTGATATTGAGGTCGGGACAGAATCTGTAGGTGACCGGCGCACCGAGGTGCTCCACCAGGGCAGAGTCGTCGGTGCTGATGTATCCATCCAGATAGGCCTTGTCGTAGGCATCCCGGATGAGTTTATAAGAAAAGACCTGAGGGGTGAAAACCTTCACCAGATTCCCTCTGGGGATGGTTTGCCCGATGTGGTCTTCCTGGATGCTCTTGATGGTGTTTTTGATTCTGGCAACCGGGATCACAGCCTTATCCCGCTGCACTATCTCATACAGTTCCAACAGCAGTTCTTCACTGATAAAGGGCCTTACGGCGTCGTGGATGAACACATATTTCACAGAGGGAGGGCATTGTTGCAGCGCCGCAAAGACGCTGTCCTGGCGCTCCGCTCCTCCGGCGATAACCAGCCAGGGTTTGTCCGAATCCTCAAAATACTGCCTGATCAGATCTTCGCAAAACGAAATGTCATCCTCCGGGGCAGTGACAATGATATTGTCTATCACTTCCGAAGCGAAGAAGGTCTGTAAAGTGCGGATCATAATGGGTATTCCGCCCAGGGGCAGATACTGTTTCTTGATCTCGGAACCCATGCGGGTGCCGGAACCGGCGGCGGTGACAATGGCGGTACTCAGCGTTTCCATGAGTAAAACACTCCTCGCTCTTCCCTGCTGATATCCAGTTTGTTATCCATGTTCAATTGGCGCAGCGTCTTGCTGATCTCATTGATGTGCATACCCAGGGAATGGGACAGCTCTTCGGCTGTGCAGGGACGGCGGGAAAGCAAAGCTTCCAGGTTGCTGACCAATTCCTGTGGCAGTTCCATACCCAAATCATCCAAGTGCGCTTTGGCGATTATCTCCACGGGCATTTGCAGATGCTTTTTGAAATACTTGCTCACCCTGTCCAGAGCCTTGCTGTCTGCGGTTTGCACCCATTCTTCAGCCGCGGGGCGGTCCAGAGAATTGATCTGCACCCGGTCTGGCCTAATTCTGGCGATCGCGCAGCAGAGGCAGTCCAGTTCTTCCTGGGTGTCATTTACACCGGCAATGATGAACACTTCCAGCCAGATCTGCCCCTTGTATTCCTTGCGCAGGGTGGCCAGGCTTTCAACCAGTTTTGCAACGTCAAGCTCCGGATGCGGACGGTTGATCCGCTCGAACACGGGTTCTGAACAGGCATCCAGCGATGGCAGGATCAGGTCGCAGGGCAATATATCCCTTCGCAAATCCTCCCTGTCCAGCAACATCCCGTTGGTGAGCAGCGCGAGCTTGTACTGGGGATACCTGTTCTTGATGTATGCGATCAGTTCCCCAATCCGGCTGTAAAGCGTGGGCTCGCCTGCCCCGGAAAAAGTAATATAGTCCAGCGGGGGTTGCCCTTTCAGAAACTCGTCCAGTTCGGAGATTATCTCCTCCAGCGGGAAAAACTCTTCCCTCTGCAGAGTGAGTTGAGTAGTCCTCTGCACCTCGCAATAGACACAGTTTAGCGGACAATACTTATAGGGAACGACGTCCACGCCGAGGGAATGTCCCAGCCTGCGGGACAACACCGGTCCAAACAGATGCTTGTAGATCATGGTTTAGAAGGTTGTGCTAAACTGCAAGTGAGGTTCCCACTTGCGATTATCTATACCATAGGCATAGTCGAAACCGATCAAGCCAAAGGGAGAACGGATACGTATTCCCGCCCCGACGCCTTTGTTGAAATTGAGAAAGTTAAACTTACGAAAGCTGTTGTAGCTGTCGCCGGCATCGAAAAAGCCCAGCAGCACCACCTGATCGCCTCCGATGGGATAACCCAGCTCGGTGGAAAAGAGGATTTCCCTCGTGCCGCCGCCATCCGGGCCAACCGAACGGTCTGGATAGCCGCGGATACCATCCACCCCCGTGCCACCCAGATAGAACTTTTCATCTGGCGGAGCGTCCTCAGATGAGCCATAGGGGGTGATGTAGCCAAAGCGCCACTTGGTGCGCAGGGTAAAGTTGTAGATCATCTCAATATACCAGTTCACCTGGGCGATCTGCTTGAAATAATCGAAGTCACCACCCAGTAAACCTCCCGCCAGCTCGGAAAAGAGGGTCATTTGAGTGCCGCGTTTGGGGAAGTAGATGTTATCCCGGGAGTCCCGGCTAAGCGTGCCGCTCAGTCCGCTGGTATAGCGCCAGTTCATGGAGTTCAGCTCGATCAGTGTGGCATTGGCCTCGGCGTTGTTCATCACACTGGCCATGTCGGTAATCCTGTATTTTTTGGAATAGAGGGAATAAGCCATCACCAGACGTGTGCGGTCAACCCAGGGAATGTATTGACCCAGGCGCAGGCTGGCACCGCGGGTGGAAATCTTATAAAAGAAGGAACTCCACTCCTTGGTCGTGTAATACAGGTTGGTGCCGAGCAGGATGTCCGTATCCAGGAAATTGGGATTGGTGAAGGAGAATTCGAAGTTCTGGGTGCTGCCGCCAAACTCCCAGCTCAGGCTGCTGGCCCAGTTGTTGCCAAACAGGTTGTTCATGGAGACGGAAAGCTGCCCCACAAATTTGTCCTGGCTGTTGTAACCCACGCCGCCGTTGGCCACACCGGAGGATTTGTCGATCACATCTATCTGCAGGTCGATGTCGCCGTCACTGTTGATCGTGGTATAGTCCAGTTTGATGTCCGGCTCGAAGAAGCCCAGGTTGTAGATGTTTTGCTGGGTGCGGATCAATTGCGTCTGCCGGTAGTAATCTCCCGGGGCAATCTCAAGTTGCCTGCGCAGAACCTTTTCCTTGGTGCGCTGATTGCCTGTGATGTGGATCTGCCTCACCCGGGCGCGGGTGCCTTCGCTGATGTTGAGGTGGATATTGAGCTGGTTGCCGTCTTTCTGCAGGTCTGGCTCGATCTCCGCATAGATGAAGCCTTCCTCAAAGTATTTCATATAGATTTTGGATAGCTGGGTCTCAAACTTTCCCTGGTCGAAGGTTTCCCCGCTTTGCAGGCTGAAGTATTCCAGGATCGCTTCAGTGGTAAAGCTCTCATTGCCTTTCACATCGATGCTGCCAAAAGTGTATTTCTGGCCCTCTGTGATACGTATGATCAGTTCCAGCGACCTGTCGCCGGTCTGCCTGGGTTTCTGCGGCTCTATCTGCACGTCGATAAAGCCGTTTTTCTTGTAGAAGGCCTCCAGGTTACGGATATCGGTGTCGAACTTTTCCTGTTCAAACCGGCCTGAGCGCAGGATGTTGGCGGGCTTGGTCTTCATGCGTTTTTGCAGTTGTTTGTCATCAAAGTTTTCATTGCCCAAAAAGCTGATCTGGGTGATAGCCAGACGCTTGCCCTCGTTCACCGAGACCGTCACATGCACCTTGCCCGGTTCGGCTTCCCGTTCGCTTACGTTGATCTGGGCGTTGCTATAGCCCTTGGTGTGATACTCGTTGGTCAGTTTGGAGACCAGTTGCTGTTTTTGGTTTTCCGACCAGAAAGTGCCCACCCGGACGGTCATCAGCTCGTCCAGGCGGTCTTTTTTGACCACCTTCATGCCCGGATACTCAATCGAGGCCAGGACAGGGTTTTCCTGCACCCTGATGATCAGGTTCACGCCGGTCTTGTAAGGCTCGGTCAGCACCCGGATATCAGAAAAGATGCTCATTTTATAAAGCTGTTTGATGGACTTCGCCACCTCAGCCGGGTCGAGGATTCCGCCCGTGCGCAGGCTGATCGTGGATGTGATCAGCTCATCGGCCACGGTCTTGGCCCCTTCCACGCGTATCTCATATATGGTTTCGCCTGCCGCGAACAGGCTGCCAATGCTGAAAAGCAGCATCAGGCATAGCACGGCATACATGCTAAATCTGCGCATTTCTCCTCCAAACAGAGTTGGCTACTAAGTCTGGTAAAGCCCCTTTTTCGTAAAGGAATATTTTTCAAACCCAATTAACTTCCACTCTGGAAAAGGAATTGCATCACAGAAGAAAGAGACTTTTTTATGCTTTCCAGATATTATGGAGGAACGATGCAACGCCATGCCATAGCCACAGTGATTATCATGCTCGCGGTGCTGCTCAGCGCCGCCCACGCCGTGGAGAGGATTCCGGGGCTTTCCCGCAAGCCCCATTTCCCGCCTGCCCTGACACAGGACAGCAAAGCCGATTCCCTCACCGGATTCGACGTGCTGGAATATGAGATCACTCTGTCCATCAATCAAGCCACCCGTCAGTTAAACGGCAACGTAGCGGCCACCGTGATGGCCGAATCCCACCTCACTTCCCTACCCTACAACCTGGTAGGCCTGAACGTCCTGGAAGTGCTGGTCAACGACGCCCCCGCCACCTACACACACACAAACGGGATAATCAACATCAGCCTCGACATCCCAGCAGGGCAAACCTTTACCACCCAGGTTTTCTACTCTGGCGTGCCCCAGCTTTCCCCAGCACCCTATAACGTGGGTATGATCTTCACCGGCAACACCGTGTTCACCATTTCCGATCCGGACGCCGCCCGCTATTGGTGGCCCTGCTATGACCACCCCTGGGACAAAGCCATCGTGCATCTGCGGATAACCATGCGCAGCGACTGGAAGGTCGCGGCAAATGGCATCCGCGAAGCAATTGTGAACCATAGTGACGGCACCTCCACCACTTTCTGGACTGGCTACAACCCCATGACCACCTATCTGGTCTGCATCACCGCCGGGCCTTATCTGGAAATCGAGCAAACTGCGGGCAACATCCCCATCCAGAACTTTGTGATGCAAAACCAATACAACAACGCCCTGGCCGATTTAGCCCGCCTGCCCCAGATGATTGACTATTTCTCGCAAATCTTTGGCCCCTATCCCTTTGAAAAATATGGCAACGCAGTCGTGAGCATGAGCACCTACGGCGCCATGGAGCATCAGACCATGACCACCCTGGGCAACTATATCATCACCGGAACCGGCGCCTATGAACTCGTCATCGCCCACGAACTGGCGCATCAGTGGTATGGCAACGCGGTTTCCTTCCTCACTTTCAAGGATGTGTGGCTTTCCGAGGGTTTTGCCACCTATTCAGAGCATTTGTGGACGGATAAAGTCTCCGGATGGCAGAGCGCAGTAAATTACGTGGCCAGCTCCTATCACCAATACTACATAAATTGGGAGGGTTCCAACCCGCGCACCATCTACGACCCGGACTTCAACAACTATTTCTCTCCTCCCTCCTATGAAAAAGCGGCCTCCGTGCTGCACATGCTGCGCTTAAAGATTGGCGACGCCCACTTCTTCCAGTTGCTGCAGCAATGGTTTTCCACCCACTGCAACGGAAACGTGGTCACCGCCGAATTTGAAGCCATGGCGGAGCAGATCAGCGGCCAGGATCTCACCCAGTTTTTCCACCAATGGATCTACAGCCCCGGCATTCCCGCGCTGGAGTATTGCGTGTGGAACAACGATGCAAGCGATACGCCCCTGCGCCTGCTGGCACGCACCATTTCCAACACCAGCACCCAGTTTGAGATCGAGGTGCCTTTCTTGTTTAACAACGGCAGTTGCACGGACTCCCTGCATGTCTCCGCCGGCCCGGACTGGACTGCCAACGGCGGAATCCACGGCTGGACAGACACCGCGTCCCTCATCCCCAATCACAACCATTGGGCTTTGCTGCGGCAGATCACCGAGGTCAAGCCCGTCCTGGCGCAATGCCTGCCCTCCAACGCTTTCGTGCGGCTGGAATGGGAGGACTTTTTGGGAGACAGCAACCTGTCTTACAATGTTTTCCGCCGGCCCCAGGGGGAAGGCCAGGCGTGGAGCCTGCTCACCCAGCAAGCACTGCCTGATCCCGGTTATTCAGACTCCACCCCCCAGCCGGGAATTGCCTATGAATACTGCATTACCGCGGTCGATCCCAACGGTTGGGAAAGCATGCGTTCAAACATCATGGCCGCCACCGCCGAACAGTTTTCCTTCGCCAACGACCTGCTGGTCGTGGACGAAACCAGGGACGGCAACGGAGCCAACATCAACCCCACCGACGCAATGGTGGACGACTTTTACGCCGCCGCTCTCGCTCCCCTCGCTTTTGCCACCTGGGACGTCGCCCAAAGCGGGATGCCTCCCCTGGGAGTGCTGGGGCAGTATAAACTGGTGCTCTGGCATGCTGACGACTTCAACCAGAACCTGTTGCAGGACAACAATAATCTGCTGGGCGGCTATCTTTCCGGCGGTGGCAAGGTCCTGCTGAGCGGATGGAAGACCGTGTCCGTGTTTTCCACTTCCTTCCTGGACAGTTTTGCCGAGGGAGTGGAACTTGTTTACAACAACTCCCCCTGCCTGATCAGCGCCCAATCTGCCCTCTATCCCAGTCTGGTTCCCGATCCCGGAAAACTGCTGGGCAACTGGAACGGCATGCTGCCCTACATCTACACCTTCACCGGAGCTACGCGTCCCATCTATACGGCTGAGATGCCAGAAGGAAGCGCTGGCAACGGGAACTGCCTGGCCTTCTGGGTGGATTATCCCCAAAGCTCCGCCAGACTGGTTCTAACTGGTTTTCCGCTCTATTTCATGCAGGCGGATGGCGTGCACAACCTGCTGCAACAGATCGTGCCCCAACTGCTCAGCCCCACCGCGGCGGACGACCCCTCCTCTCCCCTCCCGAAAGCCACCCTGACAGCCTGGCCCAATCCCTTCAATCCAAGCTCCACCATCAGCTTCAGCCTGCCCCGCAAGGGCGATATGAGCCTCAGGCTCTACAATCTCAAGGGACAGTTGGTGAAGGTGCTGGATGAAGGCATCCGCGAGGCGGGTGAACACAGCCTAAGCTTCAACGCCACAAGCGATAGCGGTGCCAGCCTGCCCTCCGGCGTCTATCTGCTCAGATTGTCACACCCCGGCGGCCAGCTGGTGCGCAGGATCAGCCTGATCAAATGAGCCTACCGATGCAGGACTGGAATACTCTCGCGGTCAACTTATTCCAGGTCTATTTTAAGTGTTTTCGATTTTTCACTTGACAAATTGATCAAACTGATTATCTTGTATAGTAAGCCTACAGACCCTACATAGAATGCCCTCCGAGACGTGGGAACACCGCCCGGTGCTTCCCACGTTTTTTTGTTGGTTTTATGAACTTACACACATTTCCCCACTCTGGCAAACACTCCTCGCCCACGTGTGAAAGTCGGTGAAAAACATAGGTTTTCCTGGGGTCTTCCTTATAGTTTATAAGGATGACCTAAGGATGATGGCACCAAAGCCTGTAGCAGCAAAGGACGGAGGTATGAAGGAAAATGCGGATGGTTGTAAGAATTATCCGTGAAGCGCAATACAATTCCGGCTCATAGGATCAGAATGTCTGACGTCCACCCGGAAGGACAAAGACAGATTTCCCGCAAGCAAGAGGCGGCAACAGCTTTTGTCGCCGCCTGATGCTTGCAGCCGGATGCCTTTCGCGCTCCGGCAGGTTAAGCCATGCAAGTTCAGGGCTTACTGGGGCCTTCCTTCATTTCCTGGCTGGTGATAGCATCCTCAAACCTGGTGTGTTCTTTGAAGCGGGTCATGCCAAGCTTTCCAAAGAAGGAATCCACCATGCTATAGACCACCGGGATCACAAAGAGGGTGATGAGGGTGGCAAAGGTGAGTCCGAAGGCAAAGCTGACCGCCAAAGGACGCCAGGCCTGGGAAGACGGATCGCTGGAAAAGACCAGGGGCAGCATTCCCGCCACTGTGGTTGTGGTGGTTAGGATCACCGGCCGCAGGCGCGCGGAACCGCTTTCAATGATGGCATGCCAGCGGTCCTTGCCTGCTTCCCGCTCGCTGTTGATAAAATCGATGAGCAGGATGGCGTTGTTGACCACCACCCCTGCCAGGGCAACCACCGAAAGCATTGTGTTAAGGGAAAAGGACAGGCCGGTGACCAGCAGGCCGAAGACCACGCCGATGAAGGCGAAGGGAATGGTCAGCATCACGATCAGCGGCTGCACATAGCTGCGGAACTGGGAGGCCAGGATGGCAAAGATGGCCAGCAGGGCGACCAGGAATCCGAAAGCCAGGGAAGTATAGGACTGGCGCTGCTGTTCCTGGATGCCTCCGAACTCCATGGTGTAGCCGGGGAAGCGCTGCTCAAAATCCGAAAGGCTGCCTTTTGTCCCGCGCAGCTTGTCTCCGGTGAGGGCGGCCACCACTTCGGAGGTGCTGCGTTTTTTGGTGGTTCCGTTTTCCACGTAATCCGCCACCGCCGCCGTTACGGACAGCACCCTGTCGCCATCGTAGTGCCTGATGCGGGAGATGCTGCTGGTGATATCCACGCTGGCAAGGTCGCGGATGGCGATCAGTTCGCCGCCGCGGGTGCGGATCTTGAGGTTTTTCAGCATCTCCAGATCCTGGGTGTAGCTGTCGTTGAGCTTGACCAGGATGGGTATCTCGTCCAGGCAGTTGCCCCGGTATTGGGTGACCTCGCTGCCGGTGCTTGCCATGCGGATGGTGGATGCCACCTGCGCCACGGTGAGGCCTGCCATGGACAGCTTTTCCTGATCCAGGCTGAGGCAGGCTTCCATCTTGCCTTCGTCATAGCTGTCGTCGATGTCCTCCACTCCGGGAATCTTTGCCAGATTTGCTTTCACGACGTCGCTGATGTAGGCCAGCCGCTCCAGGCTTTTGCCTTTGATGCGGATATCCACATCCCTGCCCAGAGGCGGGCCTGACCGGGATTGTCCGAACTTGTAGGTGAACAGGCCGGGCAGGCTGTCCAGATACTTGCGGATGTCGCGGCGAATCTCCTCGTGGGTAAACTTCATATCTTTGAGGGGGACCAGGTCGATACTGAGCGCGGCGTTGGAAGTCTTGGTATCCCTCACGCCCTCGCTGCTGAGCGAGCCAACGTTGCTCACCACGAACTCAATATCCTCTTTTTGTTTCATGTTCAGGATAAACTGCTCCACCTCGCCCACTATCCTGTTGGTTTCTTCCAGAGATGTGCCGACCGGAGTTTGCAGCTCGAGGGGAATGGTCTGCGACAGCGAAGCGGGGAAAAACTCAAAGCGGATGGCTCCGCTGAGGAGGATGACAACAGACAGCAGCAACAAAAACGCCACCGATCCGACAACCAGCCAGCGATGGCGGAGCGCCCGGGTGATAACCTTGCGGTAGTATTTGACCAAAGGGCGGATCAGGCGGGTGGTACGGTCTTCGCCAGAATAGATTCTGCGTCCAAACTGGTAGATGTTCGTGGGCAGGATGACCATGCTCTGAAACCAGGAAGCCAAAAGCGCCACGGAAACCACGATGGGGAACACCGACAGGAATTGCCCCATGATCCCTCCGGTGAGCAACATGGGCATAAAAGCCGCCACAGTGGTTAGGGTGGAGGAAAAAACCGGGGAAATGACCTGGTTGACTCCGGAGATGATCGAAGTTTGGTGGTCTGCCCCCTCCTCCCTGAAGCGGTGGATGTTTTCCAATACCACAATGGAGTTGTCCACCACCATGCCCACTACAATGATCAGCCCAAAGATGGTGAGGTTGTTGAGGGTAATGTCCAAAAGCGGAATCACGATGAAGGTGATGAGCATTGCGATGGGTATGCCGGTGGAGGCGAAAAGCGCGTTGCGCCAGCCCAAAAAGACCAGGAGGGTCAGAAAGACCAGGATGATTCCCTGCAAGGCACTGGAGCTGAGGGCGCCGATTCCGTTTTTCACATCGATGGAACCGTCGTTGCGCACGCTGATGTCGGCCCTGGGAACGTTCTTTTCAAACTTGGCGATGTAGGCGCGCACGTCCTCCATCACCTTGATGATGTTGCCATCGCCTTTTTTGTAAAGGAAGATACTGATGCCTTCCTTGCCGTTGAGCTTGGCCTTGGTCTGCTCGCGCGCCAGGGTGTCGCGCACCGTGGCGACGTCGGAGATGCGGATGGCCCGGCCGCTGGCATCGGACTGCACGATCATGCGCCCCACCTCGTCCATGTTCTCGAACTGCCCCAGGGTGCGCACCAGAAACTCGGTCTTGCCATAGCGGGCGGTTCCGCCGGGAATATTGAGGTTGCGCCCCTGCAATACCGAGGAAATGTCGTTGAGGCTGATGCCGTAGGCGTCGATGCGGGCTTGATCCACATCCACCCAAATCTGCCTGTCGCGGGCACCCACCAGCTCCACTTTGGAGATGTTGTCCACTTTCAGCAGGCCATTTTTGAGGTCTTCAGCCACCTCCCTCAGGGCCAGGGGTGTGAAATCGCCGCTCACCACAATCTGGGCTATGGGATTCAGCTCGCGCATGCTGAGACGGATGATGATGGGGTCGATCGCGTCCGCGGGCAGGTCGGTGATCTTGTTTACCTCGCGGGAAACAAGGTCGTAAGCCTCCTCCGGATCCACGCTGGTATCGAAGGAAACGCTCACGGTGGAGCGCCCCTCCTCGGTGTTGCTCTCAATGTGGTCCAGATTGGGCAGGTCAGAGAGTTCCGTTTCTACCTTGTTGGTGATCAACTGCTCGATCTCCTCGGGCGAAACTCCCGGATAGACCGTGACCACCAGCACCCTGCCAAACTCCACCGCGGGAAACTCCTCGCGGGGCATGCGCAGCATTGAAGAGACGCCCAGGATCACGATGGCGACCACCAGCAGATTGATCAGGATGGAGTATTTGATCGAGGTTTCTGCAACTTTCATTATCTACTTCCTGATCTCCACTTTGGCACCGTCCTCCAGGTTTTCCGAACCGCTGGTCACGATCAGGTCGCCGGGTTCCAGGCCGCTCTCGATGAGCACGTTTTCCCCAATGATCCTGCCCAGAGCCACTTCCTTCTTGTGCGCCTTGTTGCCGGCATCCACGGTGTAGGCATAGACCTTGCCGAATTCGTTGGCAAAGTTCGTGAGCGAGGTGTAGAGCAGGTTCTGATAGCTGTTGGCGAGGATTCTGGCGCTAACCACCTGTCCGGGCATCAGGGGACGGGGATTGGGCACCTCGATCTCCAGGGGATAGGTGGCGCCGTTGGCCAGGGGACTGATGCCAAAGCCGCGCACAAAGGCGTTGACTGGCGTTTCCAGTCCCGGGCGGCTAAGCAGGACTTTCTGGCCTTTCTTGAGCATGCCGATCTGGCTTTCGCCGATGCCGGTCTTGATCAGCAGGCGGCTGGCGTCGGTGATCGTGGCCAATGGCGCGCCGGGATTGATGTATTGGCCAACGGACACATTGAGGCTGGAGATGGTGCCGGATTCCGGAGCGGTGAGATAGGAGCCGCTGAAGCTGCTGCGGGCGGATTCCAGATTGGCCTTGGCTCCGTCCAGAGCGGATTTGGAGCTTTTGAAAGCGGCGAGGGCGGAGTTGTATTCGGCTTGGGAGATCAGGCTCTTCCGCAGCGATTCCTCGGCGTAATTGAGGTTGCGCTGCGCGGTGTCCAAAGCGCTCTGCGCGGAAGCCAGGGCTGCCTCCGCCTGATCCAGGCGGTATTGGTACACATCGTTGTCCAGCCTGCCAATCCGTTCCCCCTTTCGCACGGTGTCCCCCAGTTTCTTATACAACTGCACAACGCGTCCCGCGGCTTCGCTGCTCATGGTGATGTTGGTGATGCCCTCCAGCTTGCCGGAGACGGTGATGTATTCATCCAGTTCCCTGAGGGTAAGTTCCTCCACCGTCACCGGTTGGGTATCCTCTTTCATTTTGGGCGCGGGACCCTTGCCCTTTCCACAGGCGCTTAATGCCAGCAACAGCAGGGCTGGCGCGATAATCAATAGTCTTTTAATCATTTATATACTCCGGAAGTGATCAATGTATCCAGTTCTTGTTCGTTTTCCAGCCCGATACCCTGCATCAGAGCCAGGCGGTTTTTCAGATAGGCATAGTGGGCGTTTGTGTAAGCCAGGCGGGCTGAGGACAGCATCAGTTCGGCGTCCAGCAGCTCCGTGGAAGAGATCAGGTTCATGCGAAAGCGTTCCTGCAACTGCTCATAGCTCTGAAGGGTATAGTCCAGCGCCAGCCGGGATGCTTTCACCTGCTGGGCGGAACTGACCAGGTTGAGCACGGCCGCCTCTGTGCCAAGCAGGATCCCATCGGAGGCGTTGCGGGCTTCCAGGCGGGCTTTCTTGTAGTCAAACTCCGCCTTGCGCAGCGAAGCATAGTTGCCCAACTGGGGCAGCAGGGGCAGGGAAGCGGTGAGCATGATTTGGCTGGAGGCTTCAAACTCGTAGCGGTCGATGCCGTTTTCCTCATACCGGCGGCTGCCGATCAGCATCAGGGTGGGCAGGAACTTGCCCTTGCAGATCTGCCAGGCACGGCGGGAAAGCTCCACTCCGCTTTCCACCAGCTTGAGCGAACTGCTGTTTGCCAGGCCCGCGGAGAGCGCCGCCGAGGAAAGCCCCGCGGTTCTGTCTGCATCATAGTCCTGCAACAACTGAAGGATGGTGTCATCCCCGCTTTCCGGCAACAGCTCCACTTCAGGCAGATAGTCCAGCGCGAGGTAGTTCCTCAGATTGAGCTGCGCCAGTTGACGGGCTGTATTTGCCTGCAATCTTGCCACATCCTTGGTGGCCAGCCTGCTCTGAAAGCGCAGGTAGTCAGCGTTGGAAAGCAGTCCGTTGTCATGCTTCAACTGCGCGATCTCCATATTCAGGCGGGCGGAACTCAAATCCAGCTCGCTCATCTGCTGCAGATCGGTGGCCTGCAAGAGGGACAGATAAAGGCTGTTGACCTCGGCAAGCAGGGACAGCCTCTGGGCAGCGAGGCCGGTTTTGGCCATCTCCTCCGAGATCTTCGCCATCTGATAGCCCTGCCAGAGCTTGCCTCCCAGAAAAACCGGCTGCGAAAGCGACAGGCTCAGGGTGCGGTAATCGTTGTTCAGCGAGACCACGCTATTCCCCGCCATATAGGTAGGCTCGGGATCCATGTAGAGCAGGCTTCCATCCAACGTCAATGTGGGCAGGAAGTTACCAAGTGCGGAAGCTTTGCTCCACCTGGAGGATTCCAGTTCAGCCTGCCTAGCCTGGTAGGCGGAGTTATTGGCCAGCGCGAGCTCCCGCGCCTGCTCCAGACTCAGGATCCGGGAGGCAGGCTGGCCAAACAGCAGCGCCGCGCCCAATAACATGCCTGTGATTACAATACGTTTCAATTTATTCTCCTTCATTCAGGAAATAGTCTTTGTGTTCATTGTTTTCGATATCCTCCAAAAGCTCGCGCATCACCTGCAATTCTGCTTCATGATGCAGCCTGCCGATACGCCAGAGGTAGCTGTAGATAAAGGGCAGATCCCCATGCTGCACCTGCTGGCCGCACATGTCATTGTGCTCATCCATATTCACGCTCTGCATCCTGTCTATCCTTTCCCGGATAGCGTGGATGAGCGTTTCCCGGGAGAGGCATTTCCAGGAAAGAGACAGGGCCAGCCACCAGTCGTTGCCGCAGGTCTTATCGGAGGCCAGGCTTTGCCGGATCATCATCTGCAGCAGCTTTTTGCCTTTGGCGTTGATCCTGAATACGGTGCGTGGCGGCGTGTTACCCTCCATCACCTGTTCGCCTTCGATATGCCTGGATGCCTCCAACTCCTGCAAGGCTTTATAGATCGAGGGCAGCTTGATGCTGGCCCACACAGGCAGGCCAAATTTCTCCGCCACATGGCCGATCTGGTAGCCATACATGGGCTCCCTGTGCAGAAAGGCCAGCACCACCATCTTAGGTTTGGACATGGAAAACTCCTTTGCAATACTTGGGTCGATACTATTATCCAATATAATAGTATCTATGTGAACAAAGGCAAACCTATTTTTCTTAACCATCCCCCAACCATATCCTGGCAGGACAAAACACCGCTTGACAGAAAAAAGCCATGCCCAAAGCTGAGAAAAAATACTCCATCCAACTGGGGATATTATGGATAAACGCCCATCCTGGCAAGAATACTTCATGCAAATGGCTTTGCTGGCAGCCAAGCGCAGCACCTGCCTGCGCAGACAAGTGGGAGCTGTGCTGGTGAAGGACAACCAGATCCTCTCCACGGGCTACAATGGCAGCCCCAAGGGCATTTCCCACTGCGAGCAGGTGGGATGCCTGCGCCAAAAGAACTCCGTGCCCTCCGGGCAGATGCATGAGCTTTGCCGCGGCGTGCATGCCGAACAAAATGCCATCATCCAGGCAGGCCTCAACGGCTCCAGCACCAGAGACGCCACAATTTACTGCACCCATCAGCCCTGCAGCATCTGCGCCAGACTGATCATCAACGCCGAAATAAAGACGGTCTATATTTCCCAACTCTATCCGGACACCCTTGCCGAGCAACTGTTTGCGGAGGCAGGGGTGGAAGTGATCCATTACGATATGCTTACGGGCAACATGAAACGTATGATATAGGAGTCTCCATGTTACAAAAATTCACTACCCGCGATCTGATCCTGATCGCCAGCCTGGCGGGGATGGGGTTTGTGGCAAAGATACTGATCTCTCCGCTGTTTAAGATGATCTCGATGCCGATGATGGTGCCGGGCGGTTCGCTGGCTGGCGGGTTTTATATGCTGTGGTTGGTTTTGGCGGTGCTGATCGTGCCCAAATGGGGCACGGGGCTGCTCTTCGGCTTGCTGCAGGCGTTGATTGCCATCGTCCTGGGCTTCAAGAATCAAGGCCTGCTCACCCTGGTCAGCTATGTTCTGCCGGGCTTGGTGATGGATCTGGCCAGACCCCTTTTCAAGAACCCCCGCAATCTGCTCACCCACCTGGTACTCACACCCCTCGCCAATATGACCGGCGCGGGAGTGGTGGCGATCCTGCTGTTCCGCCATCCTCTGCAGGCAGTGCTGATCGTGTTGGGAATGGCGCTGGTTTCCGGCCTCCTGGGCGGATTTGTATCCTGGGGAATCTATAAACCTTTAGACGACTACGGAGTGATAAAATGAAATATCTGATGCTAATCCTCTTGCTTTGCCAGGGCGTTCTGTGCGCCATCACCATCACCGACTCGAATGGCCAGACTCAGGAGGTGAGCCGCGATGAGCTGGCTTCTCTGCCCCGCCTTTCGTTTGAAACAGTGCGCGAAAAAGACGGCGAGACCCGCCGCGAAACCTGGCAGGGAATACGTTTTGACACCTGGCTGGAATCCCGGGTAAAAACACCTTTCAAGGTCATCCGCTTTGAATCCGATGACCGCTATATGGTCAACCTCAGCAAGGCCGAATGGGACAGCCTGGAATGCTGGCTGGCCTTTGCCCAGGGAGGAAAGGAATTTGCCGGCGGAAGCATGCGCATCATCTTCCCCGCCCTGCGCGACATGAAATGGGTGCGCGACATCCAACGGATCGTTTTGGAAGATCTTGACGCGATGGGCTTGCCCAAGCGTTTCGAGTTTCTGGACACCCGTCTGCAGAGCATCGAGATCAAGGACAACCCCGCTCCCTTCGTGAACACCAAGGGCTACTATTTCAAAGACCTGTTGCCGCTTTCCGCGCGGGACTCAAGCTGCAACGTGATCCTCTACAGCCGCGACGGCATGAAAATGGGCCTGGAGTATCCCCAACATCTGGAGGGGGCCGTCCTGGAAGTCACCGACGACGGTTTCAACCTCAAAAGCCCCAGCATCCCCGGCGGGATGTGGCTCAAGAACATCATCTTCATCCAGATGAGCGACCTTGCCCTGATCGACATTGAAAACATCGACGCCCTGATCGCCCTCAACCGCGTGCTGGACTGGCAACTGAGCCCGGATGTCATGTTTGTGGTGGAGCAGGGCGGAACGACTAGGGAATACCCTTTGGTGGAAATACTTTCCGAACCTGAGTTGTTGAAGGATGTGACAACCTTTAGCCTCACCCCCTGAGCACTTTTGCTGAGCATTACACAGGTCTCGCTGGCCTATCCCGGTTCCCCTCCCCTCTGGGAGAATCTCAGCCTGCGGCTGCAGCCGGGTGAATTGCTCTGCCTGAAAGGCCCCAACGGCTGCGGCAAGACCTCGCTGCTCAACCTGATCGCCGGCATCATCCCCCAACACGTGCGGGCGGAATGCTCGGGCAGCATCAGCCTGGACGGCCTCGACCTGCAGCCGGTTCCCCTGCGGGAGCGGTTTCGCTTTCTCTGCTATCAGTTGAACGATCCGGACAACCAGATCTTTTTCCCGCGCCTGGAAAAGGAACTGGCCTTCGCCCTGGAAAACCTGGGACTGCCTCCGGATGAGATGAAGCGGCGAATTGCCGCCTCGGCGCGCTACTTCGGTTTCGACTGCATGCTTGACCGCGCCCCGGACACCCTTTCCAGCGGACAGAAAAAGCTGCTCTTGCTGGCTGTTTGCGAATGCCTGCAAAGTCCGCTCGTGCTGCTCGATGAACCCTCCAGCGGACTGAGCGCCAATGCCCTGGCCAGCCTGAAAGACTGGCTGGAAAAGCTGTTGTCCCAAGGCAGGATGGTGCTGGTGGCTGACCATGAATTTTCCTATCTGCCCTCTGGCTCGCGGTTCCTGGAGCTATGATGGAATCACGTGAAGTTTACCGGATTTCGCAACTCTGCTTTGCCTACCCCGGGCAGGCGCCACTGTTGAGGGAACTCGATCTTGCTTTGGAGCGCGGTGAAAATGTGTTGCTGCGCGGGGACACCGGCTGCGGAAAAAGCACCCTGCTCAAGCTGCTCACCGGGCTTTTGAAGCCTTCATCCGGACAAATTCTTTGGCAGGGAAAGCCGCTTGGCGAACCGGATGCCTCGTTTTACGCGGAGCTGTTTTATCTGCAACAGCAGTCGGCGGAGAATCTCTTTGGCCTCTGCCCCAGGCACGACCTGGAGATCTGGCAATTGCTGTGGCCGGATATCCTGGGGCAAAAGCTCGACAAGATGCTGGGGACAGACCTCGCCGCCAGGCTGGACGCTCCCTTCAGCCGGCTTTCAAGCGGCGAGAAACGCGCCTTTGCCCTGCTGCCGCTCTATTTTTGCCCGGAGAAATACTGGATTCTGGATGAACCCACCGCCAGCCTGGACGCCGCCCGCAAAGAGCGGTTCCTGGAGCTTTGCCGCTCCAAAAAAGGCATGCTGGTAGCCAGCCATGAAACTGAGCTGCTGCTGCCAGCCATGGACAGGGTCCTGCACCTGCGCGATGGCAGGATAACCGGGGAGGAAAGCTGAAACTGCATCCCCTCAGCCTCCTGATTCTGGTGCTTTGGCTCAGCACCGCGGCGCTGTTCGTGCTCCAGATTGCCTGGCTGGCCGCTGTATTGCTGCTGGCCTTTTTGTGCCAGGGTGTCTTCAGTGGTTTCGACTGGGCTGCCCTGGGCAGGCAGGCCCGCTACCTGCTGCCCCTCAGCCTGGCGGTGCTGGTGGTGCAACTGCTGTTTGTCAAACAGGGGCAACTGCTGTGGGGAAAAGGCTGGTATGCGGTGCACACGATTGCCTTGCAGCGGGGACTGGCTTTTGCGATCAGGATTCTGGTCCTCTGGCTGGCGGCCCGGGTGCTGCTGCGCTTTGAATATGAAGATTTCGACATCGCTTTTGGCGCGCTGCGCCTGCCCCAGGAACTGAGCTTCATGATCTTTTTCGGAGTGCGGATAATCCCCAGCCTCAACGCCAGGCTGCGCCACTTTTTGCAACTGCTCAAACTGAGGGCTATCGAGCTGAAAAAACTCAGCTTCGCCGCCAAGATGAAGGTTTATCGCCTGATATCGCTCACCATTCTGGCGGAAACGCTCTCCCAAAGCGGCGTCAAAGCCATCGCCCTGGAACTGCGCGGCTTCCGCAGTTCCGGCCCCAAAAGCAGGTTGAAGCAACACTCCTTTTCCGCCTGGGACTGGCTTTTATACGCTTCGCTGCTGGCTTTGACAGCCCTTTACCTGTTCCGCCGCTAAAGCGGTATCCAAATCCGGCATCTTTATCTCATTAGGGTGAACTATCTGATGCCCGGGCTAAGCTGAAGGATACGAACGCCAAAAATCACTGACATACCAAATTCACAAAGCATCCATCACTTTCCCCAACAGACAGTTAGGTTGTGCCTGTTAGTTGATACCGGCAGATAATAACCGCGAATATGCCGATATTCCTTCACGCCTCCCTCCTTTGCTGCTCCTGGCTTTGGTGCCATCATCCTTAGGTCATCCTTATAAATTATAAGGTTGACCCCAGGAAGACCCACCCCAGAGCGCCGGATGCAAATGAGGGCGGAATGGGCAAGCAAACCGGAAAGAATCGGAGACGCGTAAGCAGATGTCCTGATTCAAGTTACATTCCGCAGCGCCGCTCAGTTGACCCGCGCGGGAGGCTGTTTCCCAAGGACCACCGCGATGGCGTTCTCAGCGGCAAGCAAGCCCATTTTGGTGCGCGTTTCCAGCGAGGCGGAACCGATATGAGGCAAGAGAACCGCGTTGGGTAAATCCATCAATGCGGCGGGAACCTCGGGTTCTTCTTCAAACACATCCAGTCCGCAGGCAGCGATTTTACCCGTTTGCAGCGCGTCGATGAGCGCCGTTTCGTCCACGATGGGCCCCCGGGCTGTGTTGATGAGGATGGCGGAGGGCTTCATCCAGGCAAACTGCTCCTTGCCGATCAGGTGATGGGTTTGCGGGGTGAGCGGAGCATGCAGGCTGATAAAATCGGATTCGCGGCAAAGCTGTTCCAGTGTCGCAGCCTGCCATTCCGCGGGCAGGCTGGTGGCATCAGCCGCGGGATCGTGATAGAGCACCCGCATGGAAAAGCCCGCAGCGCGCCTGGCAACGGCCTGGCCGATCCTGCCCATCCCCACGATTCCCAGGGTCTTGGCATAGACGTCATGCCCCAGCATCAGCATCGGTTCCCAGCCGGTGAAGCTCCCGGCTCGCAAATAGTTATCGCTTTCCACAATGCGCCTGGCGCTGCTCATGATCAAAGCCCAGGTGAGGTCGGCTGTGCTCTCGGTAAGCACTCCGGGAGTGTTGCAGACCGCGATGCCGCGTTGGGTGGCAAACTCCACATCGATGTTATTGAATCCCACGGCGTAGTTGGAGACGCATTTAAGGCGCGTCCCGGCAGAAAGCACGTCGCGGTCGATGGAGTCCGTCAGCAGGCAGAGCAGGGCGTCCGCGTTCCCGACAGCCTCGCAGAGTTGCTGTTTGGACAGCGCCTTGTCCTGTGGGTTGAGCCTTAGCTCAAAAACCTCAGCCAGCCGGTCCAGAGCCGGTTGGGGTATCCTCTTGGTCACAAAAATCAACGGTTTCATAACTTTATCCTCCCTGATCTTATTATTGTTGAGCCACACGTTCCAACTGCGAGGCCGCCATCCAGCCCCGGGAGCCATCCGGCAAGACAACAGCCATCCGGTCAGCCCCTTGTTCCACGATATTGACCACATAGCCTTCCGGCAAGTTATAAAGCGCTTTCCCATCCCTGCGGCTGGCATGAACCGGCGCTCCTTCCTGCATCACCACTGCGCGTGTATCATGCCGGAAACGGTAGCTTTTGTAGAGCAGGGTAAAAAGCGACGCAAGAAACAAAGCGCCCACGATCAGCAGCACAAGGAGTGGAAAGGCCCGCTCCCGCTGAGGCGGGTAGTGCAGCAGCCAATGCAGGCTGAGAGCGCAGAGCAGGCCCAAAACCAGCACCAGCACAGCCAGGCGGTTGAGTGAAAAGAAAGCATAGATATTGAACATTATCTGCATAACAAAGGCCGGGGGCGGAGCCATGTGTTCGGTGGGGTGCAGTGACTGGATGAAGGCCACGTTTTCCCTGGCCAGGCGATGGGCGGAGTTGAGCCTGAGAGCTCGCAGAAACCACAGTTGAGCCTGCCCGGGGCTGCCCAGTTGATAGTGCAGGACTCCGATATTGTAATAGAGGTCGGCATTGCGCAAACCATCCGCGGCCTGCTTTTGCAGGCTTTGCAACTGCTCCTGGCGGGGTGAAAGGTTTTGGGGAAGCGAACTGCTGATTTCGTCCTCGGCCAGTAGCAAGCTCAGAGCCAGCACGGCAAACAGGATAAGCACTGATCTTTTCATAACTCGCTGTCCTCCCGGGAATTGGATTCTGCGGAAGAGTTTCCTTTCCTGCCCAACCAGCCACCCGATTGAGAGTTTTTGAAGCGGATAAGCGCCTGCACCAGGCTGCGCAGACGGGAAAGGGAGTCCTGGATCGCGGTAGCGTCCAAGCCTCCGGGCATATAGCGCGCCTTCTGGCAGAGAATGAAAAAGTCTTCCAACTGGCTCACGATTTCCTCAGGAACGCCTTTGCGGTGCAGGGCATCAAGCGCTTCCGCGGTGCTCAGGCCGCGCGAGACACCGTAATTGCGCCCCAGATAGTCCATGAGTCCGGTTTCCGCCAGAGGATAGAATTCTCCCGACATCTCGCGGGCTTTGTCGGTGGCCTTGCGCAAATACTTATCCAGAACGCGGGCGGAGCTTTTCTGCGCCCAGGCCGCGGGATCCCTGCGCTTGAGGGAGCGCTCACGGGCCACAAAGCCTGAGACGGCGAGCGAGAGCAGGATCAGAGCCACCGCCAGCCAATACCAAGGCTGCCTGGCATAAAACCGGAACTGGGGATAGGAAGCTTTCAGCACCGCCGGATTGAGGGTTTTGGGCTTGTCCGGCTGCAGGATGCCGGAAAAATAGGATAGCACGTTTGCCTGCTTGACCTTCAGTTTCAAAGCCGGCCCCCGGTAGCTGCGATAGCTTTGGGAAGCGGTGTCGAACCAGGAAAACTGGAAGCTCTGCAGGGTGAACTCCCCCGTCTGCTGGGGCAGCAATGTATAGTAGATGGTGCGGGTGCCCTCGATGCCGGTGCTGAGCTTGTCCTGCACCATCGGTTCCGAAATCTGGAAACCATTTTGGGCAGGCCAGGGCGGCGCGGTAAACTGGCTGAAATTCCCTTTCCCGCTGATCTTGACAGTGACTGTTACCGCCTCTCCCAAACTGGGCTGCGTCTGGGAAACGCTCTGGCTCACGGTGAAGGAACCCACGGCTCCGGTGAAGGCTCCGGGAGCGCCGGCGGGCAGAGCTTTAACGTTCAGATAGGCGGGCGAAGACTGGACGTCCCTGTTGAGGAAGCTATAATCCAGCAAACGCATGGTGCCGATCAGGGTGGGAACCTGCAAGCGGCCTGTATTTTGGGGGTAAAGCACCATGCTCTTGAGCAGCGCCCTCTTGTAGCGTTTGCCATTGAAGCTGACGTCTTCATAATCCAGGCTGGTGGGCTGCTCATAGACCGACTTTCCGTAGCCGCCGTAGTCCTTTTCGCTTTCCAAGTTGTAAGAGCCAACCCATTGATTGGTATAAAGATAGTAATGGATCAGAGCCGGCTGTCCCACATACACGCTCTGGTTTTCGGGCAGGCAGACCACCCGGCTGTCACCTTCCCTGTCGCTGCGGCCATAGTAATTCTGGGTGAAGGGGCTGTAAAAGGGATCGGGGCTGTATTGGGGCGTGGAGCTTTGGGGACGGTCAACCACTTCGATCCCAATCTCGCGGGTAGTGTATTCCCGCTTGCCAATATTCAGGGTGAAGCCGGGGATGGTGAATTTGCCCTTGCGGGTGGGATTGAAGATGTAGGTGAAAGTCTGCGAGTGCTCGCGGCTGATTTTGCCGTTGATGATCGAGGTGCTGCTGGAAGAGCTGCTTAGCACATTGCGATAGATCAGGCCGGGCACCTGCGGCGCGGGGGGCGCGGAGAGCCTGAGGGAATGGTCGCTTCTGATCTTGAGGGTGAGCTGCAGTTGTTCGGCCATCGAGATCACGTTTTTGTTCACCGAGCTGAGCACTTTGACCCCTTGCGCGCCCAATCCGGCGCACAGCATGAGGGCCAGTGCCAGGGCAATAAGTCTTTTCTTTACCACCACTTCCCCTCCTTGGCGGGTGCTTTGGATCTCTGCCGGTTGCGTTCTCTGGCTTCCTTCTGATCCAAGGCGTTCAGGGTGTTTTCATATTGTTCGCGGTTCTGGGGCGATGTCTGGGGTTGCTTTTGCTGCTCCTCCTGATCACCGGAAGATTGCGGAGGAGGTTGGTAACCCTTGCGCCGCAGCACCAGTTCGTAATTGGACTTGGCTTCCTTATCCCCGGGATCGAGCAGCATGGCCTTCTTATATTGCTCCAGCGCGGCATCCAGATCTTCAGAGCGATAAAGGACGTTGCCCAGGTCGTAGTGGCTGCCGGGGAGCTTATCCTTTTCCCTGATCGACTCCTCCAGCCGCTGCCGGGCTTGGGCATAGTCGCCCCGTTTGTATTGCAGCTTGCCCAGGCTCGCTTCGGGGATGGGGTCGCCGTCTTTGGCGTCCTGGACTCTTTTCCAGGTCCGCTCAGCCTGGGAATAGCTGCCCCGCCGGTAATCGGAGGAAGCCAGGCTGTGCCTGAATACCCTGGGACGCAGCAAGAACTCGCCCAGGAGAAAGAGCAGGATCAGCAGAGCCAGGATGAAGAGAATCCGGCTCCAGGCCTTGCGGCTGCTGGCGCTCATGCTTGCTTCCCCTTTCTGCGCAAGGGCAGGATCAGGCTTTCCAGCAGCAGGAAGGCCAGGGCGAGGAAAGCCGGGATGTGGTATTGTTCCTTGTAGGTGCTGATGCTTTTGCTGCGCTCCCGTCCCTTTTCCGCAGTATAGATGTTTTGCAGGATCAGGTCAAGTTCATTTTGCCCGGGAGTTACCGCGTAGTATCTGCCCCTTCCGGCTGCGGCGAGCTTCTCAAGGTTTTCAATATCCAGGCGGCTGAAAGCGCTGCGTCCGGTTTCCGGATCGGTGATGGTCACCCCTTCCGCGGAACCCACTCCCAAAGTATAGACGCGTGCTCCCGCGGAGGCCAGGCGTTGAGCCTGCTGCAGAGACGATCCGCCCAAATCCTCTCCATCGGAAACAAGCAGCAATACATTGTTGCCGCCGGAACTGAGGAAGGACTTTTCAGCCAGAGCCATGGCCGCCCCAATGTCTGTTCCCAGTTGCACGGCGCTGTCAGTTTTCAGGCTGCTGAGCACCAGGGCAACGCTCTCATAGTCATCCGTGAGAGGGCATTCCAGCGTGGCTTTGCCGGCAAAAGCTATGATTCCCACGCGGTCGCCCTTGAGCCTGTCGATGAAAGATTTGGTTTGCAGTTTGGCGCGCAGGAGGCGGGATGGGGTCATATCCTGGGCATCCATGCTCTTTGAGATGTCCAGGCAAATCATAATGTCCAGCCCCTGGGAAGAAAGCTCCCGGGTCTCAACATCCCATTGCGGGCGGGCAAGAGCGAAGATCAGAAAGACCAGCCCCAACAAGGCCAGCACCAGTTTGAGGGTCAGATAAAATGGCGACAGGCGCCGCAGATACTCGGGCACAAACTGAGGCTCGGCAAAGCGGGTAAAACGTTTCAGACGCCTTGTTTCCAGACGAGTAAGCAGCAGAATCGCGGGGATCAGGATAAGCAGCAGCCAGAGGTTTTGTTGGGAATACAGGTTCATTCAACTCTCCGGCAGGATCGGCAGCAGCCAGAGCCGCAGCGCAAGTTCTAAAACCAGCAGGATAAAGGCGATCCAGAGCAGCAGGGGAAACTTCTCCTCCCACACATAGCGAATCTGCAGGTTGTATTCCGTCTTTTCCAGGCGGTCGATCTGCTGCATGATGGCTTGCAACTGGCTCTCATCCCCCGCCCGGGCGGCTTTCCCCGTGCCAGTGATGGTGGCAACCTCGTTCAGGGTCTCCATGTCCAGTTCCACCAACGCTTTTTGATAGAAAGTGCCAAAGAGGGGATCAACCATGGGGAAATCCACATATCCGCCCCGACCCACACCGATGGGATAGACTTTGATCCCAAAAGCTTTGGCCATCTTGGCGGCGCTGATGGGGTCGATCTCCCCGGTATTGCTGACGCCATCCGTGATCAGGATCACGGTCTTGCTCTTGGCATCGCTGTCTTTCAGGCGCGCCACAGCTTTGGCCAGGCCCATGCCGATGGCCGTGCCGGAGGCGTCCTCGTTCACCTGTAGCTTGCCAAGCTGTTCCAGCATGGCCGGATGGTCGAAAGTCAGCGGGCTTTGGGTGAGGGCGTATTCAGAGAAAGCAACCAGGCCAAAGCGGTCATTGGGACGGTTTTTAATGAAGTCTTTGGCCACGCTTACCGCCGCACCCAGCCGATTGTTGGGGGCAAAATCCACTGCCAGCATCGATCCGCTGATATCCACCGCCAGGATGATATCCACTCCCTTGCGGCTGATGTCACGCTCTCCCCTGCCCCAGCGGGGTTGGGCAATAGCCAGAACCAGACAGGTCAGAATGAGGGCTTTGAGGATGGGAAAGAGGCTCTCCCACAGCTTTCCCTCTCCCTGGATGCGGCGCAGCAGATCCAAGCGGTTAAAGGGTAGGCGCAACTTGCGGGAACGGCTCCATTTGAATTGGTAAAGCAGGTAAAGCGGGATCAGACCCAAGCCGAGCAGCCACCAGGGATTAGCGAAGCGCAGCATGGCTCTCCTCCCCGGTGGGGTAAGTCTTTGGCGCCATAGGCTGATAGGACAGCAACCACTGCCGCAGCCAGTCTTCAGCCTCCCTGATCTCCCCGGGGTCGGGATTGTAGCGCGCGAACTTCACTTTGTCGCAATAGGCAAGGAAACCCAGCACCGGGGCTGGATTATCCTGCAGCTTGCCTGCCAAAGCCCGGCGAATCTCGGAGGTAGTCATTTCCACAGCCGGCAGGCCCAGACGGCGCTCCATAAACCTGCGCTGGATGAGCGACAGTTCAAAGTGATGCAACACCAGCTTTCCTTGAGCAAGCAGGTTTCTGGCACGCAGTTCGTCCAGTTCACGCAGCGCTGTCTGCCAGTCCGCCTCTGGTTCAATGACAGCCGGGGGTTTGGTGGCAGCGGGCGCCTCATTTGGTTTTTCCTTCTTGCGGTTCAAGAGCCAGGAGAGCAGAAGCAGGGCTGCTCCCGCCAGCAGAAGCAACGGATACAGCCAGCTCGGTAATTGGAGGGGATATTTGGAAAGAGGCTTCAGATCGGCCAGCAGGGTGTCGCCCTGGGCTCTCACGGATATGATATTGAGCCGGAATCTGTTTGTTAAAGCGCTCTCTCCAGAATCTTTAGCCGACCTGACCCGCAGTCCGGGAAAGCTCTGCGAACCGGGCAGCAAAGGCACAATGGTCAGGCGGAGCCAGGCTTTGTCTGTCCCTTTGTCCTTTTCCTCCACCTTCAGGATGTAAAAGTTAGTCAGGGTATCAGGCAGTTCTACCGACTTGAGGGGACCATCTCCGCGGATATTGAGGATGAAACGGTCGCCCACGCTGAGGTCGTCAGCTTCTTCAAGGCTTTGTTTCAGGGACAGCGCCGGCACGCAGGTAATTCCGGACAGCAGGAACAGCAGCAGCAACAGGACGCGAAACCTCGTCATCGCCGCCTCCAGCGCAACTTCCTGCGCTCAAAGAACTCACGCAGTGCATCCACATGCGAATCGGCGGCGCGCAGCAGCAGATGATCCACCCTGAATTGCCTGAGATTTTCCAACAGCTTTTCCTGTTGTTGTTGCACTTCACGGCTGTATGCCTTGCGTGTCCTCTCATCCGAGCTGTTCAGATAGAGGGTTTGCCCTGTTTCGGGATCGACCAGGCTCAGGATGCCCGCCCTGGGCAGTTCGAGTTCCGCTTCGTCCAGCACCTGGATGGCGATCACGTCGTGCTTGCTGGCCAGGATGCGCAGGGGTTTGTCATAATCCTGATCCAGAAAATCCGAAAGCACAAAGACCACCGAGCGCTTTTTAAGCACCCGGTTGGCATAGTCGAAAGCTCCCGCCAGAGATGTGCCCGGCTGCGCGGGATCGAGATAGAGCACGTCCCTGAGAATCTGTAATGCTTTGTTGCGCCCTTTGCGGGCGGGAAGGTATTTCTCCAAGCACGAGGAATACATGATCAGCCCCACCTTGTCGTTGTTTGACAGGGCGGAAAAGGATAGCAGGGCAATGATCTCAGCCAGGCGCTCGCGTTTGAGCATCTGGCGGGTGCCAAAGTTTTGGGAAGCCGACACATCCACCACAAACACCACGTTCAGTTCGCGGGTCTCCTGATACTTCTTCACATACGGAACCCCAAGGCGGGCAGAAACGTTCCAGTCGATGTCCCGATACGCGTCTCCCGCCTGATACTCCCTCACCTCCGCAAACTCCAGGCCCTGTCCTTTGAAGCTGGAGTGATACTCTCCCGAAAAGATCTCGCTGACCACATTTTTGGTGCGGATTTCGATCTTGCGTATCCGGGAGAGGATGTCTGCCGGGGTGCGGGTGGGCATGGCGTGCCTTTGTTAAGGAACCTCTATCTCGTCAAAGATCCTGGTGATCAGCTCTTCGCAGCTCACCTGCTCAGCTTCCGCCTCGTAGGAGAGGATAATCCTGTGCCGCAACAGGTCTTTGCCGATGGCTTTGATGTCGTCCGGGATCACATATCCACGGTGTTCCAGATAGGCGTGGGCTTTGGCTGCCCTGGCAAGATAGATGGTGGCCCGGGGCGAGGCTCCATACTGGATCAGGCCGTTCATCGCGGATATCCTGGGATAGCGTTCCGGATGGCGGGTGGCATGCACCAGATTGAGGATGTAGTCCTTGAGCTTGTCTTCCATGTAGATTTCGTTGATCACCTCGCGCATGCCTTTCAGGGCCTGGGGCTGCAACACCTGCTCCACCGGAATCTCCGCTCCCGACACCATTCTGTCCAGGATCAGTTTCTCTTCCCGCAGGCTGGGATACTTTATCTTCAGCTTCATCATAAAGCGGTCCACCTGCGCTTCAGGCAGAGGATAGGTGCCCTCATGCTCAATGGGGTTCTGGGTGGCCATCACAAAGAAAGGTTCGGGTAGCTGATAGGTGGTGTCGCCGATGGTCACCGTGTGTTCCTGCATGGCTTCCAGCAGTGCCGATTGCACCTTGGAAGGCGCGCGGTTTATCTCGTCAGCCAGGATAAAGTTGGCAAAGACCGGACCCTTTTTGGGGGTGAATTCCCCAGTTTTCTGATTGTAGATCAGGGTGCCGATGATATCCGCCGGAAGCAGATCGGGTGTGAACTGTATCCGTTTGTAGCTTGCCGCGAAAACTTTGGCCAGGGTGCTGATAATCAAGGTCTTGGCCAGCCCCGGAACACCCTCGATCAGCACATGCCCATTGGCAAGCATGCCGATCAACAGGCGGTTGATGATGTTTTCCTGCCCCACAATCACTTTGCCGATCTCGGCCCGCACATCGTCCAGGACCGCTGAACTGGCCAGCACCCGGGCGTGTATCTCTTCTATCGTCATGCAATCTCCTTGCAAAACTTTATTATCCAATAACGAAAATCGGGAGCACCATCACGTGTTTCCCGATAATTCTTGATCAAGCCGCAGCTATTGGATTCTGTATCGATATCTGCCCTGGAAACTATTTCCCCACTGCCTTCTTGACTTTGTTCGCCTTGAGGCAGGACGAGCAGACCTTCACTCTCTTCACACCCTCGCCAAAGATGGCGCGGATTTCGTGGAGGTTGGGATAGAAACGGCGCTTGGTGGCGTTCAGCGCATGGCTGCGGTTGTTGCCGACCTGAGCTCCTTTTCCACATATATCGCATATTCTTGACATGATTCACCGTCCAAAAATTCTATTTTCTAACCAAAGAATTGGAAGCCATGTTTTTGACAAGTATTATTTTAGATTCTGGGGCAGCCTGATATCGAAGCGGCTGCCCTGGGGTTTGCGTGGTTTATACTCCAGACGGCCATTGTGTTCATCAACCAGTTTTTGGCAGATTGCCAGACCCAGGCCTGTGCCGTTGGGCTTGCCCTGGCTTACAAAAGGCATAAAGAGGTTTTCCACAATGCTTTCCGGCACGCCCGGCCCGCTGTCTTCCACGCTGATCTGCAACCAGCTTGAAGCCATATTCGCCGTGATCTTGATCTCCCCTTTCTCCTGCAAAGCTTCGGAGCTGTTTTTGACCAGGTTGATGATCACCCTGCGAATCTTGCTTTCGTCAAAAACCACCTGTCCCAGGCATTTATTCTCAACGCTGAAAGAGATGTCGCGTCCCCGCAACGAAGCCCCATAGGTATCCCGCAGATCGTTCAGGAAAGAACTCAGATCAACAGTCTGATAGTTGGGCGGGCTGGCTGTGCCTTTTGCGTAGTCAAGTGTTTCCCGCACCAGTTCGTCCACCAGTTTGGCCTGCTTCACAATGCCGCTGGAATACTCCCCGCTGTCCGGGAACATTCCCTCGATCAGTTGGGCGGTAAGCACGATCACAGTGAGCGGGGTCTTGATGTCGTGAATGATCTTGCTGGCAGCCAGTCCAATGGCCTGCAGGCGGTTTTCCGTGATTGCCGCATTCAGGATGCCCAGGGCGCGGTTGTTGGTTTCCACCAGCCTGTGGGACAGGTCACGGATTATCTGCAGGGCGATTTTGGGTTCTTTCTGGCAGATTTCGATGAAAACATCCTGCGGTATTTCCATCAACTCGCTGTCTTCCAATGCCACGGAGGAGGCGTAATGGTCACCCCCCAGGAAAGTGCTGATTTCCCCGAACACCTGTCCCGATTCCAGTATCGCGATGGTCACTTGATTGTCGGTGCTGCCGTCCCTGCTCTTCAGGATTTCAACCCGTCCTTTGCTGATGTAAAACAAGCTGTCCCCGGGCGTGGCTTCCGTGGTGATGCTTTCACCCTGCTTGAATTGCCTGGTCCTGACCTTGTCCATGATCTTCTTTTGCGACACTTTGTCGAGGCTGTAAAAAAGATCGCGGAATTCTGTGCGTTCGTTGTTCACTGCTATCTGTACTCCTCTGGTAATGAAAGCTTCAGTTATTTCCTTGCACAGGCAGCGCACAAAGCTGTCAATAGATTTTTTGCCTGCCCGCCAGATATCCGGTGGAAGCAGCGGCCTGGATGTTGAAACCTCCGCTGGGAAGGTTGTAGTCCAGCAGTTCCCCCGCCAGGAACAACCCCGGGCACAGCGCGGATTCCATGCTTTTGGCCCTGACCTCCGCCAGGGGGACACCTCCGGCAGTGCTCATGCAGGTTTTGAGGCTCTCGATTCTGGAAACCTTGAGCTGTAGTGAAGTGAGGAGGGCGACCAAGCGCTTGCGGGTTGGACGTGACAACTGGGCACAAACCTGCCCTGGTTCTATACCCTGATGCAGGAGCAGAGCGCGGACAAGGCTTTCCGGGAGCGATGCGGACTTCAAGGCATTCAGCAGGGTATGGCGGGGATGTTGGAGCAGGATGCGGGGGAGTTTTTCTTCCGCTGCTGGCAACAGGCAGAGGGAAATGGAGTCGCCCCTGTCCAGATGGTGGGAGTTGTCCAGGATCAGCGGCCCGGAAAGACCCGTGTGAGTCCAGAGCAGGTCGCCGCGCGCCGCGTGTCTGCCCCTGGCGCTGCGAAACACGGCGTTTACGTCCCGTAAGGATATTCCGGCGCAATCTCTGAAGTGCGCATAATCCTCCACGTCAATCGAGGCGAGGGCGGGACGGGGTTCCACGATGCTGTGCCCCAAAGCCCTGGCCAGATCATAGACAGAGCCATCGGAGCCGGTCTGAGGCCAGGAGCAGCCTCCTCCCGCCAGGATCAGACGGGAGCAGCGGATGATCCCGCCATCCCTGGCAGTCAGGATAAAATCCCCATCCCTGCGCACGTCCACGATGTAAACTCCGGTCTGCAGCCTGGCGCCCCTGGCAAGGACCTGCCTGACCAGCGCGTCCCGCAGATCGGCAGCCCTGAGCGAGGCGGGAAAGGCCTTACCGTCTTCACGGATCAGCGTGGGACAGCCAGCCTCTGCCAAAAGAGAGATAAAGTCTTCATTGCCAAATTGATAGATAGCAGGTTTGAGAAAGTTCGCCGCGCGCCCGCAAGCCCTTAGAAAATCCTCCCGGGAGAGATTGTTGCTGAAATTGCATTGCCCCGCGCCGGAAACCAGGAGCTTCCTGCCCGCATCCGGATTCCGCTCCAGCAGCAACGCTCCAGCCCCATGGGCAATGGCAGCCAGCAATCCCGCCGGTCCTGCGCCCACGATGGCTGTGCTGGCCCTGATCTCTGGTCTCACTTTTTCCTGCTTCTTCATGCGCCCAAAGTGTTACACAAACAAATTCTGTTAATCAAATATCCGCCCCATCTTATGGCGACTCTCCGGTAAACAAGGCTCAAACCCTCTTCAATCCTGAGCTGGCAGGCTCTAAAGCCTGCCTTGTCACACACAGTTCCCAGCACTGGCTCCCCTATGCTTATCCCTTGCCAGACAGTGGCTTAATGCCATCATCCTTAGGTATCCCTTATAAAAGTTAAGGTTGACCCCAGGTTGACCCACCGAAATTGCCAGCCCTGAAAGGAGGGCGAAACAGACAGGCAGGCTGACCGGAAAAAAGGAAAAAGGCGCGGAACTCCTTTGTATAACAGAGGTTTCCCGCGCCTGGCAAGGGTCATGGACAGCTTACTCGGCAGGGGTTTCGGGTGTGTACACCCTCTGGCTCAGTTCGTTGTCCAGCATAAAGATGCCGTGCATGTTGTCGCCGATCATCTTGAGGCGCTGCACGATACGGTCGGCCGAAGCCTCTTCCTCAACCTGTTCATCCACATACCATTGCAGAAAGCCTTTGCTGGCATGGTCGTTTTCCGCGATGGCGATATCCATCAGTTCGTTGATGTGTTTGGTGATGAACTGCTCGTGCTCGTAGGCTGCCTGGAAGGCTTTGAGGGGATTGCCGAACTCCACCTCTGGCTTGTCGATGGCTTCCAGTTCCACCCTGCCGCCGCGTTCGATCAGATAGTCAAAGAACTTCATGGCATGGGCGTGTTCTTCCTGGCTTTGCGCCCTCATCCAGTTGGCCATGCCATCCAGGTTTTCATTGGCAAACCAGGCCTCCATCGAGGTGTAGAGGTATTCGGAAAAAAGTTCCCGGTTGATCTGATCATTGATAGCTTTTTCAAGTTTCTTGCTGATCATTTGTTTAGTTCTCCTGTAGTTTTAATAGTTGTGATTCAATGTTTTGGGTGATGCCCTTGAGGGTTTTGGAATCCGGTATATAAAGCGTTTTGATTGGCTCCAGCATGGTGAAGCCGCACTCCTTGGGATCCCCCAGCATCTGTTGGAGGATGGGAACGCTCTGGCCGCCCCAGCCGTAGGAACCGAAGGCAAGGCCAATCCTTTCCTTGGGCGAAAGCCCTTTGAGATAGTAGATGAAAGCAGCCACGGTGGGCAAAATGGAGCTGTTGATGGTGGGCGAGCCCACGCAGATGTATTTGGCATCCATCACGTCGGTCATGATGTCGGAAATGTGGTTGGTCTGCAGGTTCAGCATCCTGGCCTTGATGCCCCTGTTTTCAAAGCCCTGGGCAATGGCCTGCGCCATCATTTGGGTGGATTTCCACATCGTGTCCCAGATCACCAAAGCCCTTCCGGGATCGGCCACGTTGTTCGCCCAATCGGTATAGGCAGCCAGAATCTGGGGGATGTGTTCCGTCCAGATGAGGCCGTGGCTGGGAGCGATCATCTCCAGTTCCAGCGGCGCCGCCGCTTCCAAGACCTTCTGCACCATGCGGGAATAGGGCAGCACGATGTTGGCGTAATACTTCTTGGCTTCCTCCAGGGCGATGCTGAGGTGATACTCTTCCACCAGACGCTCGTTGGTGGCGATATGCTGCCCGAAAGCGTCGTTGGAAAAGAGGATCTTCTCCTGCGGGCAATAGGTCACCTGGTTGTCCGGCCAATGCACCATGGGGGTGGTGAGGAAGGTCAGGTCGCGCTTGCCGATATTGATGCTGTCTCCGCTTTTGATTTCCTCAAAGTTCCAATCCTCTTTGTAGTGCGCCTTCAAGCCCTTGATGCCGTTGGCATTGGTATAAATTTTGGCATTGGGGATCAGCTTCATCAGTTGGGGCAGTCCGCTGGAGTGGTCCATCTCCACATGGTTTTGCACGATAATATCGATCCTGGCGGGGTCTATCACATCGCTGATGCGGGAGATCATCTCGTCATAGAGGTAGTATTTGACGTTGTCGATCAGGGTGACCTTCTCATCTATGATCAGATAGGCGTTGTAGGTGGAACCCCTCTGGGTAAGGTAGCCGTGGAAGTTGCGCAGGTCCCAGTCGATGGCGCCGACCCACCAGATATTGTCACGAAGTTTATAAGCTTTCATCATTCGCTCCCAAGTAAGTATTATTTGAAATGAATTCCTACCAATATAGTATATGGGCTTGCCCTCTCTGGCAAGCGGAATTTGTCATCCCCTGACGGGGAAATGCAGATTATCCTTTGCGGGAAAGAACAAGCCAGGCCTTTGTAAAGTAAAGCTTTGCTGGGATAATGCAGTCCCGTGGCAAGCCGTCGGTTGGCAGCAGCATGAAATGCTTTAAGCGCTTGCTCAGAAACTGGTGATTTCTTTCCTCTTGTTGTAGAGGTTGATGAGCTGGCGCTGCAACAAGGAATCCGGCAGCAGGGGAATGGTGCGCAGGTCTTCCGGCTTTACCGCGTCCTCCCGATAGCTTTGGGGTTTGCGCTGGGACAGGCTTGCCAGCAACCTGGAGGCTTCTTCGTTCCAGAAGGGGATATCCGCCGTGGCGGGCGAAATCCAGTCCAGTTGATAGAAACAGCGTGTCAATTCATTGATGATGGCAGACTGTGCCGGATTGCAGAAGCGCGTTATGCCCCAACCGTTGGCCAGGGCATGGCCATCGATCTCCAGGTAGGAAGGCGCCGGAAGCAGCAGGTCAGCAGTGGAAGCGGCATCCCTGAACTGCTGGATCTCCACCTTGAAAGAGGCTCTAAGCTCTGGATCCAAGCGGGTGCCCCAAGCCAGGGCCAGGCCGGTTTCCGCTGCTGGTTCAAAGCAAGGCTGAAGCGCTTGCAGGCCGTAATAGTTGGGATAGTCCGTGCTTTCCAGCACGTTCCTCAAAGCGCTGTCCTGCCGGACTGCCAGATTAAGCAGACGCTGGATGAAGCGCTCCGGAATCCTGTTCAGATTGTAGATAAAGAGTTGGCCTTTACCAGGCTCCAGCTCCGTCAGGGAGTTATAGACCCGATCCGCGAAACGCAGGGGCGCGCTGCCTCCACAGGTCACGGAAATGAGGCGCTTCCCCTTCCGTTGCCTGAGGCGCAGAACGGTGCGCAAGGTGTTGCTGACCTCGCCCATCACCACATATTCCTGGAAATTGTCCAGGATCGCGTAGGGGTCGTGGTTGGGGCTGCCGGGTAAAAACTCGCTGCTAAACACGCGGTAACGGGGATCAGCACAGAACTCCGCCTGACAGCCCAGGGCAGCCCTGCGGGCGATCAGCATCTCTTCCAGGCTGATATAGGGCGAAATCTCAAAGTGTTTGGCGGGGTGTTCGGCGGCCTTGTCACGCAGGATATCCAGCACGTCCTTCCATCCGATCTCACGCCAGGCGAAGCCGTCTTTCAGCAGGGGAATGCGCAGGCGCTCCGGGCCAAACAGGGACTGCCAGCCGAATCTGCCTTTGAAACAGATATTGCGGCTGTTGAAGCCTGGCTTCTCTTCATCCGTGGTAATCCGCACCGGCACGGCTGACTGGGTCTCGCAGATGATTTCACAACCGGTGCCGCAGATGCCGCAGTTTTGGTGGGTGCGGGTTTTGGGAAGCGGGTTGAGCTTGTAGTTGATATTCCTTCCCACCAGCGCGCCCACCGGACAAACAGCCACGCACTTGCCGCAGCTCTCGCAGCCGGTCTTGGTGAGTGATTCTCCAAATTCCGGAGCCACAACCGCCGGAAAACCGCGGTAGATATAGCCCAGAACTGCCGGGCCCTGGACATCGGCGCAGGCACGCACACAGAGTGCGCAGTTGATACATTTGTTGGTATCCCGCACGATGTAGGGATGGGAGTAGTCGATGGGGTGTTTGTTGATGCTTCCCAGGAAGCGCAGGGTGTCAACCCGGTAATCGGCGCAGTATTCGCGAAGCATGCAGATTTCGTTCACCAGACAGCCGCATTCCAGGCAGCGTGCGGCTTCCGCCTGGGCGTCCGCCTCGCTGAAGCCGGTTTCCACCTCGTCAAAGCTGTTTTGAGCCTGCTTGAGGGGGATTTCCGGCATGATTTTGCGGGCAACTTTTTCAAATTGGGCATACTCTTCGGGCGATATATCCTGCAGCTTATTGCCTTTTTTGGCATTGAAGTGGTATCCGTCCGCAGCCAGCTTTTCCCCTTTCAGAAAACGTTCAATCGCCAGAGCTGCAACGCGTCCGTCCGCGATGGCCTCGATGGCTGTGGCGGCTCCGCGGCGGAAGTCGCCTCCGGCAAAGACCTTACCCAGGCCGGTGTGCATGGTGCTTTCATCCACAATGGCAGTCTGCCAGCGGCTGATGGGGAGCGTCTTGCCCTCCACGAAGTTGCTTTCGGTGGCAAAAACATCCACCTCGGGAACCTGGGAAATGGCAGCGATGATGGAGTCGTAAGCTTCGGTGAAGAATTCCCCGGTGGGCTCGGGACGGCGCCTGCCGCTGGAATCCGGCTCGCCCAGCTTCATCCTTTCGATCTTCACTTCCTTCAGTTTGCCGCCTTCGCCAAAGTATTCCACTGGATTGCAGAGATAGTGGAACATCACGCCTTCACGCTCCGCGGCCTCGATCTCAAAAGGCTCGGCTGGCATTTCTGCCTTGGTGCGGCGATAGATAACGCTCACCTCGCAACCAAGGCGGATGGCCGTGCGGGCGCAATCGATGGCGGTGTTGCCCCCGCCCACGATGGCGACCTTTTTGCCCAGGGAAGGAGTGTTGCCCAGACTGTGAGCTTTGAGGAAATCCACTCCCAGATAGCAGCCCGCGAGGTCGGAACCCTTGACGGGCATGGGCACCGCCTTCTGGGCCCCGATGGCCAGATAGACGGCGTCGTAGCCGGAGCAGAGATCAGTAAGCTGGAAATCCCTGCCCAGTCTCTGGTTGTATTTGATCTGCATTCCATTGGAGCAAAGCAGCTCGATCTCGCTGTCCAAAATGGCTTTGGGCAGCCTGTATTCGGGAATGCCATAGCGCAGCCAGCCTCCTGCGGCAGGCGCGGCTTCAAACAGGGTCACCTCGTGACCGGCATTGGAAAGATAATATCCGCAGGTCAGTCCCGAAGGCCCGGCGCCCACGATGGCGACCTTTTTACCTGTGGGAGGTTCTTTTTCGGGAACATAGTTCCAGACGTCGCCCAGGTCTTCATCTGCGGCAAAGCGTTTCAGTTGGCGGATCGCCACCGGTTCTTCCACGATCTGGCGCCTGCATTCCTTTTCACAGAAGGCGGGACAGACACGCCCGATGGAGAGCGGCAGGGGCAGGGTGTCCTTGATCACCTTGACCGCGTCGTGATACTGGCCGTTGGCGATCAGGGAAACGTAGGACTGGACATCCACCTGGCCGGGACAGGCGAGCTTGCAGGGGGCTTCGCAATCGGCATAGTGGTTCGAGATAAGCAGTTCCAGCGCCATCTTGCGGGCAGCGGTTATCTCATCGCTGTCGGTGACGATCTCCATGCCTGGGGTGACAATCGTTCCGCAGGAAATGACGAATCCGCGGCGTCCTTTGACCTCCACCACACAGACCCAGCAGGATCCATAGGGCTTGAGTTCTTCATCGTTACACAGGGTGGGGATTTCGATGCCGTTGCGCCGCGCCAGTTCCAGGATGGTGATACCTGGTTCGCACTGGACTTTGTTACCGTTTAAAATGACTTCAATCATCGCTCTCTCCTAACCCTTGCTGATGGCATCGAACCTGCAGGCAGCACTGCAGGCGCCGCACTCGATGCAGCGGCTCTGGTCGATCACATGGGCTTGTTTGGCGCTTCCGGAGATGCAATGCACCGGGCAGATGCGCGCGCAGGCCGTGCAGCCAACGCATTTGGCGGGATCAATCTCATAGCGGAGCAAGGCGGTGCAAACCCCCGCCGGACAGCGTTTATCCTCGATATGGGCGAGATATTCGTGTTTGAAATAGCGGAGAGTAGTGAGCACCGGATTGGGCGCGGTCTGCCCCAGTCCGCAGAGGCTGCCTTTAATGATATTGTTGGCCAGTTCCTCCAGGCGGGTGATGTCTTCCAGTTCTCCCTTTCCTTCCGTGATGCGGGTGAGAATCTCCAGCATCCTGAGCGTGCCGATGCGGCAGAAGGTGCATTTGCCGCAGGACTCACTTTGGGTAAAATTCAAGAAATAGCGTGCCACATCGACCATGCAAGTGCCTTCGTCCATCACAACCATTCCTCCGGAACCCACGATCGCCCCGGTGGCGTTGATGCTATCGTAATCCACCACGGTATCAAGCAGTTCGGCGGGGATGCAGCCTCCGGAGGGGCCTCCCATCTGGACGGCCTTGAAAGGCTTATCCGTCTTCATGCCACCGCCCACTTTGTAGATGATGTCCCTGAGCGGGATACCCATGGGAACCTCGATCAGGCCACTGCCGGCGATCTTGCCCGCCAGGGCGAAGACCTTGGTGCCGGGAGACTTCTCCGTCCCCATCGTGCGGAAGGCTTTGGCGCCGTTCAGGATAATCCAGGCGATATTGGCCCAGGTCTCCACGTTATTGATGTTGGTAGGTTTGCCCCACAAGCCGGATTCAGCAGGGAAAGGAGGGCGGATGGTTGGCATGCCGCGCTTTCCCTCTATGGACTGCATCAGAGCCGTTTCCTCGCCGCAAACGAAGGCTCCGGCGCCTTCCTTGATGGCCAGGTCGAATGAAAAGTCCGTGCCCAAAATGTTCTTGCCAAGGTAGTGCCTCTCCTGCGCAGCCGCGATTGCCACCCTGAGATGCGCGATGGCCAGGGGATATTCAGCGCGGCAATAAATATAACCTTCATCCGCGCCCATGGCATAGGCGCCGATGATCATTCCTTCCAAAATCTTGTGCGGATCGCCTTCCAGCACGCTTCGGTCCATGAACGCGCCCGGATCGCCCTCGTCGGCGTCGCAGACCACATACTTCTTGGGACTTTTGGCCGCTGCCGCGAAGCTCCATTTGAGGCCGGTGGAAAAACCCGCCCCGCCCCGTCCCCGCAGCCCGGAATCCTTTACCTCGGCAATGATCTCCTCAGGAGGCAGGGTGAGGGCTTTCTTGAGGGCCTGATATCCCCCCCGGGATTCATAATCATCTATGGAAAGGGGGTCGATCACCCCGCAGTTTTGCAGCACGATACGTTTTTGCTTGGCAAGGAGGCCATTGTAGGGGGCATCCAGTTTCTCAGCCTGGACAATATTAGAGGAAGGAACCTTGTTTGCCAGATACTCATCCAGCAGGCCACAGATGTTTTCCTGATCAACCTGTCCCAGAGTCACTTTACCGAGATTGGATCCGGTCAGTTCCACCAGAGGCTCTATAAAACACATCCCAAGGCAGGCTGTCTTGCTAAGTTCCACGGGAAGCGAGTGTTGCCGGATGTGGTCTTCCAGTTTGAGATACACGTCCCTGGCCCCTGCCGCGACACCGCAGCTCGCCATGCCCACTTTTACTCTGATCTTATCCATCAAAGCTCCTCAGTTCTGAACTTATCCAGGATGGCGGGAATTGCCTCCGGCGTCAGCTTGCCAAAAGTTTGGTCGTCGATCATGATCACAGGCGCGAGGGAGCAACAGCCCAGGCAAGCCACTTCCAGGAGGGTGAAATGCATATCCCTGGTGGTTTCCTCGCCGGGCTCCAGATTCAGGTTTTTGATCAGGGCTTCCTTGATGCCGTCAGCATCGGACACATGGCAGGCCGTGCCTTTGCAGACCCGGATGATATGCTTGCCCTGGGGCCGGAGGCGAAACATCGAGTAGAAAGTGGCCACGCCGAAGATCTCAGCCGCGGGAATACCCATCTTCTCCGCCAGATACCTCATGGCGTCACGGGAAATATATCCCAGAATGCTTTGCGTATGCTGCAAAAGTGGGATCAAAACGCCATGCTTGCCCTGATAGGAGGGCAAAATCGCATCCAGTTTGCTGAGATCTTGTTCCATTGCTACTCCTCTTGACAAATAAGTTGAAACCTGATTGTCTGCCACTCTATTAGGAAATGGCATACGGTAGAAAGGAACAACATTTCCACGATTGCATTATTGTCAAATAGTTTGTCTGTCCGCCACTGCGTCCAAGCCTGAACTGACCTGCCAACCAGGCAAGCCTGAAAGGGGCTTCTGACACCCCAGGTGCAAACGATTCTCAGACGGTTTCCAACTCAAACCGACCGAGACAGCGCAACCCGCTCTTACCTGCTCTCCCACTCTGCTTTAGAGTGCTCCGCAGGGAACAGCCTGCCTCATCCAGACGGGCGGTGGAGGCTATTTGAGGAGCACAATCTTGCGGGCAGCCTGCCGCTCCTCTCCTTTGACCCTCAGAATGTAGATACCGGAAGAAGCCGGCTTGCCCTGGCTGTCCAGGCCATCCCAAACGAGGGGATTCTGTCCTGCCGGAAGCTTGAGGCTGTCCAGTTCGCGTATCCTGCGGCCGCGGATATCGTGGATGCTGACCTGTAGTTTTTGCGGCGTGGCCAGATCGATCCACAGCTTGGTTTCTCCCCGGGTGGGGTTGGGCGCAGGCGAGGAAAGCTTAAATACCGCCGCGGGAGCCTGGGGATCATCCACTGCAGTGTCCCATCCCCGGAACTCGATCATCCCGGAGAGCAGCACTGTGTTGCCGTGTTGGTGTGAGTTGTCGGCAAAGATATACCAATCCTGCCCCACAGGTATGTTGAACTCCGCGTTGGCCGTTGGGTGCGGGCCCACGTTCACACAGGCGGAGCAGAAGTTGTCCAGGGCCAGGAAGAGTGCGTTATCTGCATCCGTGACCAACAGCCTGGCCGTGGCTGGTTCGGAGGAATACTTGTAGTGGCGTGGTTTGGTTCCCAACACATCGATATCGTCCCACAATGACTTGCCGGTAATGTAATACCCCGTGGAGACCATGTTCGCCGTAAACACGTAATCCTGCACCGGATCTTCGGGCAGGGGGAGCGTTTCGATGCTCGCCTGGGGCAGGGGCGCGGCGATCTGAAACTGGTAGGAATAGGTCTCCCCCGCAACCGAGGAAGAGACGAGCTGCGCGTAAGTTCCGGCAATGGCGGGATAGATTCCGAACGCCGCTTCCGTGCGGGCGCGGTAGTCCCTGCCTTCGCCCACGGTGAAGCTGACCATGCCATTGTTGTCCGTGTAGGCTTCGCAGTCGAAGCGGGGGGAGTTTTCAAAGATTGCAAGCAGCACCCGGGCTCCGTCCACCGGTTGCAGGTCGGCATCCACCACCTGGATGTTGATGGTGGCCACACCCTCGGAATAGCGTTCTGTGACCGGGGTGAAAAGGCCATCGGAGCGCTCTTCGAACACGCTGCCAAAGACCCTGCCCCAGCCGTTTTCATAGACGAGTGGGTTGTTCAGATAGTTGTTCACCGGTTCCCAGGAAACCCAGCCCTCCTCCCAAAACTCGTTCCAGGTGTGGTCGGTGGAAATGGAGCTGACATTGGTGCAGGGGATCAGCGCGATGCGGGCGATGGCCGAGCTGAAGTCGGCATACTCCCCACAGCGTCCAAAGCGTTTCTGGTAGATGCGCACGGGCTGGTGGGGACGTTCGTTGTTGGAGGTGAAGCTCATGTTTTGGTTTATCCACCAGGTGATGGCGCGGATCACGTCGCCGGGGCTGCCGTCGCGGTTGTAAACGCTTTGGCAGAGGGTGAGGGTGTCGCGCAGGACAGGATAGTCGCCGTCCTCATGGTCATAAATATAGCTGCGCCAAAACTTTCCCGCGGGAGGCGGCACGATGTTGTTGGAGTGGCTGGAATTGTTTTCTATGATATTGGGATCAATGTAAGCCGCGATCTCGTCGGTGATCTTGGGATTCACCAGATACCAGTAATAGATGTCGCGCGGGACGGTTACCTGGACTGACTGTCCTGCCGCGTCCTTCTTCCAGTAGCGGGTGGTGGAATAATAGTCCCCGCCGCTGGCTGCGGAACCGACATCCACAATCTCCACATAATCCAGTTCGCCATCGATTTCATACAGCTTCTGCGCGTTTTCCAGAAACAGCTCCGGCAGGGCAAAGCTGGAGTTCAGATATTCGGGCGAGGCAGTGGCAACGCAAAAAGCGATCTCGTCCACATAGGGATCGGGGGCGTCGTTAAGCAGTTCGGCAAACAGCAATTGCCGCTCGGGCTGGAGATGGTTGAGCGTGTTCCGGAGCTGCACCCTGATCCACTGTGGCGCCCTTGTCACCGCGGCTTCGCTTTGAGGTAACAGGGTGCCCAGGCTGGAATAGCTTTCCGCGCTCAAACCCAGGTTTTTGAAGCAGGCTCCGATCTGCTCTCCCGCGGGCAGCATCACTTCCAGAGGCAGGCTCTGCAGAGGAATCCAGCTTTTGGCTGCATCTGTCTTGGACTCGTTGCCGGGCAGGGCGGGCAAGATTGGCTCCGCCAGAGGCTGAATCACGGAAACAGCTCCCGAGACATCGATATCTCTCGAACTCAGGCCCCGGGGTTGGGCGCCCAAGGCCAGGTAAATGAACAAAGGTATTACCAGCAACAGCTTTTTCATAGCTTCACCTCAATCCGTCATGGTATTTCTTTTTTATTGGGTGGCTGATACTTGTCAACATAAATGTCAGCCCCCGCTCAAACCAAATGGGTAGATTGTAGAGTCACACCGATAATTGCATTTAGCGGAAACACTGAGCCTGATTTGCACAACAGATCGTAGCACTTTTCCACCCCACGGGCTGCTGTGTATTGGGCTGCCGAAGTCTGTTCGGCAGAGGCGACGCAGTTGCCTGCTTGAAAGAGACCTACGGTCTCTGTGGCAAACAGATTTTGCCACCCCTGGGCACCTTTTCACCATCCTGCAATCTTAAAGCAAATAATATAGTGTAACATTCACCAAAATAAGTAGCAATTTTCTGCATAATCCTTCATAGCTCCCTCCCTTGCTGCTACTGGCTTTGGGGTTATCATCCGTAGGTCATCCTTATAATTATAAGGATGACCTACGGAAAACAAAGACTTAGCTGCCTCGCGCGCGCGAGGGCAAACAGTGGCGTCTCTCTCCGGAATGCAAAATCCGCTGAACGTATTTTCTATCCCGGTCAATACACATATCATTCACAGATATAAGCAATTAAGCGCGGTCTGCCAGGGATGAATGTTGCTCATGCAAAATAATTGTTGTTTTGGAAGCATAAATGCTTATAATATCTTTCTAATCTAAAATACTATCATGCGGAGATACCACATGAACACAGAGAAACTCTCAAACCTGGCTATGAACGATAACGGGTTCATCTTTGACCCGGAATCCGGCTACAGCTATACAGCCAACGAGACAGGCATGTTTATCCTGAAACGGATGGCGGAAGGAATGCAGCGGCAGGATATCTTCAAAGAACTCAGCGAAATCTATGATGTGTCCGAAGACAACTTCAACAGCGACTTCGACCACTATATGCTGATGCTGGAAGCATTGGACATGATCAAGCTTTGAGGAGGGCGCCCTTGAATCCTGACCTGAGCAAACTCGATATCACCATAGCCGTCACCGGACTCAAAACCGGAGACAATCCACAGCCCGGGGTGCCTGTCATCCGCAGCATCCGCGCGGCGGGATTCACCGGCCGGATAGTGGGTCTGGTATATGACTCCATGGAAAGCGGCATCTATCTGGAAGGCCTGGTGGATCAGGTCTATCAGATGCCCTATCCTTCGGCTGGCGCGGACGCCTTCCTGACCAGGCTGGACCATATCCTGGGGCAGACGCCGCTGGATGTGATCATCCCCACCCTGGACGCCGAGGTGATCCTCTATATCCGCCTGGCTGACGAACTCAAGCGGCGCGGGATCAACACCTTTTTGCCCACTGAAGAGTGCTTCCTGCTGCGCGACAAGACCAAGCTGGCAAATTTCTTCCCGCCCCAAGGAGTGCAGGTGCCCAAAACGGTCTTGCTGACCAGCATTTCTCAGCTTAGCGGGCTGCAGGACGAGATTGCCTATCCCCTGATCATCAAAGGCAGATACTACGAGGCTTACAAGGCCTCAAACTGGGAAGAGGCGGTCAAGCACTTCCATTCCATCCAGCAACGCTGGGGCCTCCCCCTGCTGGCGCAAAAGATAGTGCCCGGAGACGAGTATAACATCGTCATCGTGGGTGACGGCGAGGGAGGTATCATCGGCATGGTGCCCCAAAAGAAACTGGTGATCACAGACAAGGGCAAAGGCTTTGGCGGCGTGGTGGTAAAAAGCCCCAGCCTGGAAGAATTCGCCCGCAAGATCATCTCCATCCTGAAATGGCGCGGGCCTTGCGAACTGGAAATCATGCGCGGTTTCGACGGAACCCATTACCTGATCGAGATCAACCCCCGCTTTCCCGCCTGGGTGCGCCTTGCGGAAGGCAGCGGGCAAAACCAGCCCGCGGCCGTGGTGCTCAAAGCTTTGGACAAAGAAGTGGAGGAGCTTCCCGCTTGCAAGACCGGGACAATGTTTGTGCGCCACGCGGAAGACATCATCGCGGATATCTCTGTGATGGGCGAAGTTTCCGCCAAAAGTGAATTAATCAGAAGGTGAGGAAATGAAAAAAACCTATATAGCCCCCAATATCGAGAGGAACTCCGCCGGAAACATGAACAAATACGGCGCCAAGAGTGTGGTGAAATACCAGGACAAAATCGACGGCATCCCCATCAAAGAGATCGTGGAACAATTCGGCTCGCCGGTGCTGGTGCTTTCTGAAAGCCAGATACGCCGCCGCTACCGCCGCCTGCTGGACGCCATGCAGATGCACTATCCCAAGGTTAAAATGGCGTGGAGCTACAAGACCAACTACCTGGGCGCCATCTGCAATATCTTCCACCAGGAAGGTTCCTGCGCGGAAGTGGTTTCCGGAATGGAATATGCCATGGCGCGCAGATTGGGCATACCCGGCAAGGAGATCATCTTCAATGGCCCGGGCAAGAAGAGGGACGAACTGGAGCTTGCCATCCGGGAGGGAGCCAGGATCCATATCGACCATCTGGACGAACTGTATCTGATCGAGAAACTGGCACGGGAACTGGATTTGGTGCCCCAGGTGGCGATCCGGGTCAACATGGATACCGGCATCTATCCCCAGTGGGACCGCTTTGGCTTCAACTATGAGAACGGGGAGGCCTACCGCGCGATCAGCCGGATCGCTTCCGGCAAAGCCATGCAAATCGTGGGTCTGCATGCCCATATCGGCACCTTCATTCTGGACGCCCATGCTTACTACTATGAAGCGAAAGCCTTGCTGGAGCTGGCCCAAAGGATCAAGGACGAACTGGATATCACGGTGGAATACATTGACATGGGCGGCGGCTTCGCCTCGCAAAACACCCTTCTGGGCTCCTACGCTCCCGGCGAATTCATCTCGCCAACTTTCGACCAGTATGCCGAGGCCATCGGCGCCGCGTTCAACGAATCGCACTTTGTGAGCCAAAACCTGCCCACGCTGATCCTGGAGACCGGCAGGGCCCTCATCGATGAAGCAGGCTACCTGATCTCCAGCGTTGTGGGCAAGAAAAACCTGCCCTCCGGCGAGCGCGCGGTGGTTTTGGACGCGGGGGTGAACACCACCATCACAGCCTGGTGGTACAAACTCAAAGTCATTCCCACCCGTCCTTTCCCGGGAGCCTATCAGAACACCATCTTTTACGGGCCGCTGTGCATGAATATCGACATCCTGCGCAGCGCGCTGCCCTTCCCCGACCTTCACACCGGCGAACAGGTGCTGATCACGCCCACCGGGGCATACAACAACACCCAGTGGATGCAGTTCATAGAATACCGCCCGCCCGTTGTGCTGATCTCGGAAACAGGCAGGCTGGACTTGCTCCGCCCGCGGGAGGAACTCAACGACGTGATTGGCCGCGAGCTGATCCCGGAGCACCTTAAGAGCCAGTGATCAGGCAAAACGGCATTTCCGGGCTGCTCAAACTGGCCAGGTCGATACCCCACGCCTACGCCACGGCGATGTTTTCGGACAGCCTGTGGGTGGGGCTGGCCATGCTGCTGCTCACCCTGATCTCGCCCATTGTGGGAGGAGCGGGGCTGCTGGGGCTGCTGGCGGGTCTGCTTTCGGCCAGGATTCTGGGCTTTGAGGGATGGGACTCCTCCAGCGGGATCATGTCTTTCAACAGCCTGCTGATCGGGCTGGCCGTAGGTTATTACTATCCCTATGCCTGCGTGCTGTCAAGCCCCCTGAGCTTCGTGGCGCTGATAATTCTCGCCGCGGTCGGCACCCAACTGCTCTATGCAGGGGTAAATTACCTGACCCAAAGCTGGTTCAGGATGCCCTCCATGAGCCTGGCTTTCTCCCTGGGGGCGACCCTGCTCTGGTATTATCTGGTGCGCAGTGGCAACTTTACCGGCACGGGCTTTGAAAAGCCCCTGCTTTTTAAGCTGCAGATTGATCTGCCCTGGTTTTGGAAGGATTTCTTCCTCTCCATGGCGAGCATTGTCTTTGTTCCGGATGTTTTTGTCGGCATCCTGATGACCGTGGTGGTGCTGTTTATCTCCCGCATCGGGCTGATGCTGTCACTGCTTGGCTGGTCCATCTGTTTTGCCCTCTTGCAGGTCAGCGCCATGGGCAGCACCTACGGGATGTTCTTCCCCGGCTTCAATCTGATCCTGATCAGCATCGGCATCGGCTCCATCTACCTGATCCCCGGCAAGACCTCCTACCTGCTGGCAGCCCTGGGCACGGTGATCGGCTTTGTGTTTGCCTACGCGCTCTCGGGACGCTATTACTATCCGGATGTGATGCCCGCCCGTCCCGGCGTCCTCTATGTGCCGATGTTCGCCTTCCCCATGAACGTGGTGGTCATCTCCCTCATCTATTCCCTGCGGCTGCGCCTGCGCCAAAGGTCGGCCGTGATCAACGACTATGGCATCCTGCACCCGGAAAAGGCTTTGGAGGCCTACATTTCCAGATACCAGCGTTTTTCCAGCGCCGGAGTGCCTCAGATCCGCCTGCCGGTGAATGGGGAATGGAAGATCACCCAATCCCACAACGGCCCCCATACCCACAAGCTGGACTGGGCCTATGCCTGGGATCTGGAGATCGAGGACAGGTTCGGCAAGAAGTATCTGGAAAACGAAAACGACCTCAAGGACTACTACTGCTTCGGCAAGCCGGTGCTCGCGTCTGCCGCGGGCTATGTGGCCAAAGTGGTCAACTCCATACCGGACAATCCCATCGGAAGCATCAACACCAAGGACAACTGGGGCAACTATGTCACCATCTCCCACGGCTATGGTTTCTTCACGCTTTACGCGCATCTGCGGGAAGGATCGGTGAAGCTGGCGGAAGGCGACTATGTGAAGCTTGGCGAAAAGATCGGCATGGTCGGCAATTCAGGACGCTCCCCCGTGCCACATCTGCACTTTCAAGCCCAGAGCGCGGTGGATGCCGGTTCCCACACCGTTTTCAGCCACATTGTAAACTACAAGAGGCGGACCGGGGACGGCAGCTTTGAGCTTTGCAGCAGCGGAGTTCCCCGCGAGGGAGAACTGGTTTCCCCCCTGGTGCCGGAAAAAGACCTGGCCCCCATCCTGCAGTTCGGATATGGCCAGAAACAACGTTTTGCCGTGCAAACGCCCCGCGGGGAATGGCAGGAGACCTGGCAGGTCGATCTGGATCTGGCGGGCAACCATTCCCTGGTGAGCGATAATGGCAGCAGGCTGGAATTTTCTGTGTATCACGGCATCTACAACAGCCTAAAGCTCTCCCACAGGCGCAAAACCGCTTTGGCCGCCTTTGCCCTGGTGGCCTCACGCCTGCCCTGGAGCGAAAGCGGCAGGCTGACCTGGAAAGACGAGCCCAGTCTGTCGGTGCTGATGGGGCCATTCTGGAAAAACGTCACCCTCTTTCTGATCCCCTTTTTCCAGCCCATCCGAGTTAGCGCCAGGGCGGAACTGCAGCAACATGACCAGAAGATCAAGGTGGAAAGCGTTACCTCCCTCAGCGTTCTGGGCATGGTGGTCAAAAAGCTGGAGGGAAGCCTTACCCTCAGCCGCCGGGAAGGGATCATCGATTTCTGCCTGCGGCAAAACTCTCAGACCCTGCTCAGCGCACAACGCGTGGCGCTGGAAGAAATAGAGGTACAACCATGAACATCCGGATACTTACCCTGGCTCTCGCCCTCATCCTTACCCTGCCCCTGCTGGCTAGGACGCGGGACATCGCGCAGTCTTACGCCCTGGAATCACAGGCTGACTTTATTGGTTCGCTGGAAATCATGCGTGAGCTCTCCGCCGCCGACCCCCAGGAACCCTTTTACCAGGTGAGGATCGCCTGGCTGGAATACCTGCTGGGACGCTATGAAAGATCGATCTCCAGCTATCGCAAGGCGATCGGCCTGCGGGACAATCTGGACGCCCGGGTGGGTATCATCAACTGCCACCTTGCCCTGGGAGACTACCGTCTTGCCCTTTCCGCCACGGACAGCCTGCTCGTGGAGCAGCGCCAGAACCCCCAGTTGCTTGCCAAGGCGGCTTACGCGGCCTATCTGCTCAAAGAGCACTCCCTGGCCGCGGACTACTACATCCGCCTCATCCAGGTCTATCCCTGGGACATGGAGAGCAGGGGATATCTGGTAAACAACCTTTATCTGGCTGGCAGGGTCGATGAAGCCCGGGTGGAATACCGACTGCTCAAAAAATACTATCCCCTGTCCGGGATCGTGGCCCAATACAAGGGTGTTCTGGAATAGGCCTTGAAACCAGCCGTCCTGGTCTTGCTTCTGCTCTATCTGACTTTCGCAGTCTCGGCGGAGGAAACGGACTACCGCAAGCTGCTGGAAGACGCCAGGCTGCGTCTGGCCTACAATCCCCTCGATAGCGAAGCGCAGTTGGAGCTTGCCTACTATCACATGATGCTGGGCGAGGCGGATGAAGCGCTGGAGCAATACCGGAAACTGCAGCAGCGGGAGCCTCTCCTTTCCGCCCCGGCAATCGGTATCCTCTGGGCGTTGAACGGCAAACAAGACTGGAAGCAAAGCCAGCAGTTAGGACGGGAATTCCTCGCCAACTTTCCCGGGGAAGGACTGATCCACTACTATCTGGCGGCAGCCCAAGCTTATGACAGGAAGCCCCATCTGGCAAGGGTGGGCTATCTGAAAGCCATAACCCTGCTGGAGGAACCCTCGCTGCGGGCTTTGCCGGAAGAAGGCGCCGGCTGGGCCTATCTGGCCCTGGACGACTATCCTGCCGCGGCGCGCCACTTTGCCCATCTGGAACAACCTATTACACCCGCTCCCGGTAAGCTGGCTGGCAAACTGAGTGCCGGTTTCGCCGCCAAGGGTGCTTCAGCGCGTTTCCTGAATTTGGGCAGCACCCTCTCCTGCCGTTCCTGGCAGGTAAACCTGGCCGCGGAGGAGATGTTGTGGGAAGGAAAGCACTTCCGCTGGCAGATTCAGGCGGCAGCCCGCAAACAATTTCCCCTTACAGACCTGAACCTTGGCTTGCAATACCTGGACGGCAAGGATGAGCGTCTCTATCCGGGCAAGTCTGCCTCCCTTTCCCTTAGCCCCAGGATCTACGCACGAACCCTGGCCATCCGTCCCCGCCTCGCGCAACACTTCGCAACCTGGAAACGCCATAACAACTATCAGACCGACCTGGGCGTCAAGCTGACCTATCCACCCCTCTCCCTGAACTACACAGCCTCCCGGGTCTATCAGGACAGCGAAGCCCCGGACTCGGACTCCGCGCATTGGGTGCACAGCGCAAGCGCTTCCCTGCGCGTCTGGCGCGACTATTGGCTGGGAGCCCACGCCGGTTTTGGAAATCTGGCCTTTTTCGCGACTTCAGCCGGAAGCTATATAGACGATTTTGAACCAGGCACAGCCTACTATGGCCTTTCCCTGGATGCCCCGCTGCCAGGCGGATTGCTGCTACACCTCTATCAACAATTGGGAATCAAAGACCATGACCCCGTATCGTTCACTTCGCTGGGCCTCAGCGCTGCTCTCTAAACTCATCCTCCTCCTGCTGTTTCTGTCGATCCTGGCAGCCTGCAACCTGCGTGAAAACTCTCTGCTGCCGCCAAACCTCGATCCCAAGGAATACATCACGGAAAACACCATCAAGGTCTATTACGACCACCTGATCAAGTCTTCCAACGACGACAGCTACCTCTACATCCCCAAGGAAAGCATCATCGAGGCAGGCCTCTGGTATGGAGACCGGGTGACCCTGACCCGGGTAAAAGCCCTAGCAAACAGGGACAGCCTGGCCTTCCCCATCCGCAGCAAGGCTTACACGGACAGTTACCGGATATCTGTCCTGCGCTCCGGCCAGGAAGTGATCATCGACTCCCTGCTGGCTTTTGCCACACTGTACACCGATCTCAAGCCTGATGCCGAGCTTTCCTCGCTGCGGCTGGTGCAGAGTGCGTGGACGCTGAGCGCGGAACGCACAGAAATCTATCCCTACGGCGCCGGACGTTGCTGGTTTGACCTCGATGGCAGCGGAGAACATGCCCTGATCGATTTTAAGGAATCCACCGAGCTGCGTCTGCCCGCCACCTCCAAAGACCTGCAAGCCCTGCTGGTCACCTCCGCCGATTCCCTGCGCTTGTGGTTTCCGGCTGGTTCCCTGGCGTCCGAACTCACTTTGAAGCTGGAGGAAAGCCTTTCCGCCGCTGAGATCGGTGCCGTGCAAAACCTCTTCCCCGGCTTCGCGCTGGATACCCCCATCCTCAATCTGGAGGGAGATTTGGGCTCAGCCCAAGTGCCAATCGTTTACTATCGCATGCCCCAACCCCGCGCGCCGCAAAAGCAGTGGACCCGCCTGCACGGCGGCGAGGTGCATGGCTGGCAGCAGGGTGAAAACACCTGGCTCTGGAGGGATGGCGAACTGGTCAGCTTCCTGAACGGCCCCGGCAAGTTCTTCCTGCTTTCGCCCCTGGAAGCCCAAAACCAGATCGACCTGCCCTTGGATGGCTCGCTTTCCCGGCTGTATCTGCAGGATATCTGGCTGGACCTGCGCGACCTGAACCTGCCCGGAGTCAAGCTGCGCCTCGATCTGCAGCCCGATGCCCAAACCCTGTTGGCAGATTATTTTCAGGGCAGCCCCTTCAAGCTTTCCGCAGACCGCCAGATCTTCGGAATCAACTTCACACAGGGAGGATCGGCGCTGGAGTCCCTGCCTTCGGAAGCCTGGGTCGAATTCGGATTCCGCTCTGAACTGCAAGACCAGGCTGCCGCGAAGCTGTTCCGGGCCTTCAGATCGGCGGCCGCCGACAAGATTAGTTTCAAGACCCTGGCCGACAGCTACGACGCCGGGCATTACAGCAGCGGGGATGGCTTTGTCTATAGCGGCGTCAATTCAAGCGGCATCTACATCTTTGCCAGAGCCGCGGAGGAGTCCAGCCGCCTGCGCGTCCCCTGCCTGAAACCCCAACTGCAGTTGCAGACCACCCGCACCTTCGTTAGCTGGAACGACCCCCAGGCCCCCTGCAGCAGCCTGGAACTGGAATACTCCGCCAGCGCGGACGCCAGCCATCCCTGGCTCTCAGGCTCGCCCTATCAGCTAAACTCCGGCCAGGCGCTGATGCGCATCTCCGCCCTCAGCCGTGGCCGCAGGGGAACCGAACTGCCTGCCAATCTCTTTATATCAACGGCTTACAGCAAGCCGCTGTCCAGTGTGGTGAATATCTGGCCTGCGGCAGACCGCCCTCAGTTCTACCGCTACAAACCTGCCGCGAGTTTCCAGCACAACAGTTTTGTGCAAAGCGGAGGCAGGCTGCAAATCTCCCCCGCTTGCGCTGGTTACCTGCTGGATGGAGCGCAACTTAGCTCTCCCGCACCGGATAAAAACCTGGCTGTGTTCAACCGCATGGTCTTTGATGACTACGACTGGGAAGCCTGGTTGGATTCCGGCCTCGACGTGCAGCCCGGCACCATCCTGAAGGTCAGCCCGAAAGACGCTCTCAGCGACACCCACGGGGTCTTTGCCTATCAATACTCCCTCAGCCCGCTGGCAAGGGTTTACAGCTTCCAGGCTCTGGGTGATCCCGCGTTCTATTCCAAATTCCAGCCCCTGATCCGCCTCCGCCAGACTTCACGCTCCCAGAATCTGCTGTTTTCGGTATCGGATGGAGACTTTTACCGCGTCTATGCCTACGCGCAGGGCAACAAACTGGATGGCTGGCATTTTATCCTGGCGGACGGGCATGCCTCCTTCTACCTGCTCTATGACGCCGAGTATGCGGTCGTGCAAGACCTCGCCCCACACACCGAAACCCAGGCCCCGCTCACCGACCTCAGCCGTGACCTCATCGCCTCGCTCTATCAAGCCCAGGTGACCATGCCCGCGGACTTTCTGGGCAGCCTGCTGCCCCTGGGCTCACGAGTCGATCTCGCGCTTGTTTCCGATCCGCCCGCGCAAAACACCCTCTCCGCCTACCGGGTGCTCTTCCGGGACCCCCAACAGCAGCTTATCTCCACCAATTTTTACTCTGACCCCGCCGCCACCCGCTGGCCCTATCTCTACATCCCCGTTCCGGACTACACTCCGGGACAGCAGATTCGCCTCTATTTCCGCGATCTGAGCGGCAACACCAGCGAGTTTAACCGGGTGCAGGCCTTTTCCGAGGTTCCCGATTACGAGTATCTGATGGCGGGCAACTGCGCCGTATGCTTCATCGACAAACCCGGACTGTTCTACATTACCGGCGCCGCCGGCAAACGCGGATTCTGAGATGAAGCCGGCAATCCCGTGCCTGGCGGGTGCTTCTTCAAGGCAGGAAATATCCCCGCCCAATCCATAATCGCTACAGGAGAAAGACCGACATGCCCGAACTACCAGAAGTGCAGACCGTTTTGGATGGCGTGACCGAGTATCTCAAAGACAAAGAGATTCGCGGGCTCGACTGCTTTTATCCGGGAACCGTGGTGAAGGATCCCGAACTGGCCAAAAATCCCTTTCCAGCCAGGCTCAACGGCCACGAACGCCGGGGCAAGTATATGATCCTGCATCTCAGCGGGGAAACCAGCCTGATCATCCACCTGCGCATGACCGGCAAGCTGGTGCAAGATGAAGCCATGCAGGGTAAATCGCCCCACGAACGCGCCTGTTTTCTGCTCTCAGGCGGGAAAAAGCTGCACTTCATCGACATCCGCACCTTCGGTAAAATCGTGCTCTGCAAAACAGCCAACCTTGGCAAGTTCATGCCTGATCTGGGCATCGAACCGCTCTCTGCCGGGTTCACCGGAGAATATCTGGCCAGGCTCTTTGCCCACCGCAAAACCCCGGTCAAAAACATCCTCATGGATCAAAGCAAGATCGCCGGGCTGGGCAACATCTATGCCACCGAAATCCTCTACCGCAGCAGGATTCACCCCGAAACCCCCGCCGGAGAAATCTCCCTGCCCCGCCTGCGCAAACTGGCGGCGGAAACCAAAGCCGTGCTGAAACAGGCCATCGCCATGAACGGCACTTCCATCTCGGACTTTCGCCGGGTGGATGACAAAAGCGGCGGTTTCCAGAACTTCCTGCAAATCTACCAGAAAGACACCTGCCCCAAAGGGCACGAGGTGAAAAAGATCAAGCAGGGCGGCCGCGGCACTTTCTTTTGCCCTGTCTGCCAGAAATAGGCTGAACCGGGGGCGGGATTGTCGGCGGAATTCCCTTCATGCCAGAGAAAATACCAGCAATAATCCGCATAATCCGTCATACCGCCCTCCCTTGATACTACTGGATTTGGGGGTATCATCCTTAGGTATGTGGTTGCGAAGTTAAGGATGACCCCAGGTAAACCCCAGGAAATCTATAGGATGTAAAGGGGAGCCTTAGCCGCGGGGAAGCTCTACTCTCGAGCTCAGATAGGGCAGCACGCCAGTGTCTTCCAGCATTGAAAGCCAGCGGGCATAAGCTGCCTGGGAAGCGGCGGAGCGCAGTTTTTGCAGTTCGTCACGGCAACGGCGGCGGCTCAGGGTGGCGCAAAGAGGGGCGTTGGCCTGGATGGCGGAGAGGGTGCCGGCTTCGATCTCCAGATCCAGCAGCACGGCAAAACGCAGGGCACGCAGGACGCGTAACGGGTCTTCGAGCATGGACGTTAGCGGGTCTTGCACGCAGCGCAGGATCTTTTGCCGCAGGTCGTCAAGCCCCCGGCCGCAGGGGTCAATCACCCCGCCTTCCATGATCTCCAGATAGAGCGCGTTGATGGTAAAATCCCTGCGCTGGCAATCCTTTTCCAGCGGCGCGAACCTCACCCGGGGATGCCGGCTGCCTGCGCAATAGGCCTCGCTGCGGGTCATCACGTAATCCAGGCGCAATTCGCCAAACCTGGCGCTGGCAGTGCCAAATCCCTGTTCCAGATCGGGTTCCGAGGTGGGCAAGCGATCGCGCAGCAACTTAGCCAGGCGCAGCCCTCCCTCCGGAAGCTCCACAGCCAGATCGGCGTCCAGCAGGCGTTGCTGGCGCCCCAGCAGTTCGTCACGCACACAGCCTCCGGCAAACCAGGTCCGCCCGGCAAACTCAGTGCCGCGGATACATTCCGCCAGGCGCAGGCGCAGTTCTTCCAGAGTCAAAGCAGCTCTCCGATCACCGAGTTTGAAACAAAGAGCGCGTTCCGGCTCAGGCGCAGGGTGTTTTGCTCCAGTTCCAGCAGCCCAAGCTCCCCGAGTTTGCGCAGTTGCCCGGCTTTTTCCGTGGCCAGATCTCTGCCGAAGCGGGCCTGGAAATCCGCCAGATCGATCCCCTTCAGCAGGCGCAAACCCATCATCAGATAGTCCGCCGCCGCCCTTCCCGCGCCGCATTCCTCGGCATCCGGCAGGATTCTTTCCGCTTCAATATTGGCGTGGTATGATTGCAGGTCGGCGGGATTGGTGTAGCGCCAGGGCGGCAGCCAGCCGGAAGCGGAAGCGCCCAGAGCCAGCCAGGGCTCGCTTTGCCAATAGGCAAGATTGTGATGGGAAGCTTTTCCCGGCTGGCAGAAGTTTGAGATTTCATACTGCTGGAAGCCCTGCTCCAAAGCGGTCTCGCACAGAGCCGCGTATTCTTCCGCCGCCAGGTCGTCCGGAGGCAAGGGAGCCGAGTCGCCCGCTGCGATCCCGGCCGCCAGGGGGGAGCCTTCATCCAGGCTGAGCAGATAGCAGGAAAGGTGTTCGGGGGCAAGCCGGGCGAAGCGTTCCACCTCTTGGGAAACGCTTCCGGGAGAGGAACCGGGAAGGCCGTAGATGAGATCGAGAGAGATGTTGTGGTAGCCCAGTTCGCGGCAGAGCGCGATCTTGCCCGGAATTTGGGCGGCGCGGTGCCTGCGTCCCAGATACTCCAAGTTGCTGTCGTCCAGGCTCTGCACGCCGATGGAAAGGCGGTTGACCGGGGTGGAGCGCAGGGCTTGCAAAAAACGCGGGGTGATCTGCAGAGGGTTGACCTCCAGGGTGACTTCCGCGTCCGGCGTCAGGTCAAAACAGGAGCAGATGGCCTGCAACTGCCCGGCATCCAGCAGTGAAGGCGTTCCTCCGCCAAAATAGAGGGTTTTCGCGCTGATCATTCCACCCAGGCGCCGCCGGAAAAGCCCGATCTCCCGCAGCAGGCAGTCCAGATAGCCCGTCAAGGCGCCGGTGCTGAACGGCAGGCTGAAAAAGCTGCAATAGCCGCAGCGGGAGAGGCAGAAAGGGATGTGGACGTAAACCGCTAACGGGCCAGACGGAAGATCCTGTCCCATCTTGTGTGGGGGGTGTCGAACAGCTTGTTGTATTCGATCCCTTTGGAATAGAAGATCAGCCAGGGCGTGCCGGTGATGTCCGAGCGGTCAAGGAAGCCCCAGTAGCGGCTGTCCTCGCTCACATCGCGGTTGTCGCCCAGCACAAAGTATTTGCCTTCCGGCACCCTGATGGGGCCAAACCAGTCGCGGTTGAAGATTCTGTTGGCCTGCGTCCCGCTGCTGTCCGCCACCTCCACGCGATAGGGTTCATACCAGTCGCTGCGGGAAATGGCGTAGTCATCCTGCCCGTAGGCAAAACGGTGCGGGATGATCTGCACCGGGGACTGGGGCGGCGAGGGCATGGGAATGTCGTAACATTCATAGCCCCGCTCGAAGCGCTTGCCGTTGATATAGACGATCTTGTCACGCAGTTCCACGATGTCCCCCGGCATGCCGATCACCCTTTTGACCACATTCTTGCGGGCGTAATAGCTGATGTGCATGAAGGTCAGGGGAAACTTGCTGAAGGCCGCGCTTTTGTTTATGTAGATGGGATGGAAGACTTTGATGAAGTTGTCCTTGCTGTCCGGGTGTTCGGGAGTGCCCTCTTCCAGCTTGGGAAAGCGGAAGGTGACGATGTCCTCGCGTTTGGGGTCGGTGAAGTAATATTTGAGCTTGTTGGCGACCAGGTAGTCTCCGGTGAGCAGGGTCTTTTCCATCGAGGGAGAGGGAATCATGAAGTTCTGGAAGGTGTAGTTGCGGATGATCATCGCCACCACAAAGGCGAAGAGGATGGCCTCGATCCAATCCTGCAGCCAGGGTTTGCGCCTGCGGAACTTCCTGCCCTCGGGGATGGGCGTGATGGTATAGTCAGGTCTGAGGCTTTCCTTTTTTTGGCGCAGGTTGCGGATGATCGCTTTATCTTTCATTGGCTGCTGATCCTTGCATAGTTATTGATAGGGCATGATCCTGTAAATGGCGCTTTTGTCAAGCAGGAAATTCCCCGCTCCCGGGCCGGGTGCCTGGATATCACTCTGAATATCGTCGCGCGGTAATCCACCCGCAAGGCTGATTATCAATCAGGTAAAGAGTGGGGCTTGTTCCAGGAATAACCGGAACGCTTCACTCCTGCACCAATACATCTCCATAGGCGTAATAGCCGTCATGGAACCAGATGAAAACGCGGTAGAGTCCTGGCTCGAGGTCATCCACCCCCATTGTGATCTGGTAAGATTCTTGTCGTTCCAGGTAGAATTTCTTGCGGACCGCAAGCTGGGAATCGAGTATTAGAACGGTGGCGGCGTTGCCAAACTTCACGCCAACGGGCAGGTTTAAATAGTTTTTGCAGGGATTTGGATAGGCCGGTGACACGCTGTTTTCAGCCGCGGGAACAAAAACGAAACAAGGACCGTATAACTCCGGGGGAAATCCGTCATTTACCTTTTCCAGCCAATAATAATATTCGTGCCCGGGGGACACGCTTAAGTCTGTATAGCTGTATTCGTGCGGCTCGCTGGTGTTAGTGGCGGGAATCAGTTCCGCATTGATCACTTGGAAGTCATCCATGTCATTCGTTTCAGAGCGGTGAAGCTGATATCCCAGCACTTCCGTTTCATCCTCGATTACCCATCTTATCAGAACGTAGCCCAGTTCATCAAGGGTAACGGTAAAAGAATACCAGGGAGGAGGAATAATAATCGGCATACCGTAAAAAACATAGTTGTAGGTATTTGTATCCTCAGAGAAGCTGACCACCGGCTCTAAAGGGAACTCATAATCCAGATGCGATACCAGAAAGCTGGTCTCCAAAGACGGATCGTAGGCACCCTGATAGCTAAAAGTGTGGGGCGTGAAAAAACCTGTGTCACTGCCATTAAACTGGATGGCGGCGTTCAGTTCCATTGAGCCGTTGTAATTACAAAATGCCTGGACCAGGATGTGGTATTCGTCCCTGGCGCTGGCTGCCTTTTTGGCCATCTTTGGTAAAGCGCCCAGATCTGTGGGATAACAGGGAAAGATCTGCCAGTCTTTACCATCCCCGCCTTCGCCATAAGCCACTGTGCCCAATCTATTTCCATACTCGTCGGTGTGCACGTAATCGGCAAAATGACCCACATAGACGGGGAAATCATAATCAGCAAGTTCGATCCAGCCAGACGAGTCTTCCGGGCTTACGTTATCACAACCCGCGGCCAGTAGTAGCGGAATAAGGATAAGCAGATAGGCGAACTTCTTCATTTTTAACTCCTAAGTGGAGTAAATGTATCGCCTGAATTACTGTCAAGCAAAAAAACAAGCGGGGGTTCCATTGGAATTGAACCCTGATCCCGGGCGCTTTTGCTTTGGTTCCTGCTCCGCTTACTCCCTTAATATGCCAGCATCAGCAGGGCTTCGATATCCGCCGCGCCAAACTGGTGGATTTTGCCGATGGTGCCGGATTGCAGGATGATGTCGCGCAGCGTGGCAAGGTCTTGTTCCTTGATGCCCAGGTCGCGGAGTGAAGTGGATGAACCCCATGATTCGATCTTTTCGCGAAAGCGGCGCAAGGCGTAGGGAACGCTGTCCTCTCCCCAAACATTCCTGGCCCAGCCTGTGAAGCGATCCGGATACTTTTCGCTTACATACTCGATCCAGGCCGGGAAGATCACTCCCAGCCCCTCTCCGTGGGCAATGCTGGGATAGAGCGCGGAAAAGGCATGCTCGATGGTGTGGCAGCCCCAGTCACCGCCTTTGAGGCCGGCTCCGCTGATCCCGTTGAGGGCCAAAGTGGCGCTCCAGGCAAGGTTGCCTCGGGCGGTAAGGTCAGAGGCGTTGCCTTTCAGGCGGTCAGTCATCTCCGTGATGGTGTGGAGCAGGCCGCTGTTGATGGCCAGGGTGGCGATCGCGTTGTCGTCCATGAAATAGTATTCCAGAATGTGCGCGGTGGCATCCAGGGCTCCGTTGACAGTCTGTTTGAAAGGCAGGCTGCTTTGCACGGAGGGGTCGATGATGGTTGCCCTGGGATAGAGCAGCGTGGAGCCTATGCTCCACTTCTTTTTCTCTTCGCTGTTTGTGATGACCGCGTTGCCATTCATCTCGCTGCCGGTGGCGGAGATGGTGAGCACGGTGAAAACGGGCAGCGCCTGCTGAATCCGCTCAGCGCCCGTGAAGGCGTTCCAGACATCCTGCAGATGGAAGCCCGCGGCAACCGCTTTGGCGCTGTCGATCACAGAACCGCCGCCCACCGCGAGAACCGCGTCCACCCCTTCCCGGCGGGTAACCTGGATCATCTCACGCACTTTTGCCAGAGTGGGATTGGACTGCGCGCCCCAGGCCTCGATCCAGTCAATATGGCTGCTTTTCAGGCTTTCCACCACCTGGCTGTAAACGCTGTTTGCGCGGATGGAACCCCCGCCAGCCACCAGCAGGCATTTCTTCACTCCGGCGGCGCTCATTTCTGGGCCAATGTTTTTTATCATCCCGGTTCCAAAATGGATCCGCGTAGGGTTGTAAAAACGAAAAGTATCCATTTCTGCTCCTTGTCTTTTTCAGATATCGAATGAAAGCATATTATACAAACTAACCCAAAGCACCGGCAAAGCAAGCAGGAAAGGCAGCTCCGGCTGAGTTTTACCGCTACTCTGCGGTTCCCGCGTAACAAGGGCAGGAAACGCGGCTCTGGCAGGAGGGCAAACAAAAGGCGGGATTGCTCCCGCCTGTGTTTTGGCATGTATTATCAGGCTTTTCAGCCAAGCTGTTTGATCACGGCTTTGCCGGGATAAACGGCGGACACTCCCAATTCTTCCTCGATGCGCAGAAGCTGGTTGTATTTGTCCACCCTTTCGCTGCGGGAGATCGAGCCGGTCTTGATCTGGCCGGTATTGAGAGCCACGGCCAAATCGGCGATGAAGGTGTCTCCGGTTTCGCCGCTGCGGTGTGAGACAACGCAGGTCCAACCGGCTTTATGCGCCATGTTGATGGCCTCGATGGTCTCGGAAACGGTTCCGATCTGGTTGAGTTTGATCAGGACGCTGTTGGCGGCCTTTTCCGCGATGCCGCGCTTGATGAACTGGGGATTGGTGACCAGGAGGTCGTCGCCCACGATCTGGATCTTGTTACCCAGTCTGGCGTTGAGCTGCTTCCAGCCATCCCAGTCGTTTTCTGCCAGGCCGTCTTCCAGAGAGACGATGGGATACTTTTCCACAATCATCTCATAATAGGCGATCATCGCGTCGCTGTTCATCTCTTTTCCTTCAAAGACGTATTTGCCGTCTTTCCAGAAGCTGGAGGCCGCGGCGTCCAGGGCGATATAGATGTCCTGGCCGGGCTTGTATCCGGCGGCGGTGATGGCTTCCACGATCACTTCCAGAGCCGCTTCATTGGAATCCAGATTCGGCGCGAAACCGCCTTCGTCACCCACGCCTGTGGCCAGTCCGCGTTTGATGAGGATGGCTCTGAGGGCATGGAAGGTCTCGGCATTCATGCGGATAGCTTCCCTGAAGCTGTTGGCGCCAAGGGGCATGATCATGAATTCCTGGATGTCCACGTTGTTGTCGGCATGCGCGCCGCCATTGATGATGTTGCTCATCGGGACGGGCAGGGTGCAGGCGTTCACGCCCCCAAGATAGCGGTAGAGGGGGAGGTCAAGCTCGATGGCGCTGGCGCGGGCGGCGGCCATGGAAACGGCGAGGATGGCGTTCGCTCCCAGCCTGGCCTTGTTCGGCGTTCCGTCTATATCCAGCATGGCATGATCAAGATGTGACTGGGCGGTGGATTCCATGCCGATGAGGGCGGGGGCGATCTTATCATTGATGTTTTGCACGGCTTTCAGGGTGCCTTTGCCGCCATAGCGGGATTTGTCCCCATCGCGCAATTCGATCGCTTCCCGTTCTCCGGTTGATGCGCCGCTGGGCACTCCAGCCCTGGTAATCACACCGCTTTCCAGGTGCAGATCGGCTTCCACGGTGGGATTGCCGCGTGAATCCAGTATTTCGCGTCCGTAAATATGAATGATTGATGACATTATTGCGTTACTCCTTAGTTGTATTCTATTCTTTGAAAATGTTCGCAAGGGTTTTTACTGAGCCGAGCAGAGCCGATGATTCGTAGGGAACCACGACTGTTTTGTCGCCCTGTTTGGTCACTTCCTGAAAGGCCGCCACATATTTGAGGGCTACCAGATACTGGGCGGGATCGGTGCCGGAACCTTTGACGGCCTCGGCAATCAGTTCGATGGACTTGCGCTCGGCCTCAGCAACCAGCAGTTTGGCCTGGGCTTCGCCATCGGCGCGGGTGATCTTGGCGGTCTTTTCGCCGTCTGCCACGCGGATCTGATATTCGCGTTCTCCATCCGCCTGCAGGATCTTGGCGCGTTTGTCGCGTTCGGCGCGCATCTCTTTTTCCATCGCGGTGCGGATTTCTTCCGGAGGCAATATCTCCTGCAATTCCACGCGGTTAACCTTCACACCCCACTTGTCCGTGGCATCATCCAGGATGTCGCGCAGTTTGGCGTTGATGGTGTCGCGGGAGGTGAGGGTAAAATCCAGGGTTAGCTCGCCGATGACGTTACGCAGAGAGGTTTGGGTGAGCTTTTCGATGGCTTCCGGGAGGTTTCCGATCTCATAGACCGCCTTGTAGGGGTCGGTGACCTGAAAGTAGAGCAGGGCGTTGATATTGATGGAAACGTTGTCGCTGGTGATCACGTTCTGGCGCGGGAAGTCGTAAACCGTCTCGCGCAGGTCAATGCGGTTTTCCTGGCGCTGGATCACCACCGTGTTGCCACGATAGTCAGCCTTGTTGTAACGCCAGTGGATGGGGCGAATCTTGTCGAATATGGGAACGATGATATGAATGCCGGAATCCAGGGTCTTGTAATACTTACCCAGACGTTCCACGATAACGACTTCAGCCTGGCGCACCACGATTATGCCTCTGGAAATCACTGTGATGGCAAAGATCGCAATGGCGAGTCCGACGATAACTCCTATCGAGACCATAAGTTACTCCTTTTGCGCAAGTTTATTTCACAAAAACCAGAGCCCGTAGTTCTGACAAGCAAAAAAACGGTTCCCTTGCAAACAGGTTGGATGAACTAACTCCACAACAAGTTTGTAAAGAATTCATCGATTACCGGACTGTGCCCAAGCATCTGCCTATCTGAAAGATAGATATGCCGGCCGGATAAACAGGCACTTGGTGGAACCGGCTCTTCGGTGGGCACATTTTCTGTGTCGCCCTCGCGCGCGCGAGGCAGCTAAGTCTTTGTCTTTCTGGGGTCATCCTTAACCCGGTGAGGGATGACCTAAGGATGATGGCACCAAACGCTGTAGCAGCAAGGGAGGGAGCTATGAAGGAATATCGTGTATTTTGGCATATTTCGTTCTGAGAGGCAAGTATTGAAAGCAGCCTAAACTCCCTCCTGATCTCATGTCCCATTGATCGCCCGTTGACCGCTGATTGATTTCCAGCGCGGCGATTGCCCGGCGATCAATAAGCGGTCAATCAGCGATCAAGGTATGAGGGCGGAAACAAGCTGGAAATTTTTAGTCCGCATCCAACTGCATTTGTATGCCGTTCTGAAAAAGCGTCTTTGAAAATGAACCCGTTTTCTGCTTCCAATCCCAATCAATCCCCACAGTTTGAAAGAGGCCAAAAAACCAATACCAGCAAAGGAAAGGACAGATTGGACTTGACAAATATCAAAACCCTTTGAGAAATACATCATTTAGGCAAACTGTGCAACATTTTAAGCTGGTTTCCCTTTGCACCTGCTGATGCAATAAGCTCAAACCCTGGAGATGAACAATGAGAAAAGCGCTGCTTATCCTGGCCGTTTTAGCCAGTTTGGCAGGTTGCGCGCGCACCCGGCTGAACCAATGGGAGGCGGAGGACGCGCGCTGGGCGGCTCAGACTGCAGTTTCCAGGCTTGCGGCTGGAGACTGGCTGGCAGAGTATTTCTCTGGAAAAACCCGCCCTCCGCTGCTCTTGATCGGCAGCCTGGAAGACCAGTGCTCGCCTTATGGCGGGATGGCTGGCCTGCGGGAGGAACTGGAGCGCGAACTTCTGTTCACCGCCGGGTTCAGGCTGGCACGTTTGCGCGACACCGCGGGTGTCGATACCGCCCAAGCGGACAGCAGCTTTTTCAGAGAATTGGCTGAGGAAAGCGGAGCCGAATACATCCTGCAAGGCAGTCTTAATTGCCGGCGGGAGAAACGGATGCGCTGCTTTGCGCTGTCTCTGGAGTTGGTTAAGCTTCCGGCAGGCGGGATTTGCTGGCAGGACAGCCTGACGCTGAGCAAAGCTCCCAAGGTGAAGCTGCCCGGGCAGTCCAGGCCAGATGACCATGAATAAAAGTAAAAAACAATATAGATGGAGTAAAGATGCAGATTAGCAAGCTTGACCAAATGTTCGAAATCTTAAAGCCGCGGCCGAACAAGCGTTTGGTGGCGGCCTGGGCAGTGGACGCCCACACCATTTGCGCCGTGCATCAGGCGGTGGAGATGGATCTGATCGAGGGAATACTGGTGGGCGATGAAGCCCTGATCAAGAAGGTGTGCGCCGAGGAGGGGATCGATCCCTCCTGCTTCCGCATAGTTCAGGTGGACAACGATTTGAGCGCGGCAGCCAAGGCGGTCGATATGATCAACGCCGGGGAAGGCGACTTCCTGATGAAGGGGCTGCTGAGCACCGACCGCTACATGCGGGCCATCCTGAACAAGGAAAAAGGCCTGATGGATAAAGGCGCCATCCTCTCACACGTAACGGTGGCTGAGGTGCCCACCTATCACAAACTGCTTATCTTTGGCGATGTGGCCATCATCCCGCTGCCGGATTTGGCACAAAAGGTGGCGATCACCAACTATCTGATCAGGGTAGCCCATTTTCTGGGCATAAAAAATCCCAAGGTAGGAATTCAGGCAGCTTCCGAACAGACCCTGCCCAAGATCCCCTCCTGCGCGGAAGGCGCCCTGATCGCCAAAATGGCGCAACGCGGACAGATCAAAGGAGCGGTCGTGGAAGGCCCGCTGGGCTTTGACCTGATCGTGGATTCGGAAAGCGCGCGCATCAAAGGCATCAAGAGCGAGGTCTGCGGAGACGCCGACTGCATCCTCTTCCCCAATATCGAAGCTGGAAACACTTTCTACAAATCGATCGTCAAGCTGATGAAAGGCGAGCTCTGCGCCATCGTGATGGGCGCCCGGGTGCCTTGCGTGCTCACCTCCCGGGGCGACAGCGAGCAATCTAAACTCTATTCCATCGCCCTGGCGGCGCTGCTGGCCTGAGCCAGAGGATAACACAATGACCGAAATCAAGTCTCTGCAACAGATGGCTGACCACGTGCGCGGCATGGGACGTAAAACGCGCATCGCCGTGGCCGCCGCCGAGGACTCCAACACCCTTGCATCCCTATCAAGGGCTGTGGAGGAGGGCTTTGTCCACGCCATCCTGCTGGGTTCCGGCGCAAAGATCAAAGCGGTCTGCGCGGAACTGGAACTGGACAGCGCCAGGTTTGAAATCCTGGACGTGCCGGAGGAAACCGAGGCAGCCAGGCAGGCGGTGGCAATGGTCAAATCCGGACAGGCGGACGCCCTGATGAAAGGGCTGATCGGCACCGACAAGTTCCTGAAAGCCGTATTGAACAAGGAACATGGCCTCCTGCCGCCCAAGGCGGTGATGAGCTATGTTTGCGCCCTGGAGCTGCCCCGCTATTCCAAGCTGCTTTTTATAAGCGACACGGCGGTGCTTCCGCAACCCGATCTGGCGCAGAAGGTTGCCATGATCAACTACAGCGTGCGCATGGCGCACCGTTTTGGCATCGCCAAACCAAAGGTGGCGCTGATCGCGGCTTCGGAAAAGGTTTCCGCCAATCTTGCGGATACCGAGGAATGCGCTATGCTCGCCAAAATGGCGGAGCGGGGACAGATCAGGAACTGCGTGGTTGACGGCCCGCTGGATGTCTTTCTGGCATGCGATCCCTCCGCCGGAGAGGTGAAGGGGGTACACAGCCCCATCGCGGGAGAGGCGGATGTGCTGATCTTTCCCGATCTGGCCAGCGCCAACAGTTTCTACAAAGGCTTGATGCTCTTTGCCCAGGGCGAACTGGGCGGCCTTATCCAGGGCACGGAAAAGCCCGTGATCGTGATGAGCCGCAGTGAGAGCGCGGCTTCAAAATATTACTGCATCGCCCTGGCATGCCTGATGGCAGGTGAACAATGATACTGGCAATAGCCTCCGACCACGCCGGCTTTGAGCTCAAGGAAGCCATCAAAGCGGCATTCCCCCAACATGAGTTTTTAGATTTTGGGGCGCCATCGACCGCTTCGGTCGATTACCCCGACACTGGAAGCGCCGCCGCCAAAGCGGTAGCCTCGGGCAAGGCGGAACTGGGTATCCTGGTCTGCGGAAGCGGCATCGGAATGAGCATCGTGGCCAACAAGATACCCGGCATCAGGGCTGCCCTCTGCTGCTGCACAGATGTTGCGCGGCTGTCCAGGCTGCACAACGATGCCAACGTCCTTTGCCTGGCGGGCAGATTCACCGCCGTCCCCTATGCCCTGGAGATAGTCCAGGCCTGGCTGGAAACCAGCTTTGAAGGAGGCCGGCATCAAAAGAGAATTCAAAAAATCAAGAACATAGAAGGAGAATCCTTGTGAAACACATCCAAATGCAAGATCCTGAACTCTACGCGGCAATGGCTGCGGAACTAAAGCGGCAACGCGAAAACCTCGAACTCATCGCCTCGGAAAACTTTACCTCCCTGGCTGTGATGGAAGCCCAGGGCAGCGTGCTAACCAACAAGTATGCCGAAGGCTACCCCTATCGCTGGAGCAAAAAGACCGGCCAGATCAACTATAAGCTGTATGGCCGCTACTACGGCGGTTGCGAGTATATCGACGATGTGGAACGCCTCGCCATCGAACGCGCCAAGCAGCTCTTCGGCGCGGAACATGCCAACGTCCAGCCCCACAGCGGCTCCCAGGCTAATATGGCCGCCTATTTTACCCTGGTCAAACCGGGAGATACAATACTGTCTTTGGAACTTGCGCACGGCGGACACCTCACCCACGGCCATCCCCTCTCATTCAGCGGCCAGTTCTATAATATCATCCACTATCAGGTGGATAAAAACACCGAACAGTTCGACTATGACGAACTGGAAAAGATGGCGCTGGAACACAAGCCCCAGATGATCCTGGCGGGCGCTTCCGCCTATCCCCGCAAGATGGACTTCGCCCGCTTCCGCGAGATCGCCGACAAGGTGGGCGCCAAGCTCATGGTGGATATGGCTCACATCGCCGGACTGGTCGCCGCCGGACTGCACATGAACCCCGTTCCCTACGCGGATGTGGTGACCTCCACCACCCACAAGACCCTGCGCGGCCCCCGGGCTGGCATCGTCCTCTGCAAGGAACAGTATGCCAAAGAGATCGACGGCAAGGTGTTTCCTGGCATCCAGGGCGGCCCCCTGATGCACGCCATCGCCGGTAAGGCAGCAGCCTTCCATGAAGCCCTGCAACCCTCTTTCAAGACCTATCAGCAGAAGGTGGTCGACAACGCCCAGGCCTTGGCAAAAGGCTTGTTGGAAGGCGGGTTCAAGCTCGTCTCCGGCGGCACGGACACCCATCTGATGCTGCTGAATATGGGCACCGAAGAAGAAGGCGGCCCCAGCGGCAAGAAGATGGAGGAAGCCCTCGACAAGGCAGGCATCACCGCCAACAAGAACACCGTCCCCTTCGACACCCGCAGCCCCTTTGTGGCCAGCGGCGTGCGCCTGGGCACCCCCTCCGTGACCACCCGCGGCATGGGCGAAGCCGAGATGAAGCTGATCGCCAGCTTTATCAAGAGAGTGCGCGACAACCATGAAAACGAAGAATACCTGGCTGCCATGAAGGCCGAGGTGAGGAATCTTACCGATAAGTTCCCGCTTTATCCCGAGTTATAAGCAACGATGACGCCGGCTGCAACCGGCGTCCTTTTCCCTCTTCATCTGGCAGGCTGACAGCGGTCAGGGCATCTTCTGGGCTGAGGGACTTGCAGCAACCAATCTGCTTGCTGCAGTTATTGTTTTGTAAATATTTGTTGCCATCTGTATCTAAACAAGTTATAATGATTTATATGTCAAACGTGAATCATGGCATATCTATATGCCGGATCATTGACGAAACAAACAGGCCACTGGCCTTAAAAATGGAGTAAACTATGCCTATTCTATTGCAAGCTGATACCGTAATCGCCAACACCGCCGCCAAAGCGGAGGAATTGGCCAGGCCCGAGTTCTGGGACAAGGTACTCAAGTTCGTCCAGGTTTATGGAATAAAGCTCATCATCGCTTTACTGATCTTCTTCATCGGCAAATGGATCGCCGGCCTCATCGCCGGAGGCATCCGCAAGATGATGGTGCACCGCAAGTCTGATGTGACCATCGCCAGCTTTGTTAGCAACATCCTTTACGCCCTCATGCTGCTGATCGTGGTGCTGACCGCGCTTAGCGTCCTGGGGGTCAAAACCTCCTCCTTCATGGTGATCGTCAGCGCCGCCGTTTTGGCCATCGGTATGTCCATGCAGGGCACGCTGTCCCAATTTGCCTCCGGCGTGATGCTGATCGGGCTGCGTCCCTTCAAGATCGGGGACTCCGTGATCGCCGGCGGCCAGGCCGGAACCGTGCATGAAATCGGGATCATCAGCACCACCATCCTTACCAGCGACAACAAAAAGATCATCGTGCCAAACAGCGCCATCGTGGGCGGAGCCATCACCAACTTCTCCGCCATGCCAACCCGCAAGGTGGAACTGAGCGTGGCGGTGCCTGGCAACACAGACATGAACAAGGCCCGTGATCTGATCAAGGGGATCATCAACGCCGAAACCCGCATCCTCAAAGACCCCGCCCCTGAAGTAGCCATCACCGACGCCAGCGCCGCGGAGGTCAAATACAGCATCGCCGCCCATGTCAACAATGCCGATTTGGGAGCCGTGCAATCCGCTCTGCTGGAAAAGATAAAGCTCGCCTTCAACGAAGCTGGCATCTGGGCCTAAGCAGATTATAAGATAAGGAGATAAAGAAAGATGAAACTCGCAAAACTCACCCTGCTTTTCCTCGTGGCATTCAGCCTGTCCCTGCTTTCCGCAAAAGGCTGGGAACTGGATTCGGACATCCTGGTCAACCTCACCCAGGGCATCTACTCCGACAACTGGAGCGGCTCCGAGAAGAGCACCGTCACCTGGGTGGCTCAATCCAACACCACTGCCCAGAAGCAGATGAAAGAGTGGCTGAACTATAAAAACACCCTCAAACTCGCCTTTGGCCAGACCCATCAGGAAAAGGGCGACATCGACGGCGACGGCGAAGTGGAATGGGGCAGCGGCCAAAAATCCACCGACAAGATCGACTTCGAATCCCTGTTCAGATTCACCCTCAAATCCTTCGTGGACCCTTACATGGCGCTGAGGATGGAATCACAATTTGTGGACGAAAGCGGCGCAAAGAAATACTATGTGAACCCCATGCTGTTCACCGAATCCGCCGGTATCATGAAATCCATCATCAACGGGGACAAAACCAAGCTCTCGCTGCGCCTGGGCGCGGCAATCCGCGAGAATGTGGACCGCAAGCTGGATGTGACCCCTGTGGACGGCGGCGCGGAAGCAGTCGCGGAATTCAAAAAGATATTTGGCGACGCGGCAGCCAGTTACAATTCCAGGCTGTCTGTGTATCAGGCCATCTTCAACAGCAAAAAAGACCCCAACGGCTACTGGAAAGAAACCGACTACCGCTGGGAAAACATGCTCTCCACCAAGCTTTTTGGCCTCTTGAGCGCCAACCTTTCCTTTGACATCGTCTATGACAGGGACAAGCAGGTCAACAACAAGGTGCAATGGAAGGAAATCCTCGGCCTGGGCTTCAGCTACTCCCTGTTCTAAACCTGATATCCGATACATACGACACGGGGGAGGAAGCGTTCCTCCCCTTTTTTACAGATCTTGAAACAATATCAGAAGCACACTATGTTATGGACAGTAATAGCCGGATTTGCATACCGCTACCCCCACTTGTAAGACTGGGTCACCCCAATCTCTTTCCCATATCCCTGCCATTTGAGGCTAAAAAAATTCAGGCCATCATCCTTAGGTCATCCTTATAAATTATAAGGTTGACCCAAGGTTAACCCACGCCTGGGGTCATGTTGCAAATGAGGGCGCGTTGAAGTTTGTCCGCCAATAACATATCGCTTGCTTTATCACACATGGATGTCTATTACTCCCAATAAAAAAGTGTCCCCCCACTAATAATTGGTGCTACGCCAGCCGAATATGGACAGTCCTTCGCCCCTCCCGGAAAAGCGGGTCAGGCGAACTGTCCCAAACCTGTTTGAACTGCCGGGCTATTTGTAGTAATAAAGTTCCGCGGGTGTGCTGCCCACCCTTTCGCTGAGGGTGAAGTAGCCTTTGCCCTTGTGGTCCCAGGCCACGGCCTCGCCCTGCTGTTCGAGCTTGTAGGGCATGGTTTTGGGCTTTTTCGCGAAAGCCTGGGCAAGCGTTTGCGAACCTGATCTTTTATAGCGGTAGATGTTTGTATAAGTCTTTACCAGGATATACTTTCCATTGGGGGAGATGTCCGCCGCGGTCACCCAGCTATAAGGAAGGGTGGCGATCTTTTTGGCCTGGTTCACCTTATCGGTGGATTGGGGATAGGGAACCAGATAGACTCCCACCTGCTCTTCGCGTTTGCTGATGATGCAGATGTCGCCGCTGCGGGGATCCACCAGCAGGGCTTCGGCGTCCCGGGGGCCATCCTCGTAAACGATCTCATATTTATCAATCCTGGACACGCTCATCAGCGTATCTTCCAGGGGAATTTCCTCAAAGCGATAGACGAAAACAGAGTTGTAGCGCGCGTTGTTGTCGCCGATATCGCCCACATACACACAGGGCTTTTGGGTGCGTGGATCGCGGGCCACGGCAATGTCTTCCCAGTCGCGGTTGGTGACGCCTTTCAGTTTGATCCTGGCAGGCACCAGGCCGCGGCGGTTGAGGGTATAGACGGTGGGAGCGCCGCCGGAATCGTTGTGGGTGTAAAGGATACCGGGGGTGAGCAGGCTGGAAGCCAGTCCCGAAGCCTCGGCCAGTTCAGGGTCATCAACTGTGTCGTGAACAACGGAACCCGCGGAGACAAGCGCAACTCCGGCAATAACCAGTAACAGCACAATCAATAAAGCATTACTTCGCAAATATCCTCCCTGTTCAGCTTTCGGTGCTTTCCTCATCAAAATCAGCCAGCGCTTCCAAAACCACCTGGCGCTCCTGCCTGGTTTTCACAGCCGCTTCCAGCAGATTGGGGATGATGGGACTCCCGGCATCCAACGCCTGCCCGGGCTTGAGGTCCAGTTCCAGGCTGCCGGGCAGGGTGATGGTGCAGTTTCCCGCTCCCACGGCCATTCCGATGATGTTGCCCGTGCTGAAGTCGGGATCGTTAAACCAAATGACCCTGGAGATATTGAAGCGGAAACTGATCTTTCCCGCTGCCGAGGACAGGTGCAGCACGCCGTCCTCCAGGGTGCAATCCTGGTGGGGGCTGCGTATCTCAACGCTGTCCAACACCATCTTGCGGATGTTTACCAGGGTGATGTCGCCGTTGCCTTGCACGGAGCGAATATTGCCCTGCACCGGCGAGACCAGTGAAGCCTCGGGCGGGATGGGGATGCGCTGCCTGTAGCGATAGCAAAACCCGAGGTAGAGGAACCAGGCGACAGCCACGATGGCCAGCAGCAGCGCCAGTTTGTAGAGGTTGGCGGAGGGAAAGATGTAGTTGAGCGCCAGAGCCAGCAGCAAAAGTAGCAGGGCAGGCACCTGGCTGCGAAACTGGAGCAGCTTGATCCGTCTCAGGCTGACGGGATCGGAAAGCAGATACTGGCTGGTTTTAGCGGGCATACTATCCTCCCTGCGCTGTTTCGGAGCTTGCTGGCTCCGTGCAAACGGCGGCAGTCGATGTCTTTATTTGTTGGCTCTGGTCCAGACCGTTGACCTACCCAGGGTCGGCAAACCGATATAGCCGCGCAGTTTGAGCACGTTCTCGCTGGTCAGCTCGCCTCTGCAGGAATAGGTTTTGCCGGATTCGGGGTCGTAGATGGTGCCGTTGGTGTATTTGTTGCCGCCCTTGTCCACCAGTCCGCTCAGAATCACGAGATCGATCAGGGGGCGGTTGCGCAGCTTGGGATCGGGATTCTCTTTGTCGGTGAGGGGCTTGCCTTTGGCGTCGTTAGGCGCTTTGAGCCAGTTAATCTTGCCGTAGTATTTGCCAGCATTGCTTTGGTAGATTTCGATCTTGCTGGTTTTATTTTCATCGAACCACAATCCTTTGATGGAGTGTGTTTCCGCGATCAATGCCGCCGGCAGCAGAATGGCCAGCAGGATCAGGGCGCTTATAATGGTCTTCATGACTTCTCCTTGCAGAAATCTGCGTTCGGGGGTTGGGCGCTCAGATGATTCCACAGCGCTTCAGGATGGCATCCACATTGCGCAGATACCGGTCGTAATCGAAAATGTCTTTGATCTCGGCGGCGGGCAAAAGGCTGGTGATGCGCTCGTCCGCCAGGACGTATTGGATGAATGGCTTGCCGGTCTCAAAGCAGCGCATGGCGTTGGATTGGACCAGTTCGTAGGCCTTTTCCCGGGAAAGCCCCTTTTGAGTGAGATGCAGGAGCAGGGCCTGGGAAAAAACGAGGCCATTGGTGAGTTCGAGATTTGCCTGCATGTTCTGGGGATAGACCACCAGGTTATTGATCAGGCCGCAGGCTTTGGAAAGCATGTAGTGGGCCAGGATGCAGGAATCGGGCAGGATCACCCGTTCCACGCTGGAGTGGGAGATGTCGCGCTCGTGCCAGAGGGCGTTGTTTTCCATGGCTGCCAGGGCGTTGGAGCGCAGGACACGTGCCAGGCCGCAAAGCTGTTCGCTGATGATGGGATTGCGCTTATGGGGCATGGCGGAGCTGCCTTTCTGGCCCTTGCCAAAGTTTTCTTCCGCTTCCTGCACCTCGGTGCGCTGCAGATGCCTGACCTCCATGCCGATCTTCTCCAAGAGCGATCCGATCAGGGCAAGTTCACACAAAAAGCTGGCATGCCGGTCACGCTGGATCACCTGGGTGGAAACCTTCACAGGCTCCAAATCCAGATATTTGCAGGCCAGTTCCTCCACCTGGGGATCCAGATGGGCAAAATTGCCAACCGCGCCGCTGAACTGGCCCACCGAGACCGTCGCGATGGCTGCCTGCAGGCGCTGGATGTTGCGCTGGGTCTCCTCATACCAGAGGGCAAACTTGAGGCCAAAGCTGGTTGGTTCGGCGTGGATGCCGTGGGAGCGCCCCATGCAGAGGGTGTTGCGGTATTGGCGGGCTTTGAGCTTCAGGGTCTCGCCCAGGCGGTTCAGCTCCGCCAGGATCAGTTCTCCCGCCTGTCTGAGCTGCAAGGCTGTGGCGGTATCCAGCACATCCGAGGAAGTGAGGCCAAAATGTATCCAGCGGGCGCTCTCGCCCACGTTTTCCGCCACATTGGTCAGGAAAGCGATTACGTCGTGACGGGTGACCGCCTCTATCTCGTCAATCCGTTCGCTGTTGAAGTCGGCTTTGCCGGAGATGTTTTCCCAGTCGGCATCGGGAATGATGCCCAGGTCGTGCATGGCGCGCGCGGCGGCCAGTTCCACTTCCAGCCAGCATTCATAGCGGTACTCCTGGGTCCAGATGCGTTCCATTTCGGGCAGGGTGTAGCGGCTGATCATGGCTGTTATTTTCCTCGCGGGGATAAAAGTTTGTCCATGAGTTTGAGCAGATCGTCACTCAGGGGAGCGGGCTGGCTTTTGGGCAAGGGGCTTACCGCCGCCTGTCCGTAGCTGATGCTGTCCACAAAAAGTTTCAGGCTGGCTTTGTTTTCCAGGTTAAAAGCCACTATGTCCGGATCGCCTTTTTTGCTGTAGGCCACTTCAAGGTAGCTGTCCATGTCCTTGATGTCGATGCGGGTGAGCTGCAGACGGTCGTTGAAGCTCAGGTCGGCATCGCCGATGCTAACCTTGTGGTTGGCAATGATCTCGTTTCCATAGCGGGATACGATGCCATCGGTATCTTTGAGGAAGGCCAGGGGATTGCTCTGGATGTCCAGGCTGGCGGCGATCTGCTCCAGATCGGGATAGATCGGTATCTTCAAGGAAAGATAAGGCCCCATGTAAAGGCTCATCAGTGGCTCGGGATTGATGCCCATGATGCCTCCATCCAGCATATCCAGCCGGAATTCGTCGCCCGTCTTGTTCACGGAAAACATCTTGCGCAGAGAGATGAAGGAGTAGTTGACTTCCATCACGCCTTCCGCAGAGAAGTTTTTCCACTTGAGCAGTTCCGCCCGCAGGATGTCCTGCGGAGTGGGAACCCTGAAAGTAGCGCAGGAGCTCAGCAGCAGCGCCGCCAAAAGCAGGGATACGATCAGGCAAAGCTTGGTTTTCATTCATTAGACTCCGGTTTTTGTCGATAGAGGCTCCAGATGCCGATGGCCGCGGCTATGATCATGAGCAGGCTGAGTATCTGCCCGATGGTCATGAAGCCCAGAAAGTAACCATATTTGCGGTAAACATCCAGATCATCCGGTTCGCGCACAAACTCGATCAGGAAGCGAAACACCCCATAGAGGCCGATGAAGCTCCAAAAACCCATGCCATCCTTCTTGCAGCGCCTGAGAATCAGATAGGTGACGATGAACAGCACCACCCCCTCAAGGAAGAACTCATAGAGCTGAGTGGGGTGCCGGGGCAGATCACCCGCCCCGGGAAAGACCATTCCCCAAGGCACAGTGGTCACATTGCCCCACAATTCGCCGTTGATGAAGTTGCCCAGGCGTCCCAGGCCCAGGCCGATGGCGACCAAAGGCATGGCGGCGTCAGCCAGGGGATAGAAACTGAGTTTATGCTTCCTGAGATAGACCCAGCCGGCGATGATCACGCCCAAAGCTCCGCCGTGGAAAGACATTCCCCCTTCCCAAACGCTAAAGATTTCCAGAGGATACCGCAGATAGTAGGGCAGGTTGTAAAACAGGATATAGCCAAGCCTGCCGCCCAGCACCACACCCAGCATGATGGCAAAGATCAGCCCCTCGTAATGCTCTTTGGAAAGATGCAGGCCTCTGATCTTTAGCATGCGGCGATAGAATATGTATCCTATGATAAAGCTGAGCACATAAAAGAAGCCATACCACCGGATATGCAGATCCAATCCAAACAGGTTGAACTGCACGATGTCCGGGCTTATCTGCGGGTATTTCAGCATCGCTTCAGGTTCCCTTGGTGAGGTCGTGCAGGGATTTCACGATCAGTTCCACCGCTTCATCGGAATCCCCTTCAAATTTCTGGGTGAGCTTCTCGTGTTTGGGGGTAAAGATGTTCAGCACCTGGGTGGGTGAGCCATTGAGGCCGATGTCCTTTTCGTCCAGGCCAAGGTCGTCGGCGTTCCACACCTTCAGTTCCACGCTCTTGGCGTTGCGTTTGCCACGCAGGGAGGGCAGGCGGGGAGTGTTGATCTCCTTGACCACAGAGATCACGGCAGGAAGCTTGATACGGATGCGGTCGCTGCCATCTTCCATCAGCCTTTGCAGGGTGATATTGCAGGAACTGACCTCTTCGATCTTACGCACAAAGCAGGTCTGGGGGATGTTCAGATGGGCGGCGATGCCCGGCCCCACCTGGGCTGTATCGCCATCGATGGCTTGCTGCCCCGTGAGGATGAGGTCAGCCCCCTCCAGCTTGCGGATGGCCGCCGCCAGGGTGTAGCTGGTTGCCCAGGTATCCGCTCCGGCAAACTTGCGGTCGGAGAGCAGGATGATGTCATCCACTCCCAAAGACACCGCCTCACGCAGCGTTGCCTCGGCCTGGGGAGGTCCCATGCAGATGGCGGTGATGTTGCCGCCGTGCTGCTCTTTCAGGCGCACTGCCTCTTCGATGGCATAGGCATCGAAAGGGTTCAGGATGCTTTCCACACCCTCCCGCACCAGGGTGTTGGTGACGGGATCGATCTTAATCTCCGTGGTATCGGGGACTTGTTTTATACAAACTATCAGTTTCATAACTCAGCCTCTATAATATTCTACTATTGAATCGCACACATACTGTTTCTGAATATCGGAAATCTCCGGGTAAACAGGGATGGAAAGCACGCTGGCAGACATTTTCTCCGCCACCGGCAGATCTCCGGCCTTATAGCCCAGTTCGGCAAAGCATTCCTGCAGATGCAGCGGCAGCGGATAGTAGATGGCGCAGCCTATCTCTTTGGACTGCAAGTGCTTCTTCAGGCCATCCCGGTCTTCGCAGACCAGTGTATATTGATTGTAGATGCTCACCGCCCGGGGATCGATCCAGGGCGTGCGGATTTGGGGGACGGAAGCCAGATGCCGGTTGTAGAAACTCGCGTTGGCGCGGCGCATTTCGCTCCAGCCTGCCAGGGCATCCAGCTTAACGCTCAGGATAGCCGCCTGCAGGGTGTCCAAACGGCTGTTCAGCCCCACCCACTTGTGAAAGTACTTGGGGTTTTCGCCATGCACCCTCAGTTGGCGCAGCTTGGCGGCCAGATCGTCGCAATTGGTGAGGCACATTCCGGCATCGCCCATCGCGCCCAGGTTTTTACTGGGAAAGAAGGACAGGGTGCCGATATCGCCAAAGGAACAGCTCATTTTGCCATCCCAGGTGCAGCCGATGCCCTGCGCGTTGTCTTCGATCACCGCCAGCTTGTGTTTGCGGGCGATCTCCATGATCGCGGTCATGTCGGAGCATTGCCCGAAAAGATGCACCGGCATGATGGCCTTGGTGCGCGGGGTGATTGCCGCCTCTATCAGGGCAGGATCAAGGTTGAAGGTTCTGGAATCGATATCCACAAAGCGCGGCCGCGCGTTGTTTCTCCAGATCGAGGAAGCGGTGGCAAAGAAGGTGAAGGGGGTGGTGATGATCTCATCGCCTTCCCCGATGCCCAGGGCCTTCACGGCCAGCACCAGGGCATCCGTTCCGGAAGCGCAGCCGATGGCGTGTTTGACGCCCAGATACTCCTGCATCTTTTCTTCCAGTTCCTTCACTTGGGGCCCCATGATATATTTGTGGGAGGCAAACACCTTTTCGATTGCCTGCCGGATTGCCGGCAGCAACGGTTCATATTGAACATCCAAGTCCAGCATGGGGACTTTCATAATCTATAACTCCTTGTTAAAATTATTTTGCTATGATCGCGCGGACGCTCACAAAGATGGTCAGCACCGAGGCTGCCACGGCAACTGAATCCTTAAAATCAGTCCAGAACTGGCGTTCGTTCTTTTCAGATACGAAAATAACGTCTCCCGGTTCCAGAGCCTGCTTCCTGGAGGGTTTGACCCAGTTGCCGCTGTCCGCGGAGATAATCCGCGTGCCAAATACCCGATGGTTGTTTGTATAACCACCCGCTTGTTGAATGTAATAGCTGTAATCTTTGCCCCGCACCCAGGGAACCAGGCCGGGATTCACCACCTGGCCGCTCACCTCCACCATCTGCAGAAGCTCCGGCACAAAAAGGTAATCTCCGTCACGCAGGGTCACATTGCCTTCTTTGCCCCGTGTTTCCCACAGTTTTGCCACATCCACGCTGTATCTGCCCTGCACCTGACGCAGGCGGTTGCGCATGTATTGGTATTCCATCACCGTCATCTGCGAATAGTAGAGGCTTTTAAGGCGCTCAAAATCCGGATCGGTGCGCAGGCTGTAACTGCCGTTCAGATACACGGCTCTGCTCAAATCCCCCCGCGAGCTTGGCCCCCCGCACATCAGCAGGACGTCGTAGAGCGTGGTGCTCTCCCCCACGAGGTATTCGCCCGGAGCCTTCACATTGCCGTCCACGGTGATCTTCCAGCTCCGCCGTTTTTCCAGATCCTGGGGCACGATCACCCGGTCAAAGGCCTGCAACGCCACCTGGGACGCGTCGGTATTGTTCAGATCGATGGCCAGATTGTCGAAATCCACCAGGTTATCCCGGTAGCGGTAGATGACTATTTTGCCCAGATCGGCCTGCGGGGTAAAGCCCTGCGCCAGCGACAGGATGTCCGACAGCTTGTCCCCCGGCACAAACTCATATTCCCCGGGCAGATAGACCATGCCGGTGAGCGACACGGTGCTCTGCCGGGCGGAAACCGTGATAACGTCGCCATCGCGCAGCAGTGGATTCTGGCTGGCATCTCCGGTCAGTCTGAACTTTTGCAGGTCGTAATAGGAGTCGCCGCCGCCCCGGCTGACCTTCACCCGGCGCAGCCCCTGCAGGGCATCGTAATCCGGCTCTTCCTGCTCCCCGGTTTCCAGCGGGAAGCGGGAGCTGGGGATTTTCGGCTCCACGACTGCCTGCATCGGCAGAACCTGCTCGTTAAAAGGCTTTCTGGCTTTTTCCAAAGCGTCCGACAAGCGGTCCATGGGCGTCATTTTATAGACGCCGGGGTTCTTCACATAACCGGTCACGCTCACCGAAATGTAAGTCTGGGCGGGATTCAACAACTCCAGTTGGGCGCTCAGCAGGGTAACGCCAAGCAGCAGCAGGGCAATCAGCAGCTTAGTTTTCATAATACTCTATCATTCGCTTGATAATGTCATCCAACGAATACTTTGGATCGTAACCGATGAATTTGCAAATCTTGTCCAGCGAGGGCTTGCGGTTCATCATGTCCTCAAATCCCTCTTCAAAAGCTTCTTCGTAGCTCATGTAATCGATGCGGCTTTTGCTGCGGCAGATGCTTTTGACCTTGCGCGCCAGATCATCGATGGAGATGGACTCCGTGGTGCCCACGTTGAAGATTTCGCCCACACATTCCGGCGTACTCATCAGCTTCACAAAGGCATCGGTAACATCCGAAACATCCGCGAAACAGCGCGTTTGCTTGCCGCTGCCATAGACGACCAGAGGCTGATCCAGCAACGCCGCCTTGATGAACTTGGGCAGCACCATGCCATACTGGCCTGTCTGGCGCGGGCCCACCGTGTTGAAACAGCGCACAATCACCACCGGCAGGCGTTTTTCCCGGAAATAGGCCAGGGCCATGAACTCGTCGATGGCCTTGCTGCAGGAATAGCCCCAGCGGCTGATGTGGGTGGAGCCCAGCAGGCGGTCGTCTTCTTCCCTGAAGGGCACTTGGTCGCTTTTGCCGTAGATTTCCGAGGTGGAGGTGATCAGCACCTTGGCTTTGTGCTTGTTTGCCAGTTCCAAAACGTTGTCGGTGCCCACGATGTTGGTCTTGAGCGAAAGCAGCGGATTTTCGATGATGTATTTCACCCCCACCGCCGCGGCCAGGTGATACACCTGATCAACGCCGTCCATCAGCTTGTCCAGCAGCTCGCGGCTGAGGATGGAGCCGATGGTATAGTGGAAATTGGCATTGTCTTTGAAACTTTCTATATTGTCCAGGCTGCCGGTGGAAAGGTTGTCGATGATGGCAACCTGATGTCCATCGGCCAAAAGCCGTTCCGCCAGATGCGAGCCGATAAATCCGGCGCCACCTGTGATTAGTATCTTCATATCTACTCCAGTTTGGGAATGCAGAGCTTGTGTCTTATAAGCTTTATACTGCTATGTAACAAGATTTCTTATGCGGATTTTGTCAATAGAAAAGAGTCGTAAAGTCTCGGGTAAAGCAAGTGCCCGCAACAATGGCAAAGCCAGGAAACGCACCAGGATGCCCGCGCCAAACCCGCAAATTCCCGCTATCCTGACCCTGGTTTCCGCACCTGCACCCCATTCCCCTATCCTTTGGCGCCACATGCTGTTAAGCCATCATCCTTAGGTCATCCTTATAAATTATAAGGTTGACCCCAGGAAGACCCACACCGGAGAGGGTGATGCAAATGAGGCCCATCCCTCTATAATATATAGGTGCTATGATAGGTGGAAAGGTGGAAAGGTGAAATGGTAGAAAAGTTCCCCGAAAGGCGGTTCAGCGACCGCCTGTACAAGGTGGCGGCGCTTGCTATAGCGCCGTTTGCCACAGAGACCGGAGGTCTCTTCCAAACAGGCAACTCCGTTGCCTCTGCCGAACAGACTTCGGCAGCCCTTAAATTAGGCTTGATGAAAGCAAATTAATATAACACCAATCCGTGCTATTCCGCGGCAATCTGCGCCTTTTATCCGCGCTGATCTGCGTGAACCCCTCGACCCTGGCTTCCCAGGAAACCGTTCAATATCCTATTTTATGTATGTGACCCTTTTACTGTCAAGAACTTTGCAGTTGCTGACAAGCCTTAGTATATACACTCCCGTTGCCAGGTTTTGAGGTGTCCAGGTGGTATTTGACCCCCGGACAGATTTCGATTCAATCAATTGCCCCCTAATGTTATAGATATCCAGTTTGTTTTCACCGGCAGTATTGTTCTTTAGCTCCACATTCAGCTCTCCGGTAAAGGGATTGGGATATGCGGAGATCACCGGGAGGGCAGGTGTTTGTTCGGTATCATCCTCAATGCCTACGTAGTTACCGTTTGAATCTATCCTAACCAGCGCAAGTTGTCTGGGATGCTTGCGAGCTGTCGCGCAATAAAGAAAATCCCCATTCCCAAGCTCTGTCAGGGGATGGAACCCAATCCCAATCCTTTCATTTTGAAGGGCGTTACTGCTCCATAACAGGTTTAAATCACTGTCAAATTTGAAAATCTCTCCAGAAGGAGTGGAAACAGCCAGAATAATGCAGTTATCCGTTGTCCTTATCACATTGAATAGTTTACCCAACCCATACAGCTCATTATATAAAGGATAGGTGGGCATTACTAATATTGGCTCTCCCGGGTTTTCGTTTTCAAAATCAACACCAAAATCATAGATTCGCAGTTCTCCTATTATGTTGTCGATCCAGACAGTTTTAAAACCATAATACTTATTGTTGACTTCTATAAAGTCATCAACATCAACGTCTTGAAGCTGCTTTGTCCAGATAGTATCTCCTGTTGAAGATATTTTCATAACTCGAAAACGAGGACTATACCACCACATGTTAACATAAGCTCCATCACCCAGTTTCTTTATGCTTATTTGCGCATGAGCAGTTAATGGCATACTCCATAAGCAAGTGAGATCATAACTGAATCTTGCTATAACGATACCTCCTGATCTTGCTACTGCTACAAACCCGTTATCTTCGACGATTAAATCCAGGATTCTCATATTATTTCCAGTATCATCCTGTAATGGAACCCACTCAACATATTGCAAATTACTGTTTAATCTATGAATCCTGTGCTCAAAGAAATCCAAAGCCAAGTAACCGCCAAACCCATCCTTGATGATATGAGAATAACACCCTTGCATCAGATCGACACCATTACAAGGCCCGAAGGTAGTATCAATGTACTCCCCACTACGATTGTATGATGCTATGGGCGACTGGAGAAATAGACACTCAGGAGGGGGAGTATGGAATGTAGCTAATATCTGCATTCCGAAATTACCGTCATATTTTTCGAACACGTTGCCAGCATAAGTACTTGATGTCGGTAATGAATACCAATAAACGTGGGTTTCATAAGTCGGGCTGTAATAACGCACAAAGGTGCTGTCAACTTGAGCAACTAACTCCAAAGCAAGACACATAACAAACATAACGCCGGCGAACTTTTTTACCGTCATCCTCATATTGTCACCTCATCCTCGTAACTTTTTGAATAAGCTACTAATTGTTGAGTCCCCAATGTTGGCGTGGAACCCAACTCATTGTTTCTCTGGTTAGTTGAGGGCATCTGCTATCCCCCACCACTCACGCTCTATGTAATGCTGGAGCCTTGGATGCAATATTGTCATCTGGGTATTTCGAGTCAAGTTCTTTTTCTTGCGCGGCGAACCGAACGGCAGGGGTGGATTTGCAGGTGATCCCGCATGGTTCTCTTTCGCTTGCGTTATCACAATTGTCTCTCTTTCCGCATGAAGTCCATGAGCCTACACGCCTGGTGGCAGTTTGCAGCCTGGAAAGGCTCTTGAGCTCCATGCGGCTTGCGTTTGGAGTTCAAACCGGCAATATGGGTTTCATGTTTATGCCAGTCCTGAAGCCGGTTTGGACTACAAACATTCTATAAAAGACTGGATCCCGGGTCAAGTCACCCCACCAAACCGCTACGCGCTTCGGCGGGGACCCCGACAGCCCGGGATGACACAGTATATAGCTTGGAGGACTTGTTTCGGAACCTTTCCACATTTCCACCTTCAAATATCCTATCGATCCAGTTATTCGCGTTCTATCATCACGTCATCACGATACCACCTCACCACCTCATCACGAAGGCCTCCTTCACCATTCCACCAATCCACGGACTTTACAAGAGAATGTCAGATTAATATAACACCAATCCGTGCTATTCCGCGGCAATCTGCGCCTTTTATCCGCGCTGATCTGCGTGAACCCCTCGACCCTGGCTTCCCAGGAAACCGTTCAATATCCTATTTTATGTATGTGACCCTTTTACTGTCAAGAACTTTGCAGTTGCTGACAAGCCTTAGTATATACACTCCCGTTGCCAGGTTTTGAGGTGTCCAGGTGGTATTTGACCCCCGGACAGATTTCGATTCAATCAATTGCCCCCTAATGTTATAGATATCCAGTTTGTTTTCACCGGCAGTATTGTTCTTTAGCTCCACATTCAGCTCTCCGGTAAAGGGATTGGGATATGCGGAGATCACCGGGAGGGCAGGTGTTTGTTCGGTATCATCCTCAATGCCTACGTAGTTACCGTTTGAATCTATCCTAACCAGCGCAAGTTGTCTGGGATGCTTGCGAGCTGTCGCGCAATAAAGAAAATCCCCATTCCCAAGCTCTGTCAGGGGATGGAACCCAATCCCAATCCTTTCATTTTGAAGGGCGTTACTGCTCCATAACAGGTTTAAATCACTGTCAAATTTGAAAATCTCTCCAGCAGGAGTGGAAACAGCCAGAATTATGCAATTATCCGTTGTCCTTATCACACTGAATAGTTTATCCAAATCATATATAAAACTATTTAGTAACCGATAGGTAGGTATGACTAAAATCGGATCTCCCGGGATTTCGTTTTCAAAATCAACACCAAAATCATAGATTCGCAGTTCTCCTGTGTTGATGTCTACCGAACCGTATTTAAAGCCATAAAACTTATTGTTTACCTCAATAAAATCATCGACCACTTCACATTGAATTTGCTTTACCCAGATACTGTCTCCCGTTGATGAAACTTTCATTACTCGAAAGTAGGGATTATGCCTCCATAAAATGATATATGATCCATCATTCATTTTCCTAAAGCGTTGATGCTCACTTGAAATTAATGATGTATTCCATAAGCAACTGAGTTCAAAACTGTACTTTGCTATTCTGCGATCTGGATAGTTTGACACTACTACAAATCCATTATCTTCGACGATTAAATCCCGGATTCCCATACCAGTTCCAGTATCATCCTGTAATGGAACCCACTCAACATATTGCAAATTACTGTTTAATCTATGAATCCTGTGCTCAAAGAAATCCAAAGCCAAGTAACCGCCAAACCCATCCTTGATGATATGAGAATAACACCCTTGCATCAGATCGACACCATTACAAGGCCCGAAGGTAGTATCAATGTACTCCCCACTACGATTGTATGATGCTATGGGCGACTGGAGAAATAGACACTCAGGAGGGGGAGTATGGAATGTAGCTAATATCTGCATTCCGAAATTACCGTCATATTTTTCGAACACGTTGCCAGCATAAGTACTTGATGTCGGTAATGAATACCAATAAACGTGGGTTTCATAAGTCGGGCTGTAATAACGCACAAAGGTGCTGTCAACTTGAGCAACTAACTCCAAAGCAAGACACATAACAAACATAACGCCGGCGAACTTTTTTACCGTCATCCTCATATTGTCACCTCATCCTCGTAACTTTTTGAATAAGCTACTAATTGTTGAGTCCCCAATGTTGGCGTGGAACCCAACTCATTGTTTCTCTGGTTAGTTGAGGGCATCTGCTATCCCCCACCACTCACGCTCTATGTAATGCTGGAGCCTTGGATGCAATATTGTCATCTGGGTATTTCGAGTCAAGTTCTTTTTCTTGCGCGGCGAACCGAACGGCAGGGGTGGATTTGCAGGTGATCCCGCATGGTTCTCTTTCGCTTGCGTTATCACAATTGTCTCTCTTTCCGCATGAAGTCCATGAGCCTACACGCCTGGTGGCAGTTTGCAGCCTGGAAAGGCTCTTGAGCTCCATGCGGCTTGCGTTTGGAGTTCAAACCGGCAATATGGGTTTCATGCTTATGCCAGTCCTGAAGCCGGTTTGGACTCCAAACAATCCAGGTTTAGGGACAGCGAATCGGCATCAACTGAATTTGCTGGTGATATCCTCCTGGGAGGGTAGCTTGAAGACCTTGAACTGGTCGGTGCGCATCTCGGGATCGCTTTCGATGTCGATCTGATCACGATAGGCCATAAAATACTCTTTGTTGAATCTGATATGATCCTGCAGATCGGGATGAACCACGATGCGCAGGCGGGAGTTTTTCACAAAATACTCCGCGCGGTTTAGCCAGCGGTGGATGCGCATCAGCATGGCGTCGTGGGAGATCACGCGTCCGCTGCCGTTGCAGGTGGGGCAGGTGTTGGAATAATTGGCGATGAGGGTGGAACGCATCCTCTTGCGGGTGATCTCCACCAGTCCCAGCTCGGTGAAGTTGTACACCTTGTTCTTGGCGCGGTCACGCCGCAATCCGGCCTTCAGGGTGTCCAGCACTTCCTGCTTGTTTTGCTCGCTCACCATATCGATGAAGTCGATGATGATCACCCCGCTCAGGTCGCGCAGCCGGATTTGGCGGGCGGCCTCCGCGGCGGCCTCTATATTGGTGCGCTTGATGGTTTCCTCATAGTGGGTCTTGCCGGTGAAGCTGCCGGTGTTGATGTCGATGGCGACCAGGGCTTCGGTGTGTTCTATCTTGATATTGCCGCCGCTTGGCAGGTAAATGCGGGAGTGGAAGATGGTCTCGATCTTTTTCTCGATACTCCAGGCGTCAAAGATGGGCGAATCTTCCTTGTAGATCTCAACGTTGTTGATCAGTTCGGGGGAAAAGTCCTCCAGATGGCGGACAATGCTGCGCGCAAAGGCTTTGTCGTCGATCACCAGGCGGTCCACATGCTCGCCGAAGAGATCGCGGATAAGGTAGTTTTCCAGGGCGTTCTCTTCAAATACGCAGATTGGTTCCTTGGCATATTTGATCTGCTTTTCGGTGAGCTTCCAGGTCTTGGCGAGGGCGTTGTATTCGGTGCGCAGGTCGTCCTCATCGCAACCTTCGGCTTCGGTGCGGACGATGAGGCCAATGTTGGGGTCTTTGAAGCTGTTGAGGATGTTGCGGATGCGGGAGCGTTCGTGTTGGTTGTAGATCTTGCGGGAGATGGCGATCTTGCTCTTGTTTGGAAAGAGCACCAGGTATTTGCCGGGGATGGAAATCTGGCCGGTGAGGCGGGCGCCTTTGGAGCCGATCGGGCCTTTGTGGACTTGCACCACGATCTCCTGACCGGCTTTGAGCAGATTGCCGATCTGTGAAGAATCCTTGGGGTTGAGGCGGGCGCGCTGCCTGTCGTTTTCAAAAATGTCCAGAAAATCGGTCACAATATCCGAATAGTGGAGGAAGGCCGTGCGCTCCAGGCCGATCTCGATGAAAGCCGCGCCCATTCCGGGCAGTACATCCTTCACATGGCCTTTGTAGATGTTCCCCACTATGTTCTGCTTGTCCTTGCGTTCCACAAAGAGTTCCACCAAGCGGCTGTCCTCCAGCACGGCGACGCGCTTTTCCAGAGGATGGACGTTGACGATTATCTCGGTGTGAAACCTGTTTTTTTTGGTGTTGGCAGGGGGTTTTTGCATATCTTGCTAACCTGCCTCAATCCATTTTGTAAGGGCAGAAATAGAGCCATTGGTTGGTTGCAATGGTCTGGCGCAGATATTGCTGCAGCCGCTCCTGAAGGCTAAGATCGCCGGAGCGGACCACAGAAGCCACCATCCTGAAGAGGTTGCCCTGTTTCAGCAGCTCGAAAAAGCCGACCCTGGCAGGATACTTTTTCACGCCGTATTTGGTGAGCTTGGCCAGTTTGGCAGCTTTGTCGATGGCTGCCTGGATTCCGCCCACTTCATCGATCAGGTGTATGTCTTTGGCATCCTGGGCGCTGAAAATCCGGCCTTCCGCCACGGCGTCGATCTGTTCGGAACTGATCTTGCGGGCAGTCATCACCCGCTGTTTGAATTCAGTGTAAACGCTCTGGGAGTTGCGCTCCAGCGAGGCGAGCATTTCGGGGTCGTATTTCTCGAAAATGCTGACGCCGCCGGAAAACTTTCCATAGTTGATAGTCTGGCTGTCAATGCCCAGTTTGTTGCCCAGTTCAACCGCTTCAGGTATCGCCATGATCACCCCGATGGAACCTGTGATGGTGTAGGGATCGGCAAAGATGTAATCGCCCCCGCAACTGATGTAATATCCGCCGGAGGCGGCCATGACGCCCATGGAAACCACCACGGGGATATCCAACTGCTTTAGTTTCTGATAGATAAGCTCAGATTCCAGCGCGGAACCGCCGGGGCTGTTGATGCGCAGGACAACCGCCTTGGCGCCGTCGCGCTTGACCTGCCGGAGTATCTTTTCGACCTTGGCGGCACTGATCGTTTGTTCGAAGCCAAAGCTATGTTCGCTGCCTGCGGCGATGTTGCCGCTCAGGTTGATCAACGCTATCTGGCCGCCGGGCACTATCTTGGGATCATTGTAGTCTTCCAGGGAGACCAGCTTGTCATCATCCTCGATGCCAAGTTTTTGTTTGAGCTGATCCCAACTGGAAACGCCATCGATCAATCCGTATTGCTGAGCGGAAGCCGCATTGATTATCATGTCGGGACGCTGTTCAAAGATTTCCGCCACCCGCAGCGAATCCAATCCGCGCAACTTGCCAATATGGTTTTTCAGCAGGTCGTAACGGTTTTTGAACACGCGGCGCATATTGGCTTCCGTTCCCGGACTGAGCGAGGTGCGGTTGTAGAGTTCGCCTGCGCCTTTGAATTCGCCGGATTGCATCACGTGCATTTTGACCCCGATCTTTTGCAGGGCTTCCTTGTAGAACATTATGTTTGCCGTTATCCCTTCCAGGATCAGCCCGCCGGAAGCGGAGGGGTCCATATAGACGGTATCCGCCATGGCACACAGCAGATAATCCTTTTGATCCAGCATCTCGGCATGGGCGTAAACAGGTTTTCCGCTCTTTTTGAAGTCGTCAAGCGCGGCGTTGATCTCATTGAGGTTGGAAAAGTTGATTTGGGCAAAACCGGGGCGGATGATGATGCCCTTGATCTTGCCATCTGTGGAGGCATGGCGGATTCTGCCGCAGATATCGTCAACGCTGGGCCCCACAAAAGAGAAGGGTCCCTGGTTGCGCAGCTCGTTGTAATCTGCCACGTTGCCACTGGGGTTCAGAACCAGCCAACTGTCTTTACTTACCTTGTTTGCCTGGGGACGCAGCCCGATCATGAAGCCAAGGAAGAAAGTCAGCACAAAGATGAGTAATACAGCTCCGCATCCAATCAAAACGATGGATCTGGTTTTCATTTAAAAACTCCTTGTATAAAAATGGTGGAAAGTTGTTTGAGCGATTGCAAAAATTGATGGCGGAGACGCTGGGATTCGAACCCAGGATACGCGTTTTGCACGTATACACGATTTCCAATCGTGCTCCTTCAGCCAACTCGGACACATCTCCGCGCCATGGAATAGACTAGGTTTTTCAAAGCTCATATTCTGTCAAATAAAATCAATGCCGGAAGTGGCGAACGCCAGTGAAGACCATCGCCATTCCCAGTTCGTTGCAGGCTTGAATCACTTCGGGATCGGCCTTGGAGCCGCCCGGTTGGATCACAGCCAGGATATTGTGGCGCCGCAGTTCGTCCACTGAATCCCGAAAAGGAAAGAAACCGTCTGAGGCGCAGACCGCCCCGCTGAGATCGTGGCCGAACTTTGCCGCTTTGTGGAGCGCCAGCCAGGTGGAGTCGATGCGGCTGGTCTGGCCCCCGCCCAGGCCATAGACCCGGTCTGCCCCGGTGATGGCGATCGCGTTCGAGCGCAGCAGAGATACCACCTTCCAGGCAAAGCCAAGCGCTTTAAATTCCTGATCGGAAGGTTGTCTGGTGGTGACCACAGTCCAGCTTTGGGGATCATCTGTCTGGGGGTCCCACTCCTGCAGCAGCCAGCCATGCGAAAGGTTCTTGAGCTCCCAGGGGGATTGGGGCCGGGACAGAGTTTCCGGTGCAAAGCGGATCAGCCGGCGGTTCTTCTTTTTGCGCAGCAGTTCCAGCACTCCGGGCTGGTATTCCGGCGCCAGGATGATCTCGGTGAAGATCGAGTCGATCCTATGTGCGGTTTCCAAGTCCAATGGCTGATTCACTCCTACTATCCCGCCATAGGGCGACTGCGGATCAGCCGCGAAAGCTTTGTCCCAGGCATCTGCCAGTTTATCGGCGCTGCCTATGCCGCTGGGGTTGCAGTGTTTGGTGATGACCACCGTGGGCGCTTGGAACAGGCGCAAGCCACGGAGGGTGGAATCGATGTCCAGATGGTTGTTGTAGGAAAGCTCCTTGCCGTGCAGAAATTGCCAGGGGCAAGCCGCGGACAGGTAGAACCCTCCCTGTTGATGGGGATTTTCGCCATAGCGGAGCCGCGTGTCCAGCTTGCAGTCGAGCGAGTAGCTTCCGGGCAGGCTATGCGTTTCCGCCGCCAATCCAGAGAAATAGGAAGCAATCAGCGCGTCGTATGCGCTTACCAGGCTGAATGCTTTGCGGGCCAGATGGATCCTCCATTCCGGGCTGACTTCGCCGGCTCGCAGTTGCTCGAGGGTAGGCTGGTAATCTTCCGGATCGGTAAGCACCAGCACACCCTGGTGGTTTTTGGCAGCCGCTCTGATCAGGGCGGGGCCACCAATGTCGATGTTTTCGATGATCTCCTGTGGCGTGGCGTCCCCTCTCTGCAATGTTTGTTGGAAAGGATAGAGATTCACGGCCACCACGTCGATGCGGTCGATACCCAGTTCCCGCAGGGCTTGCAGATGCTCCTGCCGGAAGCGGTCTGCCAGGATTCCGGCGTGAATCCGCGGATGCAGGGTCTTCACCCGGCCGTCCAGAATCTCGGGAAAACCGGTGAGGCCCGAAACTTCGCGCACTTCAACGCCCCGCTCCCTCAGATGGCGCGCCGTGCTGGAGGTGGAAAGTATCTGATAGCCAAGCCCTGCCAATTCTTTGGCGAGGCCCTCACTCCCTCTTTTGTCACTCAATGAAATCAGCGCGTGGCGCGTCATTCCAGCTCCTCATCCAGCACATCGGCAAATCCCATCAGGCCTTCCTTGTTCAAATATTTTTCCAGGCTGTTGTTTAGCTTGGAATCACCATACACTTCCAGGGTCATCTTCACCAATTGCTTGGGATGCCGCACGTGAGCTTCTTCCTGCTCACTGTTGTCGATCACCGAAACAAGCACGATGCCTCCCAGGATGATCACCCAGTTTACATAGATCCACATCAGGAAGATTGGCAGAGTCGCCAGGACGCCATAGACAGCCTGGTAGTTCGTGAGACGGTAGATGTAGAAATCGAAGAGACTCTTGGCCAGCACCCAGATCACCGTGGTCCAAAACGCGCCACGGAAAAGGGCATTGCGTTTGACCCGGGCAGAAGGCATCAGGGCGTAAAGAAAGATGATGGCGGCAAACTGCAGCAGGAAGGGGATCACATAGGTGAACCACTGCAGCATTCCCAGCTTGAGCAGCTTGGAGATCAGAGGCAGGGAAGAACTGGAAAAGAGCAGGATCATGATGAACAAGCCCAGGATGATGGTGCCCAGAAACTTGACCAACTGGCTCAAGACATCCTGGGAATAGCGAAATCCCACCCTCAGTATGCGGTCGAATGTGTCGCGGATCACCCGGAAAAGCGAGTAGGAGGTGATCACCATGGTTACAAAAGTGAAGATATTGAAACCCGCGGGACGGTCGAGCAGGTCTTCAAACACGGTGTTGACAGCCTTCGCCGAACTGGGAATAAAGTTGTTCATCACCAGGCTGTAAAACTTGTCTTTCAGATTGAGAAAGGGCAGTTCCGGAGCGATTATGAGTATGAACATCAGAAAGGGGATGAAACCCAGAATGGTGATATAGGTGAGGGACGCCGATTCCTTGAGGATGCCTTCGCTGCTGAAACGGCGATAAAATGTACGGATAAAGCCACTCATTTTTTTCCAGCTATCTTTGCGCTTGGCAGGGTCTTTCATATGCAGCCAAAACTGCTTCAGTTCCGAGACCAGGGTCCGGAAATAGTTGCCAAACGCGATGCCGAGAGAACTCCACAAGCTGCCATGAGCCTTCTTTTTGGTCATTATTCCTCCCTTAAAGCTTCGATCGGATCAAGTTTCCCCGCCCTCACCGCGGGCATGATCCCAAACAGCAGACCCACTCCGATGGAGACCAGCAGTGCGGTCCAGATCATTCGCACCGAGGCCGCGACCTCCAGCTTGAGATAGCCTCCCACCAGGTCCAGAATCGCGTAGCCAAGCAGGATGCCGATCACCCCTCCCAGGGCGGTGATCAACACTGTCTGCACCAAAAACTGGACCACGATATCCCTCCTGCGGGCGCCCACAGCGATGCGCACTCCGATCTCCCGGGTGCGCTCCTTGACCGAGGCCAGCATGATGTTCATGATCACGATACCTCCCACCAGGAGGGAAATTACCGCGATCAGGATGAAGATCGAGGTGAAGATCAAGGTGTTTTTGCGCATCATGTCCATCTGTTCCTGGGCGGAATCCACCCGGAAAAGAGCCTTGCCCTGCTTGAGATTGAGGACGATATCCTCCACCTGTTTGCGCATCTCCTTTGCCTTTTCCGGGCTGGTGGCCTGGAGTTCCAGAGAGCTGATCCGCAGTTTGGGATTGATCCTGCTGATCACTGTGGAAAGTGGCAGAAAAGCGCGTTGGTTCAGATATTCCAAGCCATTTTCACCAAAGGTATCGCCAGTTCCCTGATTTTTCAAGTAGCGCTCGCCCAACACTCCGACCACCATAAACCTGTGCCCGCCCCAGGAAACGTATCTGCCCAGGGGATCGCGCGAATTGAACAGCTCCCTTGCCACCGTGGAACCGAGTACCACCACATTGTTGTGGTTGGTTATGTCGAAGTCATTGATAAAACGCCCCTTGGCAAGCTTCCACTCCTCGACCTTCAGCATATCAGGATATACGCCCAAAACCGAGCATAGATAACCTGAATCGCCCAGTTGCATCTCCGATTCCGGCAGGGGAATCTGGGCGTTGAATGCGGTGGCCTGGGGAACCAGTTCCCTGATGAGACGAATCTCACGCAAAGAGAGGCTGGGATCGCCGCCCTTGCTGAAATCGTAGGCCCAGTTTGGCCGCACCTCCACCTTGCTCAGCCCTCCCCGCTGGCTCATCCACTCCATGGTGGTCTTGTTCATGCCATTGACTATGGCCAGCACCACCATGATGCACATCACCCCCAGCACGATGCCGATGACGGTTACCGCGCTGCGCACCTTGCGGGTGAGGATGTCCAGGATGCCCAGATGCAGCGACTCAGCCAGCGAGATGGCCATCCTCGATCCTTCCATCCATGATGCGGATGATGCGTCCCGCGCGCTGCGCCACAGCCTTGTCGTGGGTCACGATGATCACGGTGTTGCCCTGGGAGTGGAGTTGGGTGAAAATCTCCAGAATGTCCCCACCCGCCTGGGAATCCAGGTTACCGGTGGGTTCATCCGCCAGCAGGATGGCGGGATTGTTGACGATGGCCCGGGCGATCGCCACTCTCTGGCGCTGGCCTCCTGAAAGCTCCGAAGGCTTGTGCCTGAGCCTGTCGCTCAGACCAACGCTTGCCAGGATTTCCCTGGCCTTGCGGGAACGCTCCCTGAGGCTTTCACCCGCGTACATCAGAGGCAATTCCACATTCTTGAGGATGTTAAGATGCGGCAACAGATTGAACGATTGAAACACAAAACCAATCTTGCTGTTGCGGATCGAGGCGAGGTCGTCCTTGTCCATCTGGCTCACCAATACGCCGTCCAGGTGGTATTCGCCGCCCGTGGGGCTGTCCAGGCATCCAATGATGTGCATCAGGGTGCTTTTACCCGATCCGGAGGGTCCCATTATCGCCACGAACTCACCCGCTTCGATGGTGAGGTCAACCCCGTTGAGGGCTCGCACCTTCACCTTTCCCAGATTAAAATCCTTAATCAGATTTTTAGTAGCTATGATTTCTGCCATTTTCTCACTCTCTACATCAACAAATAGCCATCAGCCATAATTGTCAATAAAAAAAGGCAAAGCAGCCGACGGGGAAATCGATTGACATATTCCGCACCCGGATTATACTGCCGAAAAGTTCCAGCAAGCCCGCGCGGCAGGGAGTGTATATATGCGTGAGATTCTTTATCTGATAGACGGCACGGCGTTGCTTTACCGCTCGCATTACGCCATGATCGGCAACCCCATGAGGGACACCCAGGGACGGGTGACCAGCGCCATCTTCGGCGTCGTGAATTCCTTTGTGCATCTGCTGGAGACCAGGCAGGTACGCAACGTGTTGATAAGTTTCGACCGCAAGGCCCCCACTTTCCGCCATGAGATCAGCGAAACCTACAAAGCCAACCGCCCTCCCATGCCGGACGACCTGGTGGCTCAGATCGAGCCTGTGCAGGAGTTTTTCCGCCTGATCGAACTGCCGGAAATCTCCCTGGATGGCTACGAGGCGGACGACATCCTGGCCACCCTGGCGGAACGCTATAAATCCGATTACGACATCGTTTTCGTGACCAGCGACAAGGACTATTCCCAATTGGTGGAAGACCGGGTCAGCATCCTGGATCCGGGCAAAAACCTGGTCTTGGACAGGGATGCAGTCCATGCCAGATTCGGCGTTTATCCAGAGCAGTTTGTGGACTACCTCGCGCTGGTGGGGGACTCTTCCGACAACATCCCCGGCGTGAGGGGCATCGGCCCCAAGAGCGCGGAAATCCTGTTCCAGCAGTTTGACAGCCTGGACGATATCTATGCCAGGCTGGACGAAGCCCCGGAAAAGCTGCGCAAGAAACTGGCTGAAGGCAGGGAGAGCGCTCTGCTTTCACGCCAGTTGGCACAAATCGTACGCGATGTGCCAATATCCTTCCCCTCTTCCCAGGAACTCAGTTTTTCTCCCGCCAATCTATCCCGGGCGCTGGATTTTCTGGCCAGTTACGACATCCACCACCTCAAACGCCGCATCGAAAACCGCTTCAAAGACCAGTTTCCCGCCGCCCCGGAGAGCATGGTGCAGGGCGATATCTTTGCCGGGGAGCCGCAGGCAGAGCCGGAAATACCGCAACCGGCAGCCCAGGCTTTCAAACCCATCCTGGCGGATGCGGGCAACCTTTCCAGCCTGCTGGAGCAGCTTTCCCAGGCGGAAACCGTGAGCCTGGACACCGAAACCGACTCCCTCGACCCCATCCGCGCCAACCTGGTGGGCATCTCCCTCTGCGTGAGTGACGGCGAAGCCTGGTATCTGCCCCTGGGACACCAGATGTATGGCAACCTGCCCCTGTCAGACACCCTGTCCAGGCTGAAACAGGCTCTGGACGGCAAGCTGATCCTGGGGCACAACCTCAAATATGACCTCATCGTGCTCAACCGCCACGGCTGGCCTGTCGCCAACCCCATCCGGGACACCATGCTGGCAGCCTATCTGCTCGATCCCGGCACCAATATGTATTCGCTGGACAACTGCGCTCTGGCAGAACTGCGGCACCAGATGATCTCCATCTCCAGCCTGCTCGACAAAAAGAGCAAGACCAGCTTCGACCTCGTGGATGTGGAGTCCGCCTGCGCCTATTCCGCGGAAGACGCCTGGGCGGTGTTCAGGCTTGACCCCATCTATAAAAGCAGGCTGGCAGCCCTCGGGCTGGATCGCCTCTACGAGGATATCGAGCTGCCCCTGCTGCCGGTGCTGCAAAGGATGGAGGAAAACGGCGTCAGGCTGGACATCCCCATGCTGAGGGAAATCTCCCGCTCCATCAACCTGGAACTGAAAGCCCTCACCGAAGAAATCCACGCCTACGCAGGATATCAGGTCAACATCAATTCCACCCAACAGCTGGCAAAGCTACTCTTTGAAGAGAAAAAGCTGCCTGCCCGCAAAAAAACCAAGAGCGGATTTTCCACGGACAACAGCGTGTTGGAAGACCTGGCGGCGGATTACGAGATTGCCGACAAACTGATCCAATACCGCACCCTCACCAAGCTGGAATCCACCTACGTGGGAGCATTGCCCAGGCTGGTCAATCCTGAAACGGGGCGCGTCCACTCCTCCTTCAACCAGACCGTCGCCTCCACCGGACGCCTTTCCTCCTCCAACCCCAACCTGCAAAACATCCCCATCCGTACCCCCCTGGGCAGATCCATCCGCAAGGCCTTTGTGGCTTCCGATCCCGAATGGGCCATTTTGGCGGCGGATTACTCCCAGATTGAGTTGCGCCTGCTGGCCATCATGTCCCGCGATCCCGTGCTGGTGGAAGCTTTTGCCCGCGATCTGGATATCCACCGCCAGACCGCAGCCATGATCACAGGTAAGGCCCTGGACGAAGTCAGCGGCGAGGAACGGCGCCAGGCCAAGGTAATCAACTTCGGCCTGCTCTATGGCATGGGACAGAAGAAGCTCTCCCGCGAGCTGGGAATCTCCACTTCCGAAGCCAAAGATATGATAGAGCGCTATTTCGAGCGCTTCCCTTCCATCCGGGACTACATCGCCTCCCGCAAACAGGATGCTCACCGCGAACGCTTTTGCCAGACCATCTTTGGACGCAAATTATTCCTCAAAAACATCGGCAGTTCCCATGACGGCTTGCGCAGCGAAGCGGAACGCGTGGCGGTCAATATGCCCATCCAGGGCAGCGCCGCCGACCTCATCAAGATCGCCATGATCGCCATCCACGCGCGCATCAAGGACGACCCCCGCATCCGCATGATCCTGCAGGTGCACGACGAACTGGTCTTTGAGGTGCGCCGGGAATTCCTGCCCGAGGCGGAACAACTGATCCGCTCCGCGATGGAGCAGGCCCTGCCCCGCCACTACGCCGAAGTGGTGCCTCTCAAGGTGGATATCGCGCATGGCAAAAGCTGGTTTGAGGCGCATTGAGCGAATGGCGGCCACCTGTCACGGAACCGCCGCGAAAATGAAATGTCTTGACATAATTATTGACCTAAGTATAAAGGCACCATATTTTGCGTAACTTTTAAGGAGCAAACATGAAAAAAGTATTATTTATAGCCCTGCTGATTGCCGCTTTGGCCATCATTGGCTGCCAAAAGAAAGAAGAAGCCGCTGTGGAAGACAGCCTTGCCGTTGACACCCTCGCGGTTGATTCAGTTGAAGTAGCTACCACTGCCCCGACCGAGGCCGTGAAACCCACCACCACCAAACCCCCTGTGAAACCCACCCAACCTGCCGAGAACTCTCTCGACAAGTTCCTGGATGACTACGAAGCCACCGTCGTGATGTGGGAGAAAAAGGCCACCGGCCCGCTCACACCCGAAGAGATCGTCGAGATTGGCAAAAAGTATTCGGACATGAGCAAGAATGCCCAAAGCGGAGATTTCTCCAAGAAAGCCACTCCGTCACAGCTTTCCCGCATGGCCCAACTCAACCTCAGACTCTCCAAAGTGGTCAAGAAAGTCGGTGCCTCCGGCAGAACCGGCAGATTCTAAGTATCAGCAGACCAATCAAACTTGCGCGGAACTCAGCTTCCGCGCTTTTTTTTGCGCTAAACCAGCCAGCTCCCGGTCTGGTTTGCCACTTTGCCCTCCTTTGCTCATCGCCCATTGATCGCTGACTGTTCGCTGACTGATCGCCGCCGGATGAATCGCCCGGAGGTCAGCGAGGCATCAGTGGAACATCATGGTATGGGGACGGAATCGCATAGGATGTTCGACCGCCCAAGCCCGAAACAAAGCACACCAGACTGAAAAATGTGTCATCACGGCCTGCGAGCCGTGATCCAGTCTTTTAGTAACGACCACCCAGCCCGAAAAACCGGCATCAAATACTTGACAATCCGCATAATCCTTCATACCGCCCTCCTTCGCTGCGACTGGCTTTGATGCCATCATCCTTAGGTCATCCTTATAAATTATAAGGTTGACCCCAGGATGATCCACGCCGGAACCCGGGATGCAAATGAGGCCCCCATAATATATAGGTGCTACGAATTGGAGAGGTTTATACTGTATCCGCTTTCACTATTATTACAGGCTATTCCCCCGCACGAAGTCCATTTTTACCTTTCCACCTCTCATAGATTCTGTCCCAATAGCAAAAAAGGACCCGGCACCGTGCCGGGTCCTGTAGGGTCAGAGGATCGTTTGTTTGATGCTATTTCATCAGTACGGCTTTGCGTATATAGCTCTTGGCGCCCACGTTCATGCGCACGAAGTAGAGACCCGTGCCGCAGGCGTTGCCATGGTTGTCTTTGCCATGCCATTCTATCTGGTGCGAGCCGGTATTCTGGTTTTTGACATCCTTGCTGAAGACCAGCTGGCCGCGGGAGTTGTAGATGCGGAAGCTCACGTCAGCCGGGCCTTCGTTTTTGCCGATGCTGTAAGGTATGTATGCGATCGGATTGAAGGGGTTGGGGAAGATCGACCTCAGCTCCGTGACCAGAGGGATTTGGGGCGTGGTGCTGCCCTGGATGCTGTAATCGATGCTCACCGGGCCGTGATAGGTACTGCTGCCGTCCATGTCGGAGTATTGCAGCCAGTAGTAATAGGTGCCGTCCTCATACAGATCTCTGTCCGTATAGGAATAGACCTGCTGCTGGGAGGTGTTGGTTGCGCCTATGAGCGGGCTGATCACAGTCGCGTGGGCCAGGTCGTCCTGGGTGTTGCGCAGGATATAAAAGCCCTGCACTCCCGTCTCGGATTGGGTGACCCAGTTGAGGCTCACATAGTTATCCACGGTGAACGACGCGGTGAAGGAGGAGATCTCGACCGGGGTTTGAATTGGGCGCAATTTGAAGATGATGGTCACCGTGTAGTTGTTGTTCTGGTTGAAATCGCTGGCACTCACATATATGGTGGTCTGTTCCCACTCATAACCTGGGGGAGGTGAGGACAGGGAGTAAGTTCCAGCTAGTTGTCCGGGAGCGTTGTTGGTGAAGGTGTGGCCTGTTTCCTGCCCGGTGTCGAGGCCGTTCCGGTAGATGGTGTAACCGGTGATGGGATTGCCGTCCTCATCCTGCGACAACACAATGAGAGTTTGGGTTGCACGCACATCCAGCACGAAGGGGTCCTGCCTGCGGTTGAGGCGCAGCCAGTGTTCGTTGTTTTGCACATCGTTGGCAATTATAGCGTAGTGGATGGAGTCGCCCACAGCAAGGTTGACGCCGGGGATGGTCATCTTGTAATCGTTGCTGCCCAGATTTTGCCAATAACCTGTAGGGTTGGCAGGATCGATCATGCTGAGCGGAACATCCACCCAGGCGCCCCAAGTGCCGGTGTCGGCATCATAGATCTGGTAGGTTACATAGGTGCTGTCGGCGTCGAGCGCGTTAAAACTGGTGATCTCGATGGGCAGGACGACGTCCGTGGCTGGCGGCACCGAACCCCAGAGCGGATGGTGCCAGATATGTACCATCTGGGCATCCCAGATCGTGTTGATACGGCAGTGCAACGCGTCGGAGGACAACCAGGGATCAGAGGGTTTTGCCATGTAACCCTGCACCTCATACTGAGGCATGGCAGTCTGGTAGGCGGCTATTGCGGCGGCATCCAGAGAGGCATAGTTTCCGCCATAGGCGGGGATGTAGATCTTGCGGTTGTGGATGAAGCTGTTGGCGTAGTTGGTCACCTCTGGGACTTCATCCACGCGATGGACGCGGTAGGGGAAGTGCTCGCCGTAGCTGGAGGCGCGGGTAGCCCAGTCGGTCACCGCGTTTTCGGTAAGCTGGTATTCGCTTGAGCTTTCGGGCACCCTTTGGATCATAACGATGTCCACATCCAGCAGCTTGCACCAGCAGTCCATATGGTCCAAGGTTGTATTGAGGTCGGTGTCCGGATCCTGGAAGATCATGTAGTTGTCGATACCCAGGAAATCGTGCATGACTGCCGCTATCTGGGCTTCGGTGTAATTATACCACGGCGTAGGTGTGCCGGTATTGACAGGTTCGCCGTCATTGTCGTCGCGCACCAGATTGGTGGACATCGCGGCGCCGTTGCCATCGGTCATGATGTTGCCGCCGGTATGAATTATAGGCGCATTGAACACCCTGTTGTCATAGTTGGTGGGATAATTGGCCTCAAGATAGTCGTTGATGTAGCCAGCCGCCGCGTCATCCAGAGGACGGGGACGGTTGTAGGCGAAATCCACCAGGCTCATTTCGCGGCCGCGGGAATCCCCGTGGAAGATATGCCAGGGGCCCCAGTCACGCGCCCAGTAGGTGTTGGTGGGGAAGTTGATGAATTTGCAGTTGCCCATGTTGGCGCCAATGCCTGTCAGATAATTGCTGCAGTCCGTTACTTGACTTGCTTCGCAGGCAATGAACACGGTGGTTGTTTGCGACAACTCCACGATCAGGGCATCCGGCACACCGAACTTGTATCCTTGAGGGTTGCCAGTATTATAGTAATCCCAGCTGATGCCCACTCCCACGGCGTCTTCCCACTGCGCCACCATGCGCGGATTAACCGGTATGATGTTGCTGGCAGCCAGCACCGTGAGGGTCACCGGCACAGTGATGGTGCCGAAATCGGTGGTGATCACAAAATCGGTGGAATAGGTCTGGTTGGCGATGAGTCCGGTTGCATTGAAGTTCAGCACGATCTGGATGGTGTCGCCCGCAGCGATGGAACCGGTCGCGTGGTTGTAAGTGAGCCAGGTGGCGGTGTCGGAAAAACCGGTGGTGCTCCAGGCGGAAGAGCTGATATTGGTGACCGTCAGGGTGACGGTGGAAGTGGCGCCAACGTTCAGCAACTCTGTAACCATGGGCGGATCAACGTCATAAAGGGAACGATGCCCGGCCACGAAGTCGTCAATCTGCAGCACCCACGAATCGTCCGAAACGCACTGGATAGCGATCCAGCCTGTACGGTTGGCAAGCTCCGGGATGGAGTATTCATATTTGGTCCATTCCGTGGGCGGTTCAATCCAGGTGGTGGCGCTGCCTGCCACGTAGTTGCCCACAAAGTTGGAATAGGCATCTCCGGTGGTCGAGTAGTAAACCTTGAAGCGCTCAGGACTATAGGATGCATTCGGCGACTTGGCAAAGAAGCTGATGCGGGGGTCGTTGTCGAAATTCAAAGCCGGGGTCACCAACCAGTCGTCGTTAAGCACGCCGGCGGTGGCCACGTCGAAGGAACCGACCCACTTGTCGCCGGAATACGCCATCCAGTCCTCACTACTCAGTTGCGGCACAGCCTGGTCGTCAAAAATAATGAAAGAGCCGGTGTAGGGCGCGAAATACTCTACTCCCCCGACATAGATACCATGGGTGGGCTCCAGGTCCTTGTCATACAGGGTCCAGTAACCGAAGCTCTGATCACGGTGGCTGTAGGCTTCAAAGTAGTCCTCCATAATGCCTTCCACGCCAAAGCCCCGCAGGCTGATGCTGTTGGTGGCTTTGGGACTGGCCGGGGCTGGGTTGGCATGGCGGATTTCCTTGATTGATGCGGAGCCATTTGGTTTTTGACGCAAGTATTGATCTGGCCCGGTCTTGTCATACACCAGGGTTCCTTTGGGGCTGATGTGGCTTGCCGGGTTGTTCAGACTGGCCGAAGCATGGTAAGTTTTAGTCGCCAGGCAAGGACTGGCGTTCGGCTGGCTGACCACCATCTTCAGACCGGCTTTGGCGGAATCGTCTATGATGTTCAGATAGGCGTCGTCTTTCTCGCCCCAGGAAGTGGGTGTGAATTTCACAGTCCAGGAGGCGGACTGGCCTGAGCCTATGGCCAGAGGATAGCTGTTGCTGTCTGTAAGGGTGAAATGCTCAGCGTC
>DAOTNF010000006.1:0-11672 GCA_035450685.1 Candidatus Cloacimonadota bacterium | reverse complement strand
TAGCTTCTCCATATCCTTTGAAATCAAACTCAAAATCGAACCCATCCACGCCCTCGGTGAAGGCAATATCGCGATAAACGTGCACAACCGAGGCTGACGTCGTGGTATACGCGTTGCTGGCGCCAGAGTTGTTGCTGATGTACATGGAATGGCTGGCGCTGGAATAGGTGGCAGTGCCCAAATGCCATTTGTTTGTCTGGGTCCCGTTCACGATAGTCCAGCCATCGGAGCCGCTTTCCCAATCCTCTTCAAACATGGTCACAGGAGTGGTCACTCCTCTGCCGCTGAAGCTGATGGTGTGGGTTGCTTTGGCCAGTCCATAGGTAATGGTCAAAGAGCCGCTGTTGCTGCCAAGAATCGTGGGAGCGTATTTTACCACGAAGGACGTGGTGTCACCCGGAGCCAAAGAAGTGTTCAAAGGTTGGCGGGCAATGCTGAAATAGCTGTCGCCAGTGACGGCAAAGGGGGTGGTGAGGTTGACACTGCCTCCGCCGCCTGAGTTGCTGATCACATATTCCTGAGTGAGGTAGTCACCAATTAAAACGTCACCGAAGCTATGGCTGGTGGCAGAAGGAGTGATGGTGAAAAGTGGGCTGGCAATTATCGCATAAGCCTGCACATAATCGACGTACAAATTCCACATATTTGCTGCAGAATAGCAGTTGAAGGCAAAGTAGTAGGTGCCCGATGTGGTGGGCCGGTAATAGGCTGTGGTTCTTTGAGCGTAGGTAGTGTTAGTCACTGAAGCCAGGGTTAGTAACGTAGTAGTCTGGGACGCCACAGTCTGGGCATTTCCAACAGTGACCTTCAGATTTTCGGGATAAGTTGAACTACGTACTCTCTGATAAAAAGTCAGGTAGTAGTCATTGCCAGCAGTCATGGCAATACCGGGTGTGAAAGCCCAGGTATTAGCCGCATTAGTGGAATGATACTGATACTGCATGTTGTAACTACCGTTATATGGGCTTCCTGTGCCCGTCAGGCTCCAGTTATTGCCGGAGCCGGCGTTTACAACCGTCCAACCGGTGGGTGCTGTAGCCCCAAAATCCTCCGTCCAGAGCAGAGTCTGAGCCGTAAGGCCTGAGAACACCCCCAGCATCAGCGCCAGGGACAAAACAAACAATGCGATCTTTTTCATAATAGATCCTCCATCCTTGTTCAATTACTTTACAACTTATGTTCCTTGTTTATTACTATAACATTCATAAATGGAAACATCCGCCCGCGATTATGTGACCGGGGTGTCCCGCAAGCCAGAACACAAAACGCTTGCAGTGCATCTTCTCCAGTTAAATCCAGGCATCATGTTCCTAATAATACATTTCTTCCGTTCCATATATTGCGGTTTTGATTTTTTGTCAAGTTTAAAGATCGCACTAAGCTACAGCAGGCAGCGCCTTACGATACAGGCAATCGCTGAACCGCCTTTCCTCTGCCCTTTCCAAAAGACTGGATTCCGTGTCACGCGGTTCACGCAGATTTACGCGGATGATAGAAAAGGCGCGGATTGCCGCGGATTGATATAATGGGATTTGTTTCTGGACTGGCTTTCTAAAAGACTGGATCACGACCTGTGAGCCGTGACCCAGTCTTTCTCATTTCTCATATCAAGGAGAGATTAAATCATTGATCAGTAAAGGCAAATCCTTTTCATGGGGATATTCAGGCCAGGCAGGGCCGCCCGCAGGAAATAGACTCCTCTGGCGACTGGCTGACCTTTGTCGTCCAGGCCGTTCCAGACACACTCGAAACTGCTGCCCGAGGCCGATTTCTCTGGCTGCAGCACGCGGACTTTCTGGCCGCGGAGGTTGTAAACCTTCAAGGTGGGCTGGATGCCGGAAGCGTTCTCCAGCTTGATGTTGATGCTGCCAAAGGCTGGATTGGGCCAGGCGGTCAGGCTCGGCTGAAGCACCGGGGGAAGGCCGGGATCGTCGTTGGCAACGGGCAGGACAGTCCTGGCGTGGAAAACCTTGCCGGACTGGTTCGGTTCCGCCCCGATGGCGCGCAGCCACAGATAGATATCCAAAATATCATTGTCAGTGGGCACAAGGGCCAGGGTGGAATTGGACAGGTCGTACTGGCCTGGGTCGCTGATGTTCAGGGGCCAGGTGGCAAGCAAGGTGGACGTGCCAGAATAGATCTGGTAAACCTTGAGAGAGCCGGCTTCATACAGGGCAAAGACTCTGCGTCCCGTGGACAAAACAGTCGTGGCATTGAGACCTGTGTCCGCCTGATAGGCAAGTTCATAGCCCAAATCACCGGTACCCGCCTCAAGGACCCTGACCTTCAGTTGGCGCGTGTCAGGTCCCGCGGTTTCCTGAAGCAGGAAAGCCGAGCCGTCTGAACCCAGATCCAGGCTGCGGATCAGGCCCTGGCCTTTGGTGGAGACGGACCAGTCGGCCACATTGTCGCCTTCGGCGTAGAGCAGCAGGTCGTTCACGCTGTAGAGGGCGCGGTTATCAGAACGGGTGAAAGCCTTGCAGTGGGTGCGTTTAAGCTGTGGTTTCAGGAAATAGCGCTCGCCCGCCGAGCCGTTAATGGTTCCCAGAGCCAGTCCCAGCTTCCACATGCTGTGGAGGTCGGTTTCTCCGGCAAGGGGTGCGTCACTCAGCTTGCGGCGGGAATCGTCGCGGTACTGCTTTTTGTAGCCCACGCCGGTACCGATGGCGCCGGGATAGTCGATATTGGTAAGTTGGATTCCCAAAACGGGATCGTTATGATTAACGTAGTTTGGTGCGCTTGAGCCTCCGCAGAAGTCCTGTTCGATATCCCAGACACCGTTAGTGGGATACTCGGAGTCATCATAGGAGCGGTGCAGGAAGCCGCGACGTTGCTGATACACTCCACCCCAAAGACTCAGGGTTCCCCGTTCCAGATAGGGCGTGCGTTCCGGCCAGAGGGGATTGTACCAGGGCAGGTCGATCATCAGGTTGCGGTTTCCCTGGCTGATGGAGGCCCAGGGCTGGGTAGGGGTTTGGGGATAGCAGTAGCGGTGCAGGTCGATGTTTTCATACAGGACACCGTCTATCCGCACTGCCGGAGTGGAAGGATGCGGATGCTGGTATTCGAAGGTGAAAACCCCGTCGCCGCGCGGGTTGCCGGGGTCTCTGCCAAACGCGAAGAGGCTGGCATAGATCTGGTGGGGGGCGTTGTCTGGACCGCAGAGCCCGTGATAGCGCTGGGAGTCCACCGGGCTGCGGTAACCATACTTGAGCAGGATGCTCTTTTCCGAAATCAGGTTCACTGAATCGGTCAGATTGTCAGCCGGGTCAGTTTCCGCCTGGGTGTTGGCCAGCAGGATGTCGTCCAGGATGAAGATGGTGTCCGCAGCCGTCCAGGTTTGGTGCGTGCCGAAAGTGCCCTTTATCCAGAGCTTGCCATTCACAAACATGTTTGCGTTGTTGCAGGAGCCGTTGCCGTAGATGGTCCAGATGGTGTCGCAGACAGCGTAACTGTTTTGATAAAGGAAGTTGTTGGGGTCGGCTGGAGGATAGCTGGAATAAACATCCGAGCTAACTGTATTGGGAGGCTGCACCTGTCCCAGATAGGCGGTGTAGCTGCTGCCATTAACTTCCACGTACATGATACGGTTGGGATCATAATCCGCAGGTCCGACCAAATTGTAGTTAGTATTCGTGGGGGTTGCAAGTTCCAGCGGTGGGGCGTTTTCGATCAAACCTCCCCGAAAGATTTCGGTTTCATTATAGGTTCCGCTTAAGCTCCGCACCTCGCCGCTGACGATGACCGGGCCGTAAAATGTGGGCCAGCCGTTGTTGGTACCGCCTCCAGCTCTCCTGATCCAAAGGTCGGAATTCACACGAACGCAGCCATAGATCCGATCCAGGCCATAATAATAGACATTCGTGTCGTTGGTGGACATGTCATTTTCGGTTATTATCTGTGGTACAATCAGTTCCTCCGGATCATCCGGGTGGCAGTAAATATCCTGCGCGTGCTCGGGATAGGGCAGCAGCAGATCGACTGTTTTAAGCTGGCCACCCCTTCGTTCTGTGATGGGGCTGTTCTCAAATGTACGGCCGGTTTCCAGGGAGGGATCATCTGTAACGGTCAGCCAGGTCAGGCCGCCATCGACTGATTTTGCCAGCAGCCTGTCCGTGCCGCTGGTGTAGGTGATGATGATTTCCTCCGGTGAATAAAAGAGAGTGGGCCGGGTGAGGCAGTTGCTGGCTTGGGCAACATTGACGGAAGTCCAGGAGTCGCCGCCATCGGTACTGAATCTGTAAACGATACAGCCAGATACGGCTGGGTAAGCTCCGGGGTTGTTGAAATAAACCATAGCCAGCAGTCCTGGCTCGGAATGTACAGCGGCCTTGCCGGCAAAATGACCCTCTCCCACCAGATGGAGGGGGCTCATCTGCGCCATCAAGGCTACAAGCCCCAAGGCCAACGTCAACAGTAACATTGCTTTGCGCATTTTTTCCTCCCGTTTTGTTTACAAGTATTTAAGGCAAGTTATAAGGGTTGCATGAAGTGTTCCAATCTTAAAGATAAAAGCAGCGCCGCGAACGAGTCTAACGCTCAAGCCTGATGGATATTATGTTTGGGCGCATGAACCATACTCCAACCCTTATTATTCCGAACTTTCGCACCGGTTCGATTTTTGAGAAACATTGTTAAGCCCACGCAAACCACGGATCGCCCTTGACAGAAATCCAAGGTCAAAATAGCTTGCGACTGATTCTCATTTGAGGATGAACTTATGGAAGATTACACCAAGCTTTTCGACACCTACCTGAACAGCCGCAAGATGAAGCTGACCGCCAGCCGGCGCTTGATTTTGGAGGCGGTGTTCAGCCTGCACGAGCATTTTGACGCCGAGCAGTTGCATCAGGTATTGCGCTCCGCCAGTCAGGACATCTCCCTGGCCACGGTTTACCGCACCCTGCCGCTGCTCTTGCAGGCAGGCCTGATCCAACCCTCTCCCCGTCCGGGCACACGTGGCATGTATGAGCACATCTGGGGCCATCCCCGCCACGCACACTGGGTTTGCGTCCGTTGCGGCGCGGTGCAGGAAACCCCTCTGGACAGCGTTGATCCTATCCTGGCGCGGGAAGCCCGCAACCTGAAATTCGAGACCCAGGAGACCAGCGTCGAGGTGAAGGGACTCTGCTGGAAATGCCAAAACAGCGCGAATGATTCTCAATAGACCATGAGCAAGAACAACCCCGTCATCGCCCTCGCGGGCAACCCCAATGTGGGCAAGACCACACTCTTCAACGCCCTCACCGGCAGCCACCAGTCTGTCGGAAACTGGCCTGGCGTCACGGTGGAACACAAACAGGGCTACTTTCTTTTCAAAGGCAAACGCTATGAGGTGATTGACCTGCCCGGAATCTATTCCCTGGCTGCCACTTCGCCGGACGAACAGGTAGCCCGCGACTACCTGCTGCAAAAAAAGCCCGATCTGGTGATCAACATCGTGGACGCCTCCAACCTGGAGCGCAACCTCTACCTCACCGTGCAGCTCATGGAGCTGGGCGCGCCGCTTTTGATCCTGCTTTCCATGGTGGATATCGCCGAGCGCAACGAACTGCGGGTCGAGCACGAGCACCTTGCCGAACACCTCGGAGTGGATGTGATTCCTGTCTCGATGGCGGGACGCTTCGACGCCCATCCCCTGCTCTACCTCCTGGAAAGCCGGCTGGCCAAGACGCAGACTCCGGCAACCGTGCGCTACGACGAAGTGGTGGAAAAGAGCATGGCGGCCATCGCGGCAATCGTTTTCGACCCCGCCAGGGAAAGCGGCTATCCCCCCGCGTGGGATGAACTTCCCCACCACTGGCTGCTGCTGAGGTTATTGGAAAGGGACACCGCCTTTACGGGACAACTGCCCCCGGAGGCCAGGCAGGCTCTGGAAAAAGTTACCCTGGGCGTGGAAAAGCACCGCCGCCAGGACATTGCGGCTGTACTGGCAGACGACCGTTACGGTTTTATCCGCGGCCTGGTCAAGGACGTGGTCAGGCGCAAACCGCACCAGCCCCAGACCATCTCGGACAGGATCGACCGCTTCGCCCTGAGCGGGTTCTGGGGAGGGCCGATCTTTTTATTGGTCATGTTTTTGGTCTTTATGCTGTCGGTGCGCGCCAGCGCCCCTCTGATCAGCCTGATCGACTCTGGCTTGAACTGGTTGCTGGTGGATCAGTGGGGAACCCTGCTTCGCTCCCTGGGGCTGCCCGGGTGGTTCGCCTTTCTGTTTTCGGATGCCCTGGGTGGAGGCATCGCCACCATCGGAACCTTTATCCCGCCTATCTTTTTCATCTTTCTCAGCCTTTCTTTTTTGGAGGACAGCGGCTATATGGCGCGAGCGGCTTTTATCGCGGATAAGTTCATGCGCAGGGTGGGACTGCCCGGCAAGGCTTTCATCCCCCTGATTGTGGGATTTGGCTGCACCGTTCCCGCCATCATGGCCACCCGCACCCTGGAAAGTAAGCGCGACCGCGTCTTCGCCTCGCTGCTCACGCCCTTTATGAGCTGCGGGGCCAAGCTGCCGGTTTACACCTATCTGGCTCTGATCTTCTTTCCGCGCCACGCCCATCTGGTGGTGTTCGGACTCTACGTTTTCGGCATCGTGATGGGCCTGCTCTTCGCCCTGGCGCTCAAGAAAACACTTTTCAAGACCCAACCCGGAAACTTTGTGATGGAGCTCCCCCATTATCACCTGCCCACCCTAAACGCCATGCTGATGCACACCTGGCACCGCCTGAAAGACTTCGTCCTGCGCGCCGGTAAGACCATCCTGCTGGTGATCGTGCTGGTGAACATCCTGCAGGTTTTGCAGGTGCCGGATCCCTTCCACGGCGGCCAAAGCATCAGCATCCTGGAACTGGCGGGCAGGCTGCTCGCCCCGCTGCTGGCTCCCCTGGGCTTGGGAAGCTCCAACTGGCAGGCGTCGGTGGCCCTCATCTCCGGGCTCTTTGCCAAGGAAGCGATCGTTGGCAGCCTCTCCGGCCTCTATGCCGGTGACGCGGCGATCCGCGCCGCCTTTGGTGGAACAGCCCCCGCCATCGCCTATCTGATCTTCATCCTGCTCTATTCGCCCTGCGCCGCCACTCTGGCTATTCTCTTCCGCGAACACGGGCGCCGCTGGATGCTGCTCGCCTTCTTCTATCTAACGGCCCTGGCCTGGATAGTTGCCACCGTGGCCTATCAGGTTCTGGCTTTCAACCCGCGCTCCTGGCTGTGGCTGGGCATCTCCCTCTTGCTGGGCGCCGCTCTCTATCTCTCAATGAAATTTATAGGTAATAAACATGCTCTCTAATCGCAACCGTGCCAGATTACGCCGCTTCGGAAGGCGCTTCTTCCCCTCTGCCCGGAACTGCCGCTGCGGCAAAGGCGACTGCATCAGCCTCGCCCTGCTTTCCACAGGCCAGGAGGCCATCATCACCTGCAACGAAGACCTGCGCACCATCGAGCGCGGCCTTTGCTCCGGAACCAGGGTCACCGCCTTCCGCAACGACCTGGGGGAACCAAACCTGGTGGTGGCGGTGGGGGATGCACGCTACGTGCTTGACCGCCGCATCGCCCGGCGTATCATGGTGCGGGTCTCCTGAGCCAATCCCACCTCTCCCCCATATCAATCCTGTCTTCCAGCAGGGGTTATCCTGGGGTCATCCTTAACTTTGCAACCACATACCTAAGGATGATGGTCTAATCCCTTGTGGCCTCAAATGATGGCGATCCAGGAACGGAGAGGTATGGAGCGGATAAATCTGTTTAGAACAACTAAAGCAGCTACAATACTTCTCTTTGGTCAAAATTACCATCCGCCCTTTCCAAGAAATTGCCTCACTATGTGATCAGCTCTCAGCCTGAACTGCATTCAGGTCGCCAAAACAATGACAAGCCACCAGGTGAGGTATTTTAGATTGACAGAATTTGAATGTTTCAAATATAGTTGAATCAGTTTCGTTTGGTTCCATTTTTGGATGTCGGCTGCATCGCGCTTCCGGCATCATTAAAGCGTGTTAATATTACACTACATAAGGAGATACTTATGAAAATTAAGCTCCCCGGCAAAGCGATCCTGCTCATCGGGCTGATCCTTGCCTGCGCTTTCGCGCTATCTGCCGCAGACCGGCAGGTCAATCTCTCCTCCTCTGGCAACCAAGCCAGGCTTCTCAACAACAGCGACCTCGGTTTTGATGTACAATTCCGGGTTGGCGACCTGAAAATCATGGAAGTCCAGACCAAAAAAGGCACGTTTGACGAGCTTTCCATCGATGGTTGGGGCTTCAGCAACGATGTGGGAGAGCCCAAACTGCCCATGTTGCGCAGAACAATCGCCGTGCCTTTGGGCGCGGAAGTCCGTTTTCAACTCAATTCACAATCCACGCGGGAACTGGACAGCAAAGCCAGCAAACTGCAAAACCGCGTCATTCCGGCGCAGGAGCCCATCTCCAAATCCGCCGATCCCGCCACCCTGCCCTTCGTGGTGAACGAAAGGCTTTACAGCCGCGATGAGTTCAACAGCCGCGACTGGGTGCAGGTTACGGAACTGGGTATGATGCGCGGGGTGCGGGTGTTCGCCCTTGATTTTTATCCGGTGCGCTACAACCCCGTCACCAACAGTATCCGGGTGATGGAAAACGTGGATGTCCGGGTGGATTTTGTCAACCCAGACCTCGCCGCCACCGCCGACATGCTGGCCAGGACTGCTTCCTGGGAATTTGAACAGCTTTACAGCAAAACTTTCTTCAACTGGAACGCGGACAACCGCACCGCTCTGGTGCGCCATCCCACCAAGATGGTCATCCTCTGCCCGGTCGGCTACACCAGCAACATCCAGAGCTACGTGGACTGGAAGACCCAGCAGGGCTTTGTGGTGAACGTGGCGACCGTCGGCAGCGGCGGCACCGTGGCAAACACCACCACCGCCATCAAGAACTATATGCAGTCATTGTGGGATAATGCCACCGCCAATGATCCAGCCCCCACCTACCTGTTGATCATCGGTGACGAATCCGGCACCATCACAGTCGCCACCAATACCGGCGCGACTGACTCCCACGTGACAGACCTCACATACGTGCGCCTCAATGGCAGCGACTACATGCCGGAAATGTACCACGGCCGCTTCTCAGTTTCCAGCACTACCGAACTGGCCAACGTCATTAACAAGACCATCACCTTTGAAAAGACCCAGATGCCAGACCTTAGTTATCTGGGTAAGACGGTGCTCATCGCGGGTGTGGATGGCACCTACGCTTCCACCCACGGCAACGGCGCCATCAATTACGCAACCACAGAGTATTTCAACGCCGCCCACGGCATCACCTCCGACACCTATCTCTATCCCGCCTCCGGCAGCAGTGACGCGCAAATCATCGCCAACGCCAATGAAGGCCGGGGTTACATTGTCTATACCGCTCACGGGGGCCAGACCTCTTGGGCGGACCCCACTTTCACTGTATCCGACGTCAATGCCATGACTAACTCAGGCAAATACGGAGTTATGGTGGGCAACTGCTGCATCACCAACGAGTTTGACTACTCCAGCCCCTGCTTCGGCGAAGCCGTAATCCGTAAGGCTGACGGCGGCGGAGTGGCCTACATCGGCGGCATCAACAGCACCTATTGGTATGAGGACTATTATTGGGCAGTGGGTTACAAAACCAACATCAACGGTTCCGCCCCGGCTTATGACGCCACCAAACTGGGTGCTTATGACGCCATGTTCCACACCCACGGCGAAACCTATGACAAATGGGCCACCACCGTCGGCGAGGGCATCTACTCCGGCAACCTGGCGGTGCAGCAAAGCGGTAGCTCACGCACTAACTACTACTGGGAAATCTACCACATCATGGGCGACCCTTCCCTGATGCCCTACCTTGGAGTTCCCACTGCCAATCCGGCCAGCTATCCCACCCAGATCATGGTCGGCAACACCAGTTATGCCATCACAGGCGCCGCGCCCTACACCCGCGTCGGCCTTACCATGAATGGAGTGATCTACGGCTCCGGCATCACCGATGCCTCCGGAAACCTGACCTTGACGATCACCCCCTTCACCTCAGTCGGAACAGCCAAACTGGTGCTTACCGCCCAGAACAGGATCACCAAGATTGCCGATATAGCGGTCATAGCGGCGCAAGGCCCCTTTATGTCTGTGGACCAAGTCGCTTATGACGATGCCAATAACGACGTTCCGGAATACAACGAAAGCGGCTACTTCGATGTGACCTTCAAAAACGTGGGCGTGGATCCCGCCAGCAACGTTAGCGCGATACTGAGCTGCTCCACCAGCGGCATCACCATCACCGATAACAGCCACAGCATCAGCAGCCTGGCTGCCGGGGCTACCGTTCTGGCAAACAATGCCTACGCGATCACGATCGCCAACAACGTCCCAGATGGCACCGTGGCCAATTTCACCATCACCATGACCATGAGCGGCCACAACCCCTGGACTCACAACTTCACCCAGACCATCAACGCGCCCGCCCTGGCCTTTGGCAACATGACAATCAGCGATCCCACCGGTAACAACAACGGACGCCTCGACCCTGGTGAAACTGTGACCATCACCATGCCGCTTAACAACAACGGCGGCGCCGCTTCCCCGAATGGGACAGCCACCATGAGCTGTACCACGCCAGGCATCACGGTCAACAACGGCAACGCCAGCTTCAGTGCTATTTCCGCTGGAGGCGTTAGCAACCTCACGTTCTCACTCACCGCCAACGCCAGCATGGACATAGGCACAGTGGTTAGCCTCAACTTCGCAGCCACCGCAGGCCAATACAGCGCCAGCAAAACCGAAAACACCCCCGTGGGCCTCATCATCGAGGATTTCTCCACCGGAGATTTCAGCTCTTTCCCCTGGATCATGGGCGGAACATTGCCCTGGACCATCGACAGCAGCACCTATTATAGCGCAGGCTACAGCGCCAGGAGCGGCGCCATCTCCCACAGCCAGACCAGCACCATGGAGACCACCCGCGTCCTGTCAGCCCCCGGTGAACTGAGCTTCTGGTATAAGGTCTCCTCCGAATCCAATTATGACAAACTGCGCTTCTATGTGGACGGCACCCAGCAAAACGAGTGGTCTGGAAACATAGACTGGACCCAGGCCACCTACACTCTGGCCGCTGGCACCCGCGTGCTGAAATGGGAATATGTCAAAGACTACAGCGTGAGCAGCGGTTCCGACTGCGCCTGGGTGGACGACATCATCTTCCCCGCCTCCACCACTCCCAGCAGCTTCTATCCGCCACGGAACCTGACCGCCGCACCCGGTAACGGCTATGTGACCCTCAACTGGGACAGCCCAGTCTATGGGACCCCCACTGGTTACAGGATCTATCGTGATGGAAGCTTGCTTACCACAGTCACCGGACTCACTTATACCGACAATGCGGTGGTCAACGAAACCACCTACAGCTACTACCTTGTAGCGGTATATTCCGGCGGAGTATCCGAACCCAGCAATACGGTGCAGGCCACACCCTCTGCCATCGTGCCCACTGAAGTCATCATTGGCACCGGCACTGACTCCAACAGCACCAGCATCGCCTGCCCCATCAACGTCTGGTATCAGAGCCTGCACGGACAGTCGGTTTATACAGCCGCTGAACTCAATGCCGCAGGAGTGGTCGGCCCCATCAATATCACCCAGATCGGTTTTAACGTAACAGGCCTGCCTGCCCTGG
>DAOTNF010000005.1:0-121872 GCA_035450685.1 Candidatus Cloacimonadota bacterium | reverse complement strand
AAGATGAGCACCGGCAAATACAGCAGCACCAAAAAGATGATCATGATGAAGTAATTCATCGGGATCTAACCAATATATCAAAGCCCTGGGGCCGCAAGGTTCCGGGGCTTTTTCTGTTCGCCTGAAAGGGATGTGGAAAGGTGTATTTGAGGTGGAAAGGTGGAATGGTGGAATGGTGGAAAGGAGCCCCCGAAACAAGTCCTACCAGACTATACACTGTGTCATCCCGGCGTGTCGGGGTCCTCGCCAAAGCGCGTAGCGGTTTGGTGGGGAGACTTGAGCCGGGATCCAGTCCTTGGGGTGGCAAAGTCCGTTTGCCACAGAGACCGAAGGTCTCTTCCCAACAGGCAACTCCGTTGCCTCTGCCGAACAGACTTCGGCAGCCCTTTACTTGACAATCGCATAAATAAACCGATACATTCCGCAATATCCTTCATAGCGCCCTCCTTTGCTACTACAGGCTTTGGAGCCATCATCCTTAGGTCATCCTTATAAATTATAAGGTTGACCCCAGGAAGACCCACTCCGGAGAGGGAAATGCAAATGAGGCCCATCCCTCTATATATATAGGTGCTACGATTAGGCCGTGGAAAGGTGAAATAATCACGTGGTGAGGTGGTGACGTGGTGTCGTGTTGTCGTGGTGATGGTGGAAAGGTGTCCGCCTTTTTGAAGCTTCCGTGGACTATTCCAAAAGACTGGATCCCGGGTCAGCCACCCCAGAGGGGCCCCGTCTGCCCGGGATGACACGGTATGTAGCCTGGAGGTTGTCGTATTAGGGCTTGGTGGCTGTTTCTAAAAGACTGGATCACGGGTCAAGCCCGAGATGACGTGGTGTACAGATTTGAGTGGTTTGTCCCTTGGTCGGGTGGTTAGTGTATCGGGATGACACGGGTTCCCGCCCTTTCCCCAAGCATACGGAAACCCCCGGTAACTCAGGCCGGGGGTTTTCCTATGAAGAAAGGATCAGAAACTATCCGCTTGCCTATTTGATGAAGGTTCCTTTGTCCAGCTCCATAAAGGCTTTTTGGATTTCCTCGCGGGTGTTCATCACGATGGAACCTTTCCAGGCAATGGCCTCGCGCAAGGGGCGTCCGCAGAGGAAGAGCATCCGGAAGCCCTCGCTGCCTGCCTGCACCTCGATTTCCGGGCCGTCGTCGAAAAGCACAGTCTGGCGGTTTCCCACCCGGTGCCCGCCGATCTGCGCGTCGCCTTCATAGGCATAGATAAAGCAGGTGTGGCCGATGGCGGTGGGCAGGGTCGCCGTTGCGCCCGCAGGGATGATAACATCCCAATACTGGGGATCGATCATTATATCCTGAGCCGGCCCGGTCACGCCCTCCAGGCTGCCGCAGATGATCCTGGCTTCAAATCCGCCGGATGATTTCACCAGCGGAATCTGCTCCGCTTTGATGTCGCGGTAGCGGGGATTCATCATCTTCTGTCTGGCGGGCAGATTGGCCCACAACTGAAAGCCATACATCCTGCCGATGGGGTTGGGTTTGGGCATTTCCTGGTGAATGATGCCTTTGCCGGCCGTCATCCACTGCACATCACCTTTACCGATCACACCCTGGTTGCCGAGGCTGTCGGCGTGTTCCGCGCTGCCTTCCAGCATATAGGTGATGGTTTCGATGCCCCGGTGGGGATGCCAGGGGAAACCCGCAATGTAATCGCGGGTGTCGTCATTGCGAAAATCGTCCAACATTAGAAAGGGATCAAAAATACGTTCATCGCCAAAGCCAAAGGCGCGGTGGAGGCGGACTCCGGCTCCTTCGAGGGTGGGCTTGGCGTTCTTAATTAATCTCACTCTGCGCATATATCACTCCTTTGGAATTGAACTGCTGGCGTTCCTTTGCGCGGGATGCAGTCCTGTGTAAACAATCTACTCCAAAGAGAGGGCGGTGGCAAACGCAATTCTTGTTTGCGCTATCACAACTGGTTATCTTTCAGGCAATTCTTAACAGACTGGAGCACGGGTCATGCCACTTCAAATGGAGCCCCTGCTATCCGGGATGACGCAGTTTTAAGCACAAAAAATCCCGGAGCGTGAACTCCGGGATTTTGGAACTTAGATTGGGTTTATTTGATGATGACCATCTTTTTGGACTGGTTGCAGGAAGGGGTGTTGAGTCTGTAGAAATAGACTCCGCTACCACAAACGGCGCCCTTGCTGTCTTTGCCGTCCCAGCCAAGGCTGTGAATACCTTCTTTCACTGTGAAGGTACGCACCAATTGGCCGCAGATGTTGTAGATGCTGACGGTTCCGGATTCACCGGCTTTGACGTCCACATCGATGGTCGCGTTGCCACCCTGCTTAAAGGGGTTGGGGTAGGCGTTTTTCAGCATAGTGGTCGCTGGCAGCGCCGGAGGCACGGTTCCTTCCACGGTCACACTCACGGGGCCATAGAAATCACTGCTCTGGTAATCGACAGCTTCCAACCAGTAGTAGTAAGTTTCGCCGAATTCGACCTCATTGTCGGTCAGGTTGTAGGTGTTGGCGGTACTGGCGTTGTTAGCCTGGATCAGGATCGGGGTGATGCTGATGGAGCTACCCTGGTTGTTTGTGGTATTGCGGTAAACGCGGTAGCCATTCATGTTGTTTTCAGACTGGGTCACCCAAGTCAGTTTAACATCGTTGACCGCGGTCACGGTGGCGGTGAAGCTGCTCAGTACCACGGGGGTAGGATTCTGATCCTGAGTAATTATTTGCTCATAATCACCCTGAGTAGGATAGAATTGGTAAGTTTCCCATCCATCTTCAGGCGCACCGAAGGTGTAAATAAACGGTCCTTCGCCTTCAGGGAGAGGGCAGGTGAATACGCCATTGTCATTGGTATAACCAAGGAGCACGCCATTCAAGTAAACCGGCACGCCAGGTGTGGGAGGATCAAGAATGAAGGTGAGTTGTGGGGCTGGAGCATCCTCTTTATAGAGGGTGAAGGCTATGTCGTTCGCTATTGGGTCACGGTAGTTGCCGGAAGAAACCATCATCAGCTTCTTTTGGATTTCTTTATCGAGACGGCTCTTCGCGTAAACGTGCTGGATGGAGAACTGGTCAAGGCCAGTACCGGGAGCAAAGAGGAACAGATTGGAGGCTCCGCTGTCAACGTCGATCTGGGCTGAGAACCAGCCATTTTCCAGAACTACTTCTTGGGGAAGGACAGCTTCGAACTTGTAAACCTCCCATGTATCCCATGCATCCATATAATAGGAGGTGGTGCAATTCACGTTGAACTCATAATCCGGGGTTCCCCAGGTAGGCTCATACAGGATCTCCTCTGAGATGAATCCGATTCCCCGAGGATTGGGGCCATCGGTGGCGATGACAACACTGTCCGGATCGAGAATCTCATACCAGTTTTCAACAGGCCAAGCGCCGGCCTTGAAAACGGTGCAGACCTCGTCGCCGGTATTGGCGGTGAAAGTGTAAGCTTCAGGACCATAGCCGGTGGCAAGGGTGATGTTCTCCAGAACGATGGTTCCATTCACATACACACTCAGTAGGCTGGTGTCCCAGCCATCACCATAGCTGTCGTAAAGGTTCACGGTATAGGTGCCGGTTGCAGGAGCGATCAGGGGTTGGGGCGGCTGGGGAACATCAATACCGGTGGGTGGGTTCGTGCCTTCGCCGTCCGTGGCGATTACAACATTGTTCGGATCGAGAATCTCATACCTGTTTTCACCAGCCCAGCTGCCGGCAGTGAATATAGTGGAGATAATGTCGCCGGCATTGGCGCTGAAAGTGTAAGCTTCAGGACCATAGCCGGTGGCAAGGGTGATGTTCTCCAGAACGATGGTTCCATTCACATACACACTCAGTAGGCTGGTGTCCCAGCCATCACCATAGCTGTCGTAAAGGTTCACGGTATAGGTGCCGGTTGCAGGAGCGATCAGGGGTTGGGGCGGAACAGTCCAGCCAGTAACCCGTTGATAGAACCGGATGATGAAGGGCTCTTGTGCATTGGGGGTGCCGGGAAACCAGTCTCCGGAAAAGGCTCCGCAAGCGCCATAAAACTCGACTTTCTTGATGGGACGGTAACGTTAACGAAGTTGTCGGCGATCTCATAGTTGACATTACCGGCAGTGTCCAGGGCACTGGTGTACAAGTTTCCAACATCGCTGAAACAAGGTTGGGTGTAAACTTCCGTGTATTGAGCCGATATGCTGAAAGCAAATGCCGCCAATATCACGGTGAAAAAAAGAAATTTCTTCATTGTGAGTTCTCCTTAAATAGTCACCGGGACTCATCCTAAGCCCCTGGCAATCTGTTTGTTAAAAAACAAATGACTTGGATTAGCCAAGTCTTCCTAAACACAATCTATAGTTTTCGGCCTTGCTTGAAAAACAATTCAAACAAGGCCTACATGTATTTCAAATTGTCGCCAAAACGACATCTATAAACGCTCTGCTGCACCATAAATAATGAGGTTAATGAATATGTCAAGAGTTAAAAGCATTTTTTTTGGAATCGGCCGAGGCTAAAAATGAGCAGATGCGTACTGGGATTGGCAAAGCCGGAAAGCCTGCAATGCTGTTCCTGCCTCGCCGTTCCTGCCCAGGGCAGATTCACATCCAGGCATAAAAAACCGGCGAAGTGTTGCTCCGCCGGATTATGGATTGCCGAGGATTTTAGCTCTCGGTTAGTTTCTTGTATTGCAGATATCTGGCATTGAAGAACTCCTCTGCTTCGTTCTGGAAGCGTTCGGAGCGTTCCGGGAAGATTCTGCGCAGACCAGCGTAGCGGTTTTCATCCTTGAAGAACTCCTTCACGCTGAGAGTAGGTTCCTTGCTGTCCAGGCTAAGCGGATGCTTGCCTTGTTCGGCATTGAGGGGATTATAGCGGTAGAGCAGCCAGTAGCCAGCGTCCACGGCGGTCTTTTGCCGTTTCTGGCTCATGGACATGTCGATGCCGTGGTTGATGCAGGGAGCATAGGCGATGACGATGGAGGGCCCGGGATAGGCTTCCGCTTCCATGATCGCGTTCAGGGCCTGAGCCTTGTTCGCGCCCATGGCGATGGCGGCCACATACACGTAGCCATAGTTCATCATCATCATGCCGAGGTCTTTCTTGTTGGTGTTCTTGCCGGCTTCGGCGAAGCGGGCGATGGAACCCAGGGGAGTGGCTTTGGAGGCCTGGCCGCCAGTGTTGGAATACACTTCGGTATCCAGCACCAGGACATTGATATTCTGGTTGGAGGCCATCACATGATCCAGCCCGCCATAACCGATGTCATAGGCCCAGCCGTCTCCGCCGATGGCCCAGATCGATTTTTCCACAAGGTAATCCTGCAATTCGGCAACCTTTTGAAGGATGGGTTTGCAGCCTTCGCAAGCGTTTTGGATCGCTGCAGGCAGCAGGGCTTTCACCTTTGCGGCGTTGTCTTTGGCGGCCTGATCTACGGCAGTCCAGTGTTCCAGGGCATAGCCGAGGGCTTCCTTCAGGGCGGGATCGATGGATTTATCCCGCAGTTGCTCGATGGCGGCCTTGAGCAGTTTGCGGTGGGAATTGACCGCCAGGCGCATGCCGAAGCCGTATTCGGCGTTGTCTTCAAAGAGGCTGTTAGCCCAGGCGGGGCCTTTGCCGTCTTTGTTTTTGGCATAGGGGATGGTGGGGAAGGTTCCGCCCCAGATCGAGGAGCAGCCTGTGGCGTTGGCGATGATCATGCGGTCGCCGAAGAGCTGGGTGAGCAGCTTGATATAGGGGGTTTCGCCGCAACCAGCGCAGGCTCCGGAGAACTCCAAAAGCGGCTGTTTGAACTGCGAGCCCTTCACGTTGCTTTCCTTGAAATTGCCCATCACATCGGAAGGCAACTCTTCAAAGAACTGATAGTTATCCTGTTCGCCATTGGCGCGTTCGTCTTCGATGGGGTGCATCACCAGGGCGGCCTTGGGGCATTCGTTGACGCAAACGCGGCAGCTCTGGCAGTCGTCGATATAGACCTGCACCTTGTATTGGTATCCTTCGGCGCCGGTTGCCTTGAGGGTTTTGAAGGTCTTGGGAGCGTCGGCGAGGTCAGCTTCGGCGATCAGCTTGGCGCGGATCGCGGCATGGGGGCACACGAAGGAGCATTGGTTGCACTGGATGCAGTTTTCGGGAATCCAACGGGGCACAAAGGGAGCCACGCTGCGTTTTTCCAGTTTGGCGGTGCCGCTGGGGGCATAGCCATCCAGAGGCATCTGGGAAACCTTGATCTTGTCGCCCTGTTCGCGCATGATGGGTTCGATCACGTTTGTGATATAGGCATCGGAACCATCCGGAACCAGCTTGAGGCGCGGCGCGCACTCCGCGGGCACGGTGGCCGGGATTTCCACTTCCACCAGGGCTTCGTTGACCTTGTCCACGGCGTCCAGATTCATTTTGACCACTTCATCGCCTTTGCGGCCGTAGGTCTTTTTGATGGATTCCTTGATCAGCGCGATGGCTTCTTTGCGTTCCAGGATGCCGGAGATGAGGAAGAAAGCGGTTTGCATCACGGTGTTCACCCTGCCGCCCAGGCCCACTTCGTCGGCAATCTTGAGGCCATCGACATTGTAGAATTTAATCTTGCGGTCGATGATGATCTGCTGCATGTCGCGGGTGAGGTTGCTGAAGGCTTCCTCGCGTGTCCAGGAGGAGTTGAGCAGGAAGACGCCGTTTTCCTTGATGCCTTCCAGGAGGTCGAAACGGCCGATGAAGGCTGGATTGTGGCAGGCCACAAAGTCTTCCTTGGTCACAAAATACTGGCTCTTGATGGGGCTTTTGCCAAAGCGGAGGTGGCTTCTGGTGATGCCGCCGCTTTTCTTGGAATCGTATTGGAAATAGCCCTGCACATAGAGGTCGGTGTTGTCACCGATGATCTTGATGCTGTTCTTGTTGGCGCCCACGGTGCCATCGGAGCCGAGGCCCCAGAACTTGCAGTTGATGGTTCCTTCCGGGCTGGGGTCGATGTATTCGTCCAGGGGCAGGCTTAGTTTGGTGACATCGTCGTTGATGCCCACGGTGAAGCCATGGAAGCCCTTGGCCATGAGATGCTTGTAAACAGCCAGGACCATGGTGGGGGTGAAGTCCTTGCTGGAGAGGCCATAGCGTCCGCCAATGGTGAATATGCCGGGGCGGTCCTTGAGGGCGGAGACGATATCCAGATAGAGGGGTTCGCCGATCGCGCCCGGTTCCTTGGTGCGGTCGAGCACAGCCACGTTTTTCACGCTGGCAGGCAGGGCGGTAAGGAAACGCGTCACGTTGAAGGGGCGGTAGAGGCGGACTTTGACCAGTCCCAGCTTCATGCCGCGCCTGGCGTTAAGGTAGGTGATTGTTTCTTCGATGGTCTCGCAAGCGCTGCCCATGGCCACGATCACGTGTTCGGCCTCGTGGTGTCCCACATAGTCGAACAGCTTGTAGCTGCGGCCGACGGTGGCGCCGACCTTTTCCATCATCTCTTCTACGATGCCCGGGGCTTCCAGATAGTGCTTGTTGCTGGTCTCGCGTCCCTGGAAATAGACATCCGGATTCTGCTGCCCCACCTTGACGCGGGGGTTTTCCGGATTGAGGGCGCGCTGGCGGAAAGCCTCCACAAGGGCAGGATCGTTGAGGCTGGCCATGGTCTCATAGTCAATCACTTCAACCTTTTGCAGCTCGTGGGAGGTGCGGAATCCGTCAAAGAAGAGCACGAAAGGAATGGAGGTTTTCATCGTGGCAAGCTGGGCTACCAGGCCGAGGTCCATGACTTCCTGCACGCTGTTGGCGGCGAGCAGCGCCCAACCGGTGTTGCGGGCGCTCATCACGTCGGAATGGTCGCCAAAGATAGAGAGGGACTGCGCTGCGAGGGAACGGGCTGTCACGTAAAAGACCGTGGGTAGCATTTCTCCGGCGATCTTGTGCATGTTGGGCAGCATCAGCATCAGGCCTTGTGAGGCGGTGAAGGTGGTGGTGACCGCTCCGGCGGAAAGAGCTCCGTGAACGGCGCCTGCGGCACCTGCTTCGGATTGCATTTCGATCACGTCCACTGTGGTGCCGTTGATGTTTTTGCGCCCTTCCGAGGCCCAGGCGTCGGATAGTTCACCCATCGTGGATGATGGGGTGATGGGGAAGATGGCCGCCACTTCCGCGAAGGCATATGCGACGTGTGCCGCCGCTGTGTTGCCATCCATGGTGGCTTTGATTTGCTTTGCCATGTGATAACTCCTTGTATTATTTAATAATAATTGTCAGCTTAGTGCTATCCACTGATTTCAGGGGCGGGATTATGTCAATCAAATTCAGTGCTGCCTCCACAGCACGCGAATGATGACGGCAAAATGGCGAAATCAGCCACTCTTTGCCCCCCTTCGCCTGGAACTTGCCAAATAATGCGCTCGCCTGAAATAAATGCCGCCCTCATTTGACGGAGTGGGCTAAGTCTATATTTTCCTTAGGTCAACCTTATAATTTATAAGGATGACCTAAGGATGATGGCACCAAATGCAGGAGCAGCAAGGGAGGGCGCTATGAAGGATTATGCAGAATGTTGACGTTGTATTTGGTGAATGTAATACTATATTGTTTGCGTTCTTTTTGTGCATTGGTGAAAAGGTGGAAAGGTGGAATGGTGAAAAGGTTCCCCCGAAACAAGGACCATCAGGCTATATAACCGTGTCATCACGGCCTGCGAGCCGTGATCCAGTTCTTTGGGGTGGTAAAGTCCGTTTGCCACAGAGACCGGAGGTCTCTTCCAAACAGGCAACTCCGTTGCCTCTGCCGAACAGACTTCGGCAGCCCTTAAATAATCAGCGTATATATGGGTGAACTTGCTGTATTATGTATCGGAATCAGGCGATGACCGCTAATCCCTGCCGTAATCCTGGCTGCGCCCGCGTTCCCTTTCGCGTTCGAGGTCTTTCTTTTGCAGGCTTTCCCGCTTGTCGTAGGTCTTTTTCCCTTTGGCCAGCGCCAGAATGACCTTGCAAAGCCCTTTTTCGTTGATGACGAGCTCCAGGGGCACCAGGGTCATGCCCTGCTCCTCTGTTTTTGCCCTGAGGCGGCGAATCTCGTGGCGGTGGAGCAGCAGACGCCTTTTGCGGTCGGGGTCGTGGTTGAAATGGGCGGCCGTTTCCCAGGGGCTGATGTGCAGGTTCAGCAGCCAGCATTCCCCCGCCTCGATGCGGGCATAGCTGTCTTTGAAGTTGACCCTGCCGGCGCGGATGGATTTGATTTCGCTGCCAGCCAGGGAGATACCGGCCTCATATTTCTGGATGATCAGATAATCGTGGGTGGCGCGGCGGTTTTTGATGGATTTCACAGCTTGAGTTCCGCCTTGATCTGATTCTGGTATTGCCGGGAAAATCCAAGCAGTTCTGCCTCATCCAGCTTTTGCAGCACGCCATGCCGGAGCACGACCTCTCCCTGGATGACCACATCCCTAACCTGTTTGGAGCCAAGGTTATAGACCACCTGGGAGTAGGGATTGTAGAGGGGCTGGCTTTCCACTCCGTTCAGCGAGAGGATGCAGATGTCGGCGTCCTTGCCCGCTTCCAGAGAACCGCGTTGCCGCTCCACGCCAAGGGCGCGGGCACTTTCGATGGTGGCCATGGCCAGCACCTGGGGCGCGGGGAGGAAACAGGGGTCGCCCGTGATGGCCTTGTGCAGCTTGGCGGTGCAATCCATCTCGGCAAGGATGTCCAGATTGTTGTTGCTTGCGACGCCGTCGGTGGCGAAACAGGCGTTTATCCCCTTTTTCAGATAGGATGCGAGGGGCAGGATGCCGGAGGCCAGCTTCAGGTTGCTGTCCGTGCAGATGGCGATGCTGGAGGGGGTGCCGGAGAGCAGGTCGATCTCCTCCTCATCCAGCCAGATGCCGTGGGCGTAGATCGCGGGGCAGTCCAGCATTCCGATCTCTTTCAGATATTGCACGGGCTTGCAGCCGCGCTCTTTCTGGCACTGCTCCACCTCTGAGCGGGTCTCGGAAAGGTGCATGTGCAGCAGGATGTTGTGCTTGCGGGAGGCGTGGACGACCTGCTCCAGAGAGTCCCTCGAGCAGGCGTAGATCGAATGGGGAGTCAGGCAGAAGTCGATGAGGGGGTTGTCCGCGTAGCGTTGCCGGTATTCCAGCACCATGCTGCCAAACTCCCGCTTCTTGGGGGAGCCGTTGCCGTTGTCCAGCACCACTTCCCCGATCACAGCCCTCAATCCCGCGGCAGTGCAGGCATCGGCGATGGCGGACATATTGAAGTACATGTCGTTGATCTGGGTGATGCCGTTCTTGATCATCTCCGCCGCCCCGTGCAGAGCGGCATGGTAGATAAAGTCACGGTTCAGCAGGCGGGCTTCCAGCGGCCAGATATAGTCGTTGAGCCACCTTTCCAGGGGGAGGTCATCCGCCAGGCCGCGAAAGTAGGTCATCGCCAGATGGGTGTGCAGGTTGATCAGGCCCGGCATCACGATGCAGTCGCTGGCGTCGATGCTTTGCTTTGGCAGGTATTTGTCCGCGCTGTCGGGGCAAATCTCCAGGATGCGGCCTTTATCGATGGCGATGCAGTGGCCTTCCAGAACGCGCCGCTCCGCGTCCATGCAGAGGATGGTGCCGCCCTGGATGAGCAGGTCGATCTGCCGGGGACTGCCGCTCATATCAGCCCTGCGCCTTCTTGGCGGCTTCCTCGGGGGCGAAGATGCCCGCGGGGGTGATGATGGAGGTGATGTAGCTGGCGGGAGTGATGTCGAAAGAGGGATTCAGCACCGGGGAACCGGGGTTGCTAAGCTGCACTCCTCCGAAAACGCTCACTTCATCATCCGGGCGGAACTCGATGGGGATGTCCCCGCCTTCCTTGCAGGTGAGGTCGAAGGTGGAAAGCGGCACGGACACGTAGAAGGGGATGCCGTGCTCCTTGGCGAGGATGGCTTTCTGGTAGGTGCCGATCTTGTTGGCGATGTCGCCATTGAGGCAGACGCGGTCCGCGCCGGTGATCACCAGGTCGATCTCCTTCTTCCAGAAGTAATAGCCGGAGGCGGAATCTGGTATGATGGCATGGGGGATGCCCTCCTGCTCCAGCTCGAAAGCCGTGAGGCGGGCTCCCTGAAAGCGGGGGCGGGTCTCGGAAGCATAGACGAAGATCTGCTTGCCTTCCCGGTGAGCCGCGCGGATGGCGGCCAGAGCGGTGCCCCAGTCCACCGTCGCCAGCGCTCCGGCGTTGCAGTGGGTGAGGATGCGGGCTCCGTCCGGGATGAGGGTGTTGCCGATCTCGCCGAGCATACGGCACTCTTCCGCGCTGCGATTGGCGAATTCGTTGGCGGCGAGGATCGCTACCTGCCTGGCGTGGGGGATGTCCGGGATAAAGCGGATGGCCTCTTCATACACGTAGTTCACGCCGTTGACCAGATCCACAGCCGTGGGGCGGGTGGTGATCAGCAGTTGCCGGGCTTGCTTGAGGTAGGCGCGGAACTTGGTTTCCGGGGCACTCTGCGCAGCCAGTGCCAGGCCGAAAGCGCCCGCCGCCCCGATGGCAGGTGCTCCCCGCACGGTCATGTAGCGGATGGCGTCCGCCACGGCTTCATGGCTGGTGAACTCCGCAATCACGAAATCCTGCGGGAGCCTGTTTTGGTCGATCATTTTCAGGCGGCCATGCTCCCACCAGACGCTGCGGTAATCGGCGTTGTTGACTCTCATAAGCTTTTATCCCTGTTGCTCTGCGGGATGCGCTTTGCGATACTTGAGGAAAAGCCCGGCCAGCAGGGCAAGCAAGGCTGCCAGCAGGCCGATCAGGCTCAGGATCACGCTCTGCTTGTAGGAACTCGGTTCAAAGCTCAGTTCCAGCTTGTGTTGTCCCGCCGGTATTTGCAGCCCGCGCAGGACGTAGTTGGCGGGATGGATGGGGATTTCCTTGCCGTCCAGGGTGGCTTTCCAGCCCGCAGGGTAATAGATTTCGCTCAAGACGAGGAAAGCGGGTTTGTCGGTGTAAACGTCGTAGGCAAGCTGGTGCATTTCAGCCACGGTTTGTTTCACGCTGGCGGAATCAGGCGCCTGCACGCCTTTCAGATCGCTTTCCACATAGGCAAGGGAGCGGGGGTTGAAGCTTTCCAGGGTCATCAGACCCAGGATGGAATCCGCCGGAGCCACCTTTTGCACCGAGTCCACGAACCAGGCGCGGGGCAGGGCGCTGTTGTTGCGATAGACCGTGGTGCCGTCATAACCGGTGAAAACGGGCTCCAGCTTGGCGAGCAGCGAATCCAAAGGCAGATTGTCGGGATGCAGGAAATACTTCACGGAGAGCATATCCAGGACGGGGGTCGCCGCTTCGCGGGGCATGCTTCCCTTCTCGGGAGCGTAAAGATTCATCAGGAAGCGCCGCCATTCTCCCGGTTGTTTGGCATCGCCCTGGATCAGGTTGAGCAGGTCGTTGTAGCGTTTCAGCTTGGCGGCGGAATATCCGTTCACGGTCTGGTGGTGATAGGCCCATTCGCCCGGGGAGCGGGTCATGCGGGTCTGGCTGAAAAGGCTTTGATCGATGGGATAGATGCGATGGTTGCCGCTGTCTTGCAGGAGGAAACTATCGTAGTCCCGGGCCTGGAAGCTGTCAATATACTCCTGCCGGGCTTGCAGGTTTTCACTCTTAAGATGCTTTCCGGTATATACATAGAGGTCGATAAAAACCACCAGGGTGAGCAGCAGCACCAAGGCCAGGCGCGGCAGCTTCTTCACGCTGTGCAGATAGGCCAGGCCAATGCTTACGGTGAGGAGCAGCAGGCTCAGCACGCCGCTGTTGTAGAGCAGCGCCAGCCGGTCTGCCTTGAGTTGCGGCAGGCGCGCCATCATATTGTATTGCTCGAGTTGCGCCATCTCTCCTGCTGTGGTGAAGCTCATCCCGCCAAAAACGGTCTTGCCCAGCAGCAGCCAGACCACAAAGATTCCCCCGCAAATCCAGAAAGCGCGGAACAAGCCCTTACTCCACTTCTGCTCCCGGTTGTTCACTTCGCTCAGCAGGGTGTCCAGTCCCAAAGCCGCCAGCAGCGCGGCTATCACCTGCACCATGGTGAGGATCATCGAAGGCACCCGGAACTTGTTGAAATAGGGCAGATACTTCATAAACAGTCCGCTCAGCCAGGGGGTGGCGCTGCCGAAGGACATGATGAGAAAGATCAAGGATGCGATCCAGAGAAAGACCGCCAGGCGCCTGTGTTTCCGCCCGCAGAGGGCCAGCACGCCAAAAGCCAGCACCACCAGTCCAAAGTAGTTATAGATTTGGGTGAAAGGCATGTAACCCCAATAGTTGGGGCTGATCCCGCCAAAGAAGTCGGGGATGATGAAGGTGAGAATCTCTTTGGGATGGAAACTCCAGCCCTGGGCATAGCTGGTCTCCAGGCCCTGGGAGCCTCCGCGCATGGTATGGTGGCTGTATTCCAGCGTGCTAAGATAGGGGTTCATCACAGCCAACGCCGTCAGCCCAAAGGCCAGCACCATCAGCAAGGTAAAGGCTACAAAGCGTTTACCGTCTTTCTTGCGGACGCTCTCGATCAACTGCCACAGCCAGTACATTCCCACAAAGAGATAGAGGTAGTAGCTGATCTGGGGATGGTTTTCCCTCAGTTGCATGATCAGGGTCGTAGCCAGAAAACCCAGCCCCAGCAGACCCGGTTCCTTGCGCAGCCTGAACAGCGCCCAGAGCACCCAGGGTATATACATGATGGCGCGGAACTTGGTGTTGTGCCCGATCTCCACCAGCCCCAGCCAGTGGCAGGAAAACACGAAGGCCACCGCCCCGAAAAAGCTTGTCCACACATCCAGCTTGAGATGCCGCAAGAGGAAAAACATGCCCAATCCACCCACGAACAGCAGGAAGATACGCCAGTTGATCACCTTGTCCGTGAGCTTGGAAAGGTTCTCCAAAAAGGGCCAGCGGTTGGGAAAGGAGATCATGTAGGACGGCATGCCGCTGAACATGCTTTGCGTCCACAAGGCGTTGTCCGCGTGGGTCTTGTTGTATTCTATGATCTTGTTTGCCGCGCCTTGCCATTGCGAGATGTCCGAAGCGTTTTTGGGCGTGTAGCCCTTGAACGCCACCGGAAAGTATAGCAGGCTCACCGCGATCAGCAGCAGAGCCATCAGCGCCAAAGACAGATAGCGGGTATTCCAGGCGGGAGTGCTATTTTGCGCGGTCTCCATGGCCGGAGCGCTTTTGGGGGCGGCTTTGGCAAATTTGGGGTTGACAGATTTCTTGGACATAATATCCTCTTTTCGGAAATTGTTCCATGCATCAGAATTGGAGCTTGCCATTCGGTCAAGCACAAAATGCCGCCACAGCTTCCGATCCAAGGAGAACAACATGATATTTGAATTTCGTAAAAGGATATATGGCTACGAGTGCGACGTCTATGGCCATCTCAACAACGCGAACTACCTGCAGATACTGGAATGTGCCCGCTCAGAAGCCATGCTGGAGATGGATATGTCCATCACCCGCATGAGGGAGCGCAACCTGCAAATCTTTATCCGCAACTTCAGCCTGGACTACCGGAAAGCCATCGGGTTGGAGGAAGTGATCATAGTCCGCAGTTGGTACGATCAACTCACGCGGGTCAAGGGACGCTGGATCCAGGAAATCCTCAATTCCCGCCAGGAACTCTGCTTCCGGGCGGAGATGATCGTGGTCTTTGCCAGCGAAGGCAGGAGCCACAGGCTGCCCCAGGATGTCTATGAACTCTTTCTGAGCTACAAGGAACCAGCCTCGGATGCCGATCCGGAGCGCTGATCCCAGGCCGGCGCATATCCTGCAATCTGGCAAAGGCTTTTCACCATGAAAGCCGTAATCGATCTGGGCACCAACTCCTTCAAATGCGCGATTGCGCGGGTGGATGGGGGAGAACCGGAGCTGGTGGCGGATTTCAGCCTGAGCTGCAAGCTGGGAGCCGATCTCGCCGCCAGCGGAAGCATCGGCCCCGCGGCCTTTGAACGGGGATTGCAGACCCTGGAGGAGATGGAGCGGATTTGCCGCCGTGAGGGTGTGCAGCAGGTTCTCTGCGTGGGAGCCCACACCCTGCGGGAGGCAAGCAACGCGCGGGACTTCATCGGGGCGGTGCGCTCCAGGTTTGGCTGGCAGGTGCAGGTTCTTTCCCCGGAACAGGAAGCCCGGCTAAGCTGGATGGCCTCGGCATCCCTGCATCGGGGTGAGGGACGCAAGTTGGTGACCGACTGCGGCGGAGGCAGCATCGAATTCACCTTTGGCGAAGGAACGCGGATCGATTTACAGCGCAGCCTTCCCCTGGGCGCACTGCTGCTCACCAAGAGCTTTCTCCTCTCCGATCCTGCTTTGCCGGAACAGGTCGCGGCCTTGCGCGCAAGTGTCCGCTCCCATCTGGAGGCTGCCTTTCCCGGTTATCCCGGTCTGCCCGTCATTGGCGGCGGGGGTGGCGTCTGCACCATGGCCGCCGTGTCTTTGGGGCTTTCAACATATTCGGCGGAGCTTGTGCAGGGCAGTTGGCTGAGCGCGGAAGAACTCAGGCGCCAGGCGTCGCAGTATCAGAAGCTTGACCTGCGGGAACGCAGAGAGATGCCCGGGATGGATCCTGACCGCGCGGACATCATCCATGCCGGAACCGTTTGCCTGGGCGAGATTCTTGCCCATTTCCATGCTGAGGGGCTTTTGGTTTCCACGCTGGGGCCGCGCCATGCCCTGTTGAAGGGACTGTAAACCAGCTAATCCATTGTATCAGAGAGGCTGCGGTCATCCATTCCGATCGTTGCCGACGCTAATACTGTTTTGCTCTCATTTTCAAAAGACTGGATAACGTGTCAAGCGGTTCACGCAGATTTGCGCGGATAAAAGGCGCAGATTGCCGCGGATTGGTGTAAGTTAGGGGGCTGCCGAAGTCCGTTCGGCAGAGGCAACGGAGTTGCCTGTTTGGAAAAGACCTCCGGTCTCTGTGGCAAACGGACTTTGCTACCCCCCCATGGACGGCAATCCCAAACGGCGCTATGGCAAGCGCCGCTACTTTGTACTGGCGGTCGCTGAACCGCCATTTCCACCTTCCACGGGTGTTTCCAAAAGACTGGGTCCCGGGTCAAGCATGCGCTTGCCCGGGATGACACAGTATATAGCTTGGTGGACTTGTTTCGGGGGAACCTTTCCACCATTTCACCTTTCCACCTTTCCACCTCAAAAAACACCTTTCCACCTCAAAAAACACCTTTCCACCTCAAAAGCACCTTTCCACATAAATACCACAACCTTCCGCGTAATCCTTTATACCGCCCTCCTTTGCTGCTACTGGATTTAGTGCCATCATCCTTAGGTCATCCTTATAAATTATAAGGTTGACCTAAGGAAGATTCACGCCAAAACGCCGGATGCAAATGAGAGCCACCCGCGCGCGAGGGGAAAGAAAAGTGGCCGACACATGGCCATGCCATCAAAGGCAAGTATATTTATATACTTGCCCTGGAATCCGCTTCCCTCCTGGCATGAAGGGGTCGTAGCACCTATATATATGGGGGGATAATTGGTGGAAAGGTGTTTTTGAGGTGGAAAGGTGGAAAGGTGAAATGGTGGGTGCCTGCTTTTTTATAACCTTACGAGTATGTTTTAAAAGACTGGATCCCGGGTCAAGCCCGGGATGACACGGTTTTTAGTCTGTTGTGCTTTGTTTCTGGGCTGGGTGGTAGTTCCTAAAAGACTGGATCCCGGGTCAAGCCCGGGATGACACGCTGATTGGTCTGTTTCAGGTCTGGTGCTTGTTTTTTGGTTGGACGTTTGTCCTTATTCTGTTCTTTTAATCCGTGTAATTTGTGTAATTTGTGGATATTTTTAAAAGACTGGATCCCGGCTCGCAGGCCGGGATGACACGGTGTGTAGCTTGGTGTGGTTTGTTTCTGGGTCGGGTGCTCGTTTCATATTGGACACTTGCCCTTATCCTGCTTTTTTAATTCGTGTAAATTCGTGAAATTCGTGGATGATAATTCTTTCATCCTCCGGCAAGAAAGAGCTTGACATCCACTCCCCCATCTACAAACTTTGTTCAGAGGCAGAATTATGAGAAAGCTAATTACTTTGTTGGTTCTATTCATCCTATTTGGCCAGGTGCTCGGGGCCGAGGCACCCGCGTATGAAATATCGGTTGCACCCACCGTCATCACCCAGTCCTGGTATGATTACATGATCGGCTGCTACATGGATACCCCTGTGGCGGTGCAGGATGCCAGCCATGGGCAGGACATCTATATGCTCTACCAAGCCATCACGGGAAGCTACGCCAGCCAGAGAAAGATATATCTGGCCAGGGTGGACACCAGCGGAGCGCTGGAACTGAACATGGATTACTGGCATCTGCAAGCCCAGCGGCAGGGCTTCGGATCCGTGAAGGTGGACGCAGAGACTGGCTGGCCGCTCTTTGTCTGGCACGAAGCGGTTCCCTGGCCCGACGATGACAACTGTTTGGATATCCCTCTGGTCTGCAGTGAGATGAGCGACATCCAGATTCCCGAGTGGCAGCCCTTTTTGGTGGTGGATAATCCTGTCCCCTACGATACGGTCAGCAGCGGTGAATTCATCTGGCCCACCATCTGCATCGGGCCTTCGCCCACAGCCGGTTTGCGCCGGGCTTACATCTTGGGGCGCAATGGCAGCGGTGGCGAAGCCAACGGCCGCAGCCCCAATGTCTTGCTGGCTTACGCCGATTTCTCCACCGCTGACCTCTACAACGGAAGCTCCCTGAACTGGAGCTACACGAGCGTCCCGGAAATGAACGACTGGTATGAACTGGAAGGATTCTGCCACAACTGGCAGGGAACCCTGGCCTGCGGCGACAACGGGCGGGTCTATCTGCTTGGATGGCATTCTGAATATGCTGTGGATTCAATACACAGATCCCAGTTTCTGACCGTGTTCATCAACGACAGCTATGGCTCCGGAGCCTGGCGGCGGATTTCCGTTTCCGCGGCCCAGCTTCCCTCGCCTGTGAACGATCAAATCGCTTCCTGGGATCCGGCCAACATATACTTCATCCCCTCCTCCAGCAAGCACTTCAACGTGGTCTGGGATCGAGCCGGCAGGCTGCACTTTCCCCTGCTCTACACAGGCACGGAAGGGGGCTATTCCTGGCATACCACCCTCTTTAGCGTGCGCGATATCTGGTTCGACACCGCCAGCGAAAGCTTCAGCATCCACGATCTCTTCCCCCGCGGCGCCACACCTCACTCCAATCCCTGCTACACCCCTTGGGATGTGGATGAAGACCATTGGGTGGATGAGCTTGTGGACGGCTACCCCGTCTATCCCACCTATTTCCCTTTCCCGCATTGGGATATGGAGGAAAGCAACGGCGCCATGATGGCTCAGCAAAACAACGTCAAGATGAGCTTTGCCGAATCCGGTGGCGCCATGGCCTGCGTGTGGCCGGACAGCAGAGCCAGGCAACAGGATCCCGGTGTGACCGGGCCGCAGATTTACATCAGTGTCTCGCCGGACAACGGCTACACCTGGCTGGATCCCATCGTGCTGGATCATGCCCAGAATCCGGCTTTGGGCGAGACCATGACCTTCGTCTATCCCGCGGACAGGATGATCGACATAGGAGTGGACGACTCCGGTAACCGCGTTTTGCGCCTCTTTCTGCTCTATTTTGACGACGGTGAATGGTGGGTAGCAAACACCAGCCCCGGGCCTGGGCCTTTTTATGGCGAGGGGAATGTCTGCTACCTGGCGCTGGATATCCACCTTCCCGTGCTAGGGACGCCGGGCTATGAGCAGCCTACCGCGCCCAGAGCCAGCCTGGATTGCAGTCCCAATCCCTTCCGCGGGAGCGTCCGCCTGAGCTTCAGCCTGGAGCGGGTAAAAGATGGGTCAGAAGCACGGCTCTGCGTCTATAACCTGCGGGGTCAGTTGCTGCGCTCCTTCCCTGTGGAGGCAGCCCAGAACGGGCAACAGAGCCTATCCTGGGATGGCGCGGATGCCTCGGGCAAGCCCTGCCCCAGCGGAGTCTATCTTGTTTCCCTGCAGCAAGGAAGCAGGCGGCTGGCCACCCGCAAGCTCAGCCTCATCAAGTGAGGAAGGCTGTCCGTAATCCTTGCAGTAAATCCACACTCCGCGGGTAACAATTATAAAGGTTGACGGGCATGCCCCGGCGACCTATCTTGCCAATATTTGAAAGGAGCGAGAAACATGGCCATATCCAAATATTTCCTGATCCTGGCCCTGGTGTTGGGCCTCGGCTGCGGCTGTTCCTGCAACAAGACACAGGAACTGGCGGAGCTGGACAAACCAGACGCGGAGTATGCCTCTGGCGGGCAGGGCACCACCTTTGCCCTGAGAATGTTCCAGGCGGCAAACAAGCGGGGCGAAAACCTCTTTTTCTCACCCTATAGCATCTCCACGGCGCTTTCCATGGTCTATGGGGGCGCGCGGGGCAATACCGCGGAGCAGATGGCAAAGGCCCTGTCCTTTGCCAGGCCTGCCGAAAACCAGCATGAGGCGATGCGCTCCCTGCAACAAGCTCTCAATGACCTGCAAGACAGGGGCAACGCAGAACTGACCGTCGCCAACGCCATCTTCGGCGCCAGGAAATATGAGGATTATGTGCTGCCGGAGTTTCAAACCCTGATGCGCAAGTCCTATGCCAGTGAGCTTTACTCGCTTGATTTCGGCGATGCCCGGGGTTCGGCGGACTTCATCAACCGTTGGGTCGAACGCAAGACCAAAGAACGCATCAAAAACCTGGTCAACGCGGGACATATCGAGGGCAGCAACCACGGCATGGTGCTGGTGAACGCCATCTATTTCAAGGGTAACTGGCTCACCCAATTCGACCCCAACCTCACCCGGGAAGACAAGTTTTACATCTCATCCAGGTCGGGAAAAGCCTCAGACAGCCGTCCGGTGATGATGATGCACGCCCGGGGCGACTACCGGTATGCGGAGCTACCCGGCCTGCAGGTGCTGGAACTTCCCTACGAGGAAGAGGAACTCTCGATGCTGGTGCTGCTGCCGGACGATATAGACGCTTTGGCAAAGGATCTGACTCCGGCAAACCTCAGCGCCTGGCAACAGAAACTGGGCATGAGCCAGGTGAAGGTCTTTATGCCCAAGTTCAAGCTGGACATCAGCTTGGAAGGGATAGTGGATATATTGAAGGGTATGGGGATGCAAGACGCTTTCAACTCGAAAACTGCGGATTTTTCCGGGATTCGGGACGAGGAGAAAGTGCCCGGGCTCTTTATCATGGACATCGTCCACAAAGCTTTTGTGGAAGTGAATGAGGAAGGCACGGAAGCCGCCGCCGCAACGGGTGTGGTGATGGCCACCAAAGCTGCCGCCGGCCCCACGCCGCAGATTCCAGTGTTCCGCGCGGATAAGCCATTCATCTACATGATCTTGCACAAACCCAGCAACACGCTGCTCTTCCTCGGTAAACTGAACCAGCCGCCCCAAATCCAGAAATGATGAGCTGAATACAGCTTAGTAAGTGCGGATTATCCGCTTGTAAACTTCTGTGTTGGCGTGGATGACGCTCTCCAGCGAGGGTTCCGCCTCGTTGGTAAAGCCCGCGACCGCCTCCGCGCAGACGCCGTGGATTTGGGTGAAGCCGATCTTACGCTCCTGAAACAGGCGCAGGGCCGCTTCATTGGCGCTGTTGAGCACCGTGGGCAGGATGCCTCCGGCCTGGGCGACCTCCAATCCCAGATAGTAGAGGGGATAGCGCTCTTTGTCGATGGGGGCGAAGCTGAGGGCGGGCAGGGCTGTCAGGTCGGTTTGCACCAGTTCTGAAGGCAGCCTGTGGGGATAGGACAGGGCGTAGAGGATGGGTAGCTTCATGTCCGGAACGCTCATCTGGGCAAGCAGGGAACCATCCACGAACTCTACCAGGGAGTGGATCACGGACTGGGGGTGGATGACCGCCTCTATCCGCTCGTAGGGCAGGCCGAACAGCCAATGCGCCTCCATCACCTCCAGGGCTTTGTTGAACATCGTGGCGCTGTCCAGGGTCACCTTGGCGCCCATATCCCAGTTTGGATGCCGGAGGGCTTGTTCCACCGTGATGCTGGCAAAATCCGCCAGGGGCAGGTCTCGGAAAGCGCCGCCGGAGGCCGTGATGTGCAGTTTCCTGATTTCGGAACGGGGATGAGCGCCGATGGCCTGGAAGATGGCGCTGTGTTCGCTGTCCACAGGCAGCAGTTCGGTGCCTTTGGCTTTGATGAGGGGCAGCAGCAGATGTCCCGCCATCACCAGGGATTCCTTGTTGGCGAGGGCCAGCCGTTTGCCGCGTTCCGCGATGGCAAAGCTGGCGCGCAGTCCCGCGGAACCGCTGATGGCGTTCAGTCCGGTGTCGTAATCTGTTTCAGCCAATGCCCCGATCAGGGCGTCCTCGCCAAAGACGATTCTCCTTTGGGGAGCCTGGGCGCGGATATCCGCCTGTGTTGCCTGGTCTGTGATGCCTGTAAATGCCAGGCAGGGGATGTCAAACTCGGCGGCGATCTTCAGCAGTTTGGCATGATCGGAATGCGCCGACGCCAGAACCAGTGAGAATTGGGTGGCTTGTTCCCTCAGCACAGCCAAAGTGGATGTGCCGATGGAGCCGCTTGCCCCCAACAGGGCGAATTTTACCATGAATAACTGAGCGCGACCCTCTGGGAATAGCCCAAGGCGTCATCCGAGCCGTTGCGCCAGGCGTAGTCAAGCCCCAGATTCCACCAGCGGACGCCCAGTCCGGCGGTGAAGCTGTCCACGTCCCAGCCCGCCATCACGTTCAGTTGGGGGATTGGCCGCACCAGGACGCCGCCATGCAGGTCTGTGCTGAACTCGCCAAAGGAAAGGTTGGAAGCATCTCCCCGTCCTTCCGCGTAGGTTTGACCCCGCAACGCAAGATGCACCGGGACTTTTTTGCCCAGGAGCGCGAAGCTGTAGGCAAGTTCCAGGTCCAGATTGGGGATTGCTACCTCGTGAGTGCCGTTTTCCCAGATGATCCGGGTGGTAAAGAAGTCGCGCAGGTTGGCTCCCGCGCTGAAGCCTCCGCCAGCATTCCAGAGCAGCCCGAGGTCGGCGCCGAAACCATAGCCGGAGTTCTCCGCCAGGTTCCTGTAGGCAAGCTTGGGCGTGAGGCCCAGATGCAGCTTGTCTTTCACGCTCCTGGCGATGCTGCCGTAGAGCACCACATCGTTGTTGCTCACGGTCTTCCAGACCACGGGGCGGTTGGCGTTGCTGAGCGAATCGGCGTCGTTTTCCAAGCGGGTTAGTTTGATCTTGTCGATACCTATGTGGCTGACAAGGATGGCGCTGCGGGTCTTTCCGCCCAGGCTGAGGGCAAACTGGTTTTGTTGCAGCAGGCCTTCAAAGTTCTCGCTGCGCATCAGCTCCGCTCCTCCCTGGGATGAAGTGGCCAGCAGGGCTGGATTCCACCATCCGGCGGAAAGGCTGCCGTTCCAGGTGAGGCCGGTGTTGCCCATGGCCTGGTTTAACACTCCGGGGCTGAGCTGGAAAATCTCCCCCGCATATTTGGTGGCACCCAGGCCGACGCAGGCAAGTAAGGCGACGTATATGATCAGCTTTCTCATCTTCATTTTTCCTTGAATAACAAGATAACCCGTCCCCCCGCTTTTGTAAAGTATTTTTTCCCTGCCAGGACATAAATGCTTTTCGCAAAGCCCGTCCGGCGATTTTGCTTGACAAAATGCAGGTCTAAAAATGTAAGTGCAAGACAATAATGAGGGGCCTATAGCTCAGTTGGTAGAGCTTCCGGCTCATAACCGGATGGTCGGGGGTTCGACTCCCTCTGGGCCCACCATTTTTTCTTTCCGCAAATCCTCCCTTCGCTGCCTCCGCATTATGATTGGAAGCAGAAATCCCCGTTGCAAGCCGCCACTCTTAACTTCAATCCCTGCCCTTATGGTATGTAAAGCCCGTGGAAAGGCGAAATGGATAATTGAACGCGGATTACAGAATCTTTGAAGGTGGAAAGGTGGAAAGGAACCGTGAGATATCACAGGGCAAAACTATTTATCCGTTAATCCGTGTAATCCGTTTCATCCGTATAATGCCTGGCATGCCAATCTTAATTATATGATCGGATTTGGTAATGATATTTGAAGCTACCGGTGAGGGTCATCAACGATGGTATATATCATTAAAAGGCATGGGCAGGTTCATAAAATCGATATTTATCTTGACAGTTATTGCAAGCGTTGTGTTTTATGTTACATATCATTTGAATACCCATCTTTCAGGAGGAAAAAATGATTAGCAAACCTTGGAAAGCCTTGTTGTTTGTAATTCTGGCAGTTTTCAGCACGGCACTGGCTGCTCAGCCGAATCCTGACTGGCTCTGGGCCCGCGTGACCGGCGATCCGAGTGCGGCTATTTCCGCGGAACTTGTCAGGGACGAGTCCGGCAACATCTATGTCTGCGGAGCCTTCTACGGATCTCTCGGATTCGGCACCATCAACCTTGTCAGCAATGGGGAAGGGGACATCTTCATCGTCAAGCTCAGCCCCGCGGGCGACTGGCTCTGGGCTAAGCGGGCAGGAGGAAGCGGTCAAGATATCGCGGAACACCTCTGCATGGATGCCGCCGGCAATCTCTATATGACCGGCTTCTTCAGCGGAGATGCCGATTTTGGCGGCAACACCTTCACCAGCAACGGCGGAAAAGACATCTTCGTCTCCAAACTGGACCCGGCCGGGAACTGGCTTTGGACCAAAACGGCAGGCGGTGCGGGAGATGACGAGGGCGTGGGCATCTGCGCGGGCTCCGGCGCTTACCTACATGTGGTTGGAAACTTCTGTTCCCAACAATTACTGATTGGGAACGCAACCCTTGGCAACGCCGGCGACTCCGATATTTTCTACGCCAGGATCAGCAGTAATGGTGGCTGGTCCCGGGCAAGAAGAGCCGGCGGTCCTCACGAAGATTCCGCTCATGCGGTCTGCGTGGACTCCTATGGTAATCCCTGCGTGGTGGGAGAGTTCCTTGGGACAACCTCTTTCGGGGAATACCCCCCCTCACCAGTGCCGGAGTTTACGACATTTTCGTGGCCCGGCTTGATGTTAACTCCGGGGAATGGCTGCTCCCCCACAAGGGAGGCTTTGACTATAGCGGTAACGCACACTGCGTTACCCCCTCCCAAGGGGGTACTTTGTTTGTCGGGGGCTGGTTAAATAATATGTTATCCTTAAGTGCAGACGCCTTCGTGGGTAAAATTGACCTGAACGGCAACTGGATCTGGTTTTCCACTTCCGTTGGCAGCGGAGAAGCCTCTACCTACTGCCTGGCCTGTGACGCTTGTGGAAACTGCTACGCGGGGATCCGTTTCAGTGGTACGGAATCCTTAGGTGGAAACACTTTCTGCGTGAATAATACTGATAATCGCAATTTCGTGGCCGCCAAGCTGGACCCCTGTGGCAACTGGCTCTGGGCGAGAGCGGCCGGAGGCAACTCCGTGTGGAGTGCATGCACTGGCATCGTTATCGACGGAGAGGGAAACAGCTATGTCTGCGGGTGTTTCTCAGGAACTCTCGAAATGGCAGGGCAAACTCTGGTCAGTTCAGACATTGATGTCCTCGTGGCCAAGCTTTCCGCCACCACTATCCCCCTGCCACCCCAAAACCTGACCCTGTCAACCCTGGGCAATAACCTCAGCCTAAGCTGGAACCCCGTGAACGCCAACACCTGCGGGGAGCCCATCATTCCGGATTTCTATTGCGTCTATTACAATCCCGATTCTCCCTATGGCCCCTTCACCCCGCTGACCCTGGTTTTGGGAACCAGCTATTACCACTATGGCGCGGCGCAGAATCGCCAGGGCTTCTACCAGGTGCGGGCCGTGGTCCTCAACAACCGCCAGAGAGAGGACTTAGAATCAGGAAGGCTGGTCTTTGAAGGGATTAAGGTCACAAAACCGAATATCCGTCAATGATCCCTCTGGAGCGTACTATTGGTGTAAACCGTAACTGAATGTTTCAAAATGCCATCACCCGGCTCCAGACCGGGTGTTTCCGCCTGCCAAATTCGGGATTAGCCGCCGGAGATTGCTTTGCACCGGCGACGCAAAGAAAGTGATTGACAAAAATCCCGCCTTCAGATTCAAGGACAGAACTTATTGGGGAGGATTAGTCCTAATTGGTAAGGCAGCGGTCTTGAAAACCGCCGGGTTCTGCCCATGGGGGTTCGAATCCCTCATCCTCCGCCACAACATAGTGTGACCCTACATGGGGAGAGGTGACCGAGCTGGCTGAAGGTGCACGCCTGCTAAGCGTGTGTAGGTCAAAAGCCTACCGAGGGTTCGAATCCCTCCCTCTCCGCCAGATATACTTTTTGGGCAGTCGCCAAGCGGTAAGGCAGCAGGTTTTGGTCCTGCCATCCGGGGGTTCGAATCCTCCCTGCCCAGCCAAATTATAATGGGATGTCGTTCAATGGTAGGACAACGGTCTCTGGCTCCGTTTATAGGGGTTCGAATCCTCTCATCCCAGCCACTTAAGCCCCGGATCAGCTCCGGGGCTTTTCTATGTTTGGACTTCCACAACTTGACGGGCTAAAAGCGTTAATCATAAGCAATGCTAACATACTCAAAGTGTTACACATTCGGACTGTATTCAAAGATACGGGCACCGGGCGTGGACAGCGGACTGCGCCGGGTATTTTTCCCGGATGGCTCCCATTTGTATCCGGTACTCTGGAGTGGGTCTTCCTGGGGTCAACCTTATAATTTATAAGGATGACCTAAGGATGATGGCATCAAACGCTGTAGCAGCAAGGGAGGGCGGTATGAAGGATTATGCGGATGTTTGAGGGTATTTCGTGGATGGGTGAAATGAAAATAGAACGCGGATGACAGGATCGACAGGATATTTGGTAGGTGAAAGGGTAGAATGGAGAAAAGGACGTGGTTTCGTGTTATTATGTAGCGGCGCTTGCTATAGCGCCGTAGAGGGGCTGGCTGAATAGCCTTTATGATTTACCATAGTAATCCGTAAATCCGTATAAGATTTGCATGCAAACTCCAAACGGATTAAACGGATTATACGGATTAACGGATAAATAGTTTTGCCCTGTGTTCTATTTCACAGCTAAACCGTTGCACCATTCCACCTTTCCAATGCCATTTCAAAAGACTGGATCACGGCTCGCAGGCCGTGATGACACGGTTTTTGGTCTGATGGTGCTTTGTTCCGAGGTCGGGTGGTTGTCCCTAAAAGACTGGATCACGGGTCAAGCCCGTGATGACATTGAATATAGCTTGGTGGACTTGTTTCGGGGGAACCTTTCCACCTTTCCACCTCAAAAACACCTTTCCACCTCAAAAACACCTTTCCACGACAATTCTGGATACCAGCTACCTCCACTCATCGCGCTTATATTTTCGGATTTTGGCAAAGTGCTCCTCCCCGGTAGCGGAAAAGTCGTTGCGTCCCTTGCGGTCGGCTACGAAGTAGAGGTACTTGGTGCGGGCTGGCTGCAGGGCTGCCAGGATGGAGCCGAGGGAGGGATTGCAGATCGGCCCGGGCGGCAGGCCTTTATTCTGGTAGGTGTTGTAGGGTGATTGTTCGCGGATGTCGCTGAAAGAAAGCACCTTGCGCTTGATCCCGCGGGTTTCCAGCAAGTAGTCCACCGTCGCGCAGGATTGCAGGTGCATGTCCTTATCCAGCCGGTTTTGGAAGACTCCGGCAATCAGGCCCCGCTCGTCCGGATGCGCGCTTTCCTTTTCCACAATGGAAGCCAGGATCAGGCGGCGGTAGAAATCCGGCAGGGAATCCGGCTTCACTCCCGCGCTTGCCAGTTTGGAAAAGAATTGGCGCGTCATCTGGCTCAGGATGCTTTGCGGGGTGCTGCTGAGGTCAAAATAGTAGGTTTCCGGGTAGAGCCAGCCTTCCAGACTGGACACCCGCATCCCGGTGAGGCTCCTAACCAGGGCTGTGTCGGCGGACGCCGCCTGCAATTCAGGCAGGCTTGCCAGTCCGCTGCGCTCAATGCGAAGCAGGGTCTGATGCAGGGACAGCCCTTCCGGGAAGGTGATGCGGATGGCGGAGGTGGAACCTTTTTCCAGCATGTTCAGCACTCCCAGCAGGTTCGAGTGGCCTCCGATGCTGTAGGTTCCCGCCTTGAGGCTGCGGTCGGTGCCGCGCAGTTTGGCCAGAGCCAGAAAGATGTTACGGTTGCGGATGAGGCCGCGCTGATGCAGCTTTTGGGCGATGACGGCGGCGTTGTCGCCGGGGGCGATTCCCAGGGCCAGTTGCTCGGCATTGACGGGCACCAGAGTTTCCCAGGCCAGATAAAGGACAGCCAGTGCCAGGACGAGCCACAGCAAACGGCGCCAGGGCAAGCGTTTAAGATTCACGCCTCAGGCTCTCCAGATAGTCTTTGAGGATCACGGTGGCGGCCATGGCGTCCTGGAGTTTGCGGCGTTCTTTCCAGCCGTAGCCAAGTTTGATCAGTTCGGAGATGGCGTCCGCGGTGGAGTAGCGTTCATCCCAAGCAACAACAGGCACATCCAGCCGCTTTTCCAGCTTGAGCTTGAAGGCTTTGGTTTCCGTGGTCTTGAGGGTGTCTCCCCCTTCGATCGCGTAAGGCATGCCCAGCACCACCAGCCCCACCTGCTGGCTCTCTATGATCCCGATCAGGCGGGCCACCAAAGGCTTGAAACCGGTGTTGGGAACCACCAGATAAGGCTTGGCAAAGATGCATAGCGGATCGCTGAGGGCCAGGCCTACGCGTTTCTCGCCATAATCGATGGCCAATATGCGTCCACGGGGGTTCAAAGGTTCGATTCATCCCTCCAAACGGCTATATACCAGCGGTTTCCCACTGGCTTCACGGAAAAGCGCGCCACCCCGCTGGCGGATAGCACGGAGTTATTTTCGTAAAAAGTGAGGCGCAGCAGGAAGCCACAGGGTATGATCCACCAGTCTTCGTGGCCCAGCTCCGGATCGCTTTCCCAATTTGCTTCGGGGGGGATGGTCAGGCGCAGGTCAAGTTCATCCGGAGGTTGGTGGACGGAGTCGGAAGAGCCTTCCTTGAAGAGGTTTTGGGTGTATTTCACTTCCTGGTCATAGCCCCACCAGGAGTCCGGGATGCCGTCTCCGGTCATGTCGGTGCCAATCTGATCGACCTCAGAGGAGATAAGTTCAAAGCGGAAGTCCTCACTCAGCAGTGCTTTGTAGATATTGATATTGCGCTCGCTGTAAGCCAGTTGGAGGTTTTCCAGCAACTCGCGCGGATTGCGGCAGAGAACCTCTTCCGGATCCGTATCCACCGGTTCCTGCAGGGGCGGATGGAAGGGGTTGCGGCAGCTCAGTGCCAGCAGGATGACGGCCAAAAGCAGGGGGAAGCGCAGCCTATTGCAGAAACTCATGCTTCAGGTTCCCCCAGGAAAGCGAGTCGCTGGCGCTGCGATAGTCGAACCAGCGGTCAATATACCACCAGGCGCCGGATTTGACGAAACGCAGTTCCATTCTGCCGCTGTAATGTTTTGGTTCGGGGTCGCCGCTGCGGGTGCGGGAGATGGTGTAGCCGCGGATAATGCGGGCGGAACTGGGGCCGATGTCGTCCGCCTGGCCAGGCAGGCTGCGGAGCGACACATCCAACTGCCCTGCCTGTTCGTGCAGGTTGAACAGCAAATCCTGCTCCTGCGAGCGGGAGAGGGGGCCGTTGAGGTTGAAATCCAGCGAGTCCTGCGGATCGAAATGGAAGCTGAAGCCGGAGGTGAAGAGACCGTAATACTTCACCGCGTTGCGGTCGTCCTCATAGCAATATTCCAGATTTTGCCTGCAGTTGTCCCAGGAAGTGGGGTCGTTCCACAGTGGCGGATCGGTCGTCTCCGGCGCTTCGGTATCGCGCAGCCGGAAGAGGTCGCATCCGCAGAGGAGCAGCATGGCCAGCAGGACAAAGGGCAAATATCTCATAATCTCACAATCTGCAACGGCTGTATCGTGTCAACTGCAATTTTCCCAGGCTCTCCGGAGAAGCTGGACTGGAGCTTGCGGGACTACAGCCGGGACAAGTAATTGGGTAATTATTAGTGAAGTTTTACTTGACACAGGAAGTGCTACTGAATTATAGGGATTTATGATGATGGGCAGTTCTGTGTGAGGCCGCACAGGTTCAAATAGGAGGATTGGAATGCTCGGATACAGATTAAAAGCCCTGCGTAAACACCTGAAATTGAGTCAGGCAGTGCTTGGAGGAGTGCTGAAAGTAAACGCTTCCGCCATCTCGCAGATGGAAAGCAACCGCATCCGGCCTTCGCTGGATACCCTCAGCGAGTTGGCCCGGGAGTATGGAGTCAATCTGCACTGGCTGATCACCGGAGATGGCAACATGTTCACCGCTGATGGCGATGAGAACACCGACCGGCGCCTGCAGAAGATTCGTTCCTTTATCAATCAGGAATTGCTCTCATTGGTGCGCACCAAAAGTGAAAACGAGGCGATGAAGCCCTATGAAATGCACGTGGGGGGAGAGATTGCCGCCGGTCCGCCCGTGGAAAGCGCGGGCCCCACGATGGATGTGGTGACGGTCAACCGCGCCATGCTGGGCGGCAAAATTGAGGATTTCTATGTGTTGAGGGTCAATGGCAGAAGCATGGAACCGCAGATCTATCACAACGACCTGGTGATTATCCGCAAAAGCCACGACTGGAACAAGCACAAGGGTTCCATCTGCGCGGTGCGCATCGACGGCGAGATCACGCTCAAGCGCCTGACCATGGACGACAAGAGCAAGATGATCGTCTTGCTGTCGGTGAATGAGGAATTCAGCCCGATACTGGTGAATCCGCGGGAACACCAGGATATTTCGCTGATCGGCAATCTCAAGATGATCCTGCGCAAGTTGTGAGTAAAGCAACAAGATGATTACAGTTTTGCTTATACTGACAGCCCTGAACACCCTGTTGGGGATTCTGGTGCTGCTGTTTGTGCTGTTCAGGCAACGCGGGGACGCGGAATTGAAGCAGGCTCTGTCTGCCCTCTCCATCCATCTGGAAAACGCCACCAGCGGCACGCGGGACGACCTGCAGCGCACCCGTTCCGAACTTCTGAACCAGCAATCCGAGCTGCGCACGGAACTGACTGCCATGCTGGCATTACAAAAAGACAGCATAGCCCAGGAGAGCCGCAGCAGCCGCGAGGAAACCAGTGCAGCACTGGACAAGCTGAACCAGCAGACCAACGCCGACGCCGCCAAAAACAGGGAGGAACTGGGGCGTTCCCTGGACAGCCTTTCGGAATCGATGTCGCGCAAGCTGCAGGAACTGACCGGCACCCAGCAGACCCAGTTTGAAGCCCTGAAAACCGCTCTGGAACAGAAGATGGAGCAGATTCGCAGCAACAATGAAACCAAGCTGGAACAGATGCGCAAGACGGTGGACGAAAAGCTGCATGAGACCCTGGAAAAGCGGCTGGGCGATTCTTTCAAACAGGTCAGTGACAGGCTGGAGCAGGTACACAAGGGCCTGGGCGAAATGCAGAGCCTGGCCAGCGGTGTGGGCGACCTTAAGAGGGTGCTCACCAATGTCAAAACCCGCGGCGTGATGGGCGAAATCCAGCTCGAAATGCTTTTGGAACAGATGCTTTCGCCGGAACAGTATGTGAAGAATTTCAAGCCGAACAAGCGGCGCGACGAAGTGGTGGAGTTCGCGGTGCGCCTGCCCGGACGGGATGAGGATCAGGAAGCCCTGTATCTGCCCATCGATGCCAAGTTTCCCATCGAGGATTTCAACCGCCTTTCCCAGGCCTGGGAAAGCGGCGACAGCGCAGCCATTGAAGCCGCCAGAAAAGCCTTGCGCACCAGGATTATCGGTAATGCCCGGGACATCCAGGCAAAATATCTGAATCCGCCCTATACCACAGATTTCGCGCTGCTCTTCGTGCCCCTGGAAGGCTTGTATGCGGAATTGCTGCGCGACCCGGAGCTGTTTGAACTGCTGCGCCGCCAGTATCACGTGATCCTGGTGGGGCCTACAACCTTTGCGGCCATCCTGAACTCACTGCAGATGGGTTTCCGCACTCTGGCCATCGAAAAGCGCACCGGAGAGGTGTGGAAAATTCTCAGCGCGGTGAAGAGCGAATTCGGCAAGTTTGGCGTGGTGCTGGACAAGACGCGTAAAAAGCTTCAGGAAGCCTCCAACACCATCGAAAATGCCAGCCATCGCAGCCGCCAGATTGAAAAGAAACTGACCCGGGTGGAAAGCCTGCCCGCGGAAGAGACAGCCCAGATACTGGAACTGGAAAGCGAGTTTCAGGAAAACGATGAAACCGATGCGGACGAGGATTTAACTTGACATCTGTCCTTGTCCGGTTAATTGAAGTTTTATAGACTAAATAATCCATTCTCAGGGAGGATAAACCATGTTTCTTACAGGAAAGCAATTGGGAGAAGTGTTCCGCAAAGCCAAACAAAACCGCTTTGGGATCATTGCCTCCAACGTAGTATTCGACACCCAGATACGGGCTATAGTGCAGGGCTATGCCGCCGTCAGTTCCGACGGTCTGCTGCAAATGAGCAGCGGAGCCTGCAAGTATGCCGCCGGGGAATCCGCCGACATCAAAGCCGGTGCGCAACTGATCTCCACCATGATCCGGACATTCGCCCAGCAGTTCAAAAACAGCGGGGTGGGGCTGCACATCGACCACGCCACGCCGAACTACTTTGATTTCATCGTCTATTGCATCGAAAACAACCTGGTGACCTCGGTGATGATCGATGCCTCCAAAGAGGATTTGGAGGAGAACATCCGCATCACCAAAGAGGTGGTGGACATCGCCCACAAGCACGGCATCCTCGTGGAAGGCGAGATCGGCCACATCAAAGGCACCGAGGACGAGATTGTTTCCGATACCGAGCTTTACACCAAGCCCGAGGAGGCTCTTGAGTTCGTGCAAAGAACCAACGTGGATCTTTTCGCCGCCTCTGTGGGCACCAACCACGGCGTTTCCAAAGGCGAGAACATCGTGCTGCGCCTGGACCTGATCAAGGAGATAGACGACCTGCTGATCAAGCACGGAGTGGAGCGCGGCCTCGTGCTGCACGGAGCCTCCGGCCTCACCGACGAGCAGCAGATGACGGCCATTGCCAACGGAGTGGTGAAGATCAACAAGGATACCCACTACCAGATGGACATGGCTTCCGCGATCCAGGCCTATTGGGAAAAGGAAAAGTATGCCATTGTCTGCCCTCCGGATGTAAACCCGGCCGATTACGTGCCGAACAAGAGCAAGTTCGATCCCCGCAAATGGCTGATCAAAGGCGAAGAACAGATGAAAAAGACCGTCATGGAGTTCTGCGAGGTGAGCGGCAGCGCGCAAAAGAGCATATTACTCTAAAGGAGTGTCGATGCAAAACGTAGCAATCAACGGATTTGGCCGCATAGGCCGTCTGGTGTTGAGGGCGATCCTCAAGTTCCATCCCGAAATCAACGTGGTGGCAATCAACGACCTCACCGACTCCCAGACCCTGGCGCACCTGCTCAAGTATGACAGCGTGCACAAAGTCTATGCCGGTGAAGTGAGCCACACGGACACCCACATCACGATAGACGGCAGGAGCATCCGCATCTTCGCGGAAAAAGACCCGGAAAACCTGCCCTGGAAAGAACTGGGAGTGGACTACGTGATCGAATCCACCGGCGTGTTCAACAACCGGGAGAAGCTCTCCAAACACCTCAAAGCTGGAGCTTCCAAGGTGATCCTGACCGCGCCTGCCAAGGATGAGATCGACGCCACCGTCGTAATGGGCGTGAACCATCTGACCCTCAAGCCGGAGCACGCTCTGGTCTCCAACGCCTCCTGCACGACCAACTGCCTTGCCCCCGTGGTCAAGGTGCTGCAGGACAGGTTTGGCATCGTGGATGGACTGATGACCACCATCCACTCCTTCACCAACGACCAGCGCATCCTGGACCTGCCGCACAAAGATTTGCGCCGTGCCAGGGCTGCTTCGATGAGCATGATCCCCACCTCCACCGGAGCCGCCAAAGCTATCGGCCTGGTGATCCCGGAACTGGCCGGCAAGCTGGATGGCATCGCCGTCCGCGTGCCCACTCCGGACGCATCGCTGGTGGATCTCTGCCTCAACCTCGAGCGCGAGACCAGCAAGGAAGAGCTGAATTCCGCCATGAAAGAAGCGGCGGAGACCTATCTGAAAGGCTATCTGATGTACACCGAGGAACCCCTCGTCTCCATCGACATTGTGGGCAACAGCTATTCCTCGGTCTTCGATTCCCTCTGCACCTCCGTCAAAGGCAAATTTGTGAAAGTGTTTAGCTGGTATGACAACGAGTGGGGTTATTCCTGCCGCGTGGTTGACCTGCTGCACTACATGATGAATCTCTGATCTTGAACAAGCCGGGGCAGGCCGCGGTCTGCCCCGCACTTACAGACTATGAGGTATTTCTATTCTTATGAGGGACGCACCCTGGGGCCGGTGTCCCCGGACGGGATCATGGATCTGATCCTGAGCGACAAGCTGGATATGGATTCATACGTGATGGCTGTCAAAGAGCCGCGCTGGCTCAAGATCAGGGATGTTCCGGAACTGGTCAGGCACCTGCACGAATCCGGCACGCGCATTCCCGCCTCGGACATCGATATCGAGGGTTTCCAAACAGCGGGAGATGAAGAACCCATCTATTTCCACATCCCCATGTCGCGCCTGGTCTTTTCCTATCTCTTCACCCTGGGGATCTATGGAGTTTACTGGCTCTTCAAAAACTGGTCTTTTCTGCGTTACAAACGCAAAGGCAAGACCGGCACTTCCTTCATGCGGGACAGCGTTAATCCCCTGCTGATCGTCAATGTGTTCAGCCAGATCTCCTACGACCGCGAACTCAACTCCGCGGCAAGGTCGGAGCGGGACTTTGCCTTCTACGGCTGGATGTGGTTGATCTTCTATTGGTTGTGTATCTTCTTCTTTTTGTTTGGCTCCAAATTGAGCCCGTACATACATTGGCTGGTGCAAACGGCGACCTACCTGATTCCCTTGTGGTTCCTGGTCAAGGTGCAGCGCTACGTGAACAGGGCTAATTCCAAACTGGGCAGAAGATACAGCACAGTAGAATCCGGAGAGCGCCTGGTGAAGGTCGTGGGGCTTATTTCTCTGCTTATCTGGCTCTATTCGGCTGTTTTAGTATAAGCTCCGGCCTGTTCAGATTTCTTTTCTGACAGCCTTGCTTACAGGCCTTTGGCCATCCCCCCAGTCAGGGTTGCTGTTCCTGCTTTTCTTCCTGGTGTTTGATGGAGTCTTTCAGGTGTGAACGCCGGGAGATGCGGATCAACCAGTTCACAAACATTCCCAGCAGAACCAGCACCACCGTTCCCAACAGGAAGGCAAACCAGGGCAGCCCCTTCTTCATCTCCACGCTCATCACCTCATATTTGTTCCACATCTGCATGGTGTCGAAGCTCCAGGAGATTGTCTTTTTGCCATAGTCGATGTTTTCCGCCAGGGCGTTGGCAGCCACTATCCTCCAGGGCACATGCAGCTTGTAGTTCCAGAGGGGGTGTTCGGTCTGCTGCCTGGAATATATCCCCTCCAGGATGTCCTCGCTGTCATACTCTTCTTCCTGGCTGCCCAGAGAGATTCTGCGCTTGAGCAGCATGTTGCCTTCGTCGGTCTGGTTGAGGGTGAACTTGCCCCAAAAGTCTGCTTCGCCGATTCTGTCGTTCACATTGTTGAAGGCCTCGATGCTGTCGAAACGATAGGATATCTTATAGATCACATTGCGTCCTGACCGCGATACCTGGGACTCGATCAGATGGATGCCGGGCAGCTCCGCTTTGGCCATGATCTCCCTGGTATTCTCATAGTTAGACCTGTGCACCAGGCGCAAAGTGGCCTTGCCTGAACCATCCGGATTCAGCCACATTTCTTCATCGTATTCCACGCATCCGGCAAGAGCCAGCAGCGCGATCAGCAGCAGCGCGGTTCGTTTCATCGCTTAATTGTCCCTCATTTTGACCATTTAATCTACAAGATAGAAGAGGCGGTTTTTTGGCAAGCAAAATATTTGGACTGGATTCGCTAAGAATTCTGTTGACAAAAGAGGCCGGATGTGTCATATTAGTATTATCAAGACTTAAGTGAGGAGAAACCATGACAGCCATTAGAGAAATATACCACTGCCCGATCTGCGGGAACCTTGTGGAAGTCCTGTTCGCCGGCCCCGGCGCGCTGGTTTGCTGCGGCGAGCCGATGAAACTTTTGGAAGGCAACACGGTTGATGCCGCCAAAGAAAAACATGTTCCCGTGATCACCGAAGTGGGAGACAAGATCAAGGTCTCCGTGGGCTCAGTGCCCCATCCCATGGAGGAAAAGCACTACATCAGCATGATCGAGGTGCACACCGCCAACAAGGTTTACCGCAAGGATCTGAAACCGGGCGACGAGCCGGAAGCCATGTTCCGGGTGAAAGCGGACAAGGTGCTTTTCGCCCGCGAATACTGCAACCTGCACGGCCTCTGGAAAACAAAATAATATCAAGGAGATAGACACGATGTCATTCAAGGAAACCCGCACAGCCGAGAACCTGATGAAATCTTTCGCCGGCGAAAGCCAGGCACACATGCGCTACATCTACGCGGCCAAAACCGCCAAGAAAGAAGGTTTTGAGCAGATTTCCAACATCTTCAAAGAGACTGCCGAAAACGAAAAAGAACACGCCAAGGTCTTCTTCAAGCACCTCCTCAAACAGGGATTGGAAGGGGAAGCGATCAGCATCACCTCCTCCTCCCCGGTGGCCTGGTCCCCGGACAACACCCTGAAAAACCTGGAGTATGCCGCCGATGGCGAGCATGAAGAGTGGACCGAACTGTATCCGATCTTCGCGGACATTGCCGAGGAAGAAGGCTACAAGGACATCGCCGCCTCCTGGCGTTTGGTGGCAATGGTGGAAAAGGAACACGAAAAGCGGTTCCGCAAGCTTTATGACAATGTGAAAGACCTCAAGGTCTTCAAGAAAGACAGCAAGGTGTTCTGGAAGTGCCTGAATTGCGGCTACATCCACGAAGGCGCCGAGGCCCCTGCCATGTGCCCCTGCTGTGTTCATCCCCAGTCCTATTTTGAGATTCATTGCGAAACTTACTAAGGAGGTAAGCATGCAAAAATACCAGTGTATAGCCTGTGGCTGGATCTATGATCCCGCCGAAAATGACAATATCCCGTTTGAAGAACTGCCCGAAGATTTCGTGTGTCCCGAGTGCGGTGTCGGCAAAGACATGTTCGAGCCGCTCGACTAATCTTAACAATAACGGAAAGCCTGCTGTAAAGCGGGCTTTCCTTGCTTTTAACAAGCGGGGAAACAAGGAACTATGACAATCAGTGAATTCAACGAGATTCTGGATTTCGCGGTGGCGCGCGAGCGGGAGGCGGTTGCCTTCTACCGGGATTTGCAAAAGGAAGCCAAGTTTCAGGGGCAGCTCAAGATGCTGCAGGATTTGGAGGCCATGGAGCTGGGGCACATTGCGGTGATCGAAGGCATCAGGCGGGACGGCGTTTTGGAAACCGACATCCCCAAGGTGCAAAACCTGAAGATCAGCGAATACATCACTGTCGATGTGGACAGCCTCGACCTGAGCTATCAGAACATCCTCATCAGGGGCATGAAGCGCGAGGAGGCCTCCTTCAAGCTCTATACCGAACTGAGCGTAAAGTTTGGCGATTCGGAGCTTGCCACCCTCTTCCGCAAACTGGCATCAGACGAAGCAAAGCATAAACTCTTTTTTGAAAAGCTCTACGACGAGTGGATCGGCGCCGGAAATTGAAACTTGCCCTGGACAGCTCCCAAAACTTTGGCTCGATAGCCCTGGCAGAGCAGGGAAAGCTGATCTACAGCTCATTTTTCAGCATCAGCATCACCCACAGTGAGACCCTGATGCCGCAGGTGGACTACGCGCTCAAGTTTTGCGGCTGCAAGCCTTCCGATCTGGAGGCGGTGTATTTTTCCCAGGGCCCCGGCTCCTTCACGGGGCTGCGCATCGGCCTCGCCACCGCCAAGGGCATCGCCTACGGGTTGAAGATTCCCCTGCGTGGCTTTTCCTCCCTGCAGCTCTGCGCTTTGCAACGCAGAAACTGCGGCCGGCGCATCCTCTGCCTGCTGGATGCCAAAATGAAGGAACTCTATGCCGCCCTTTACGATGAGCAGCTCAACGAGTTACGTGCCCCTTGCGTCTGCAAGGCGGAGGACATTTTGGACTGGGAGATCGACGGTGCCTACCTGCTGGGCAGCGGCGCGCCTTTGCTGAAGCCCCATCTGGCGGAAAGCGCCCTGCAATTGGTGGAGGTGGACGAGCTTCCGCCCCTGGCGGCGGGGCTTTTCACCCTGGCGGAACTGTTTGGCGCACCGGAGGCTTACGACTTCAACGCCCTGGCAGAGCTGGAGCCGGACTATCTGCGCGAATCGACCGCCCAGATACGCGCCAAACAACGGGAATAGGCTTCCAAGCCTTTCCGCGGTTATTTCTAAAAGACTGGATCACGGGTCAAGAGGTTCACGCAGATTATTTAAGGGCTGCCGAAGTCTGTTCGGCAGAGGCAACGGAGTTGCCTGTTTGGAAGAGACCTCCGGTCTCTGTGGCAAACGGACTTTGCCGCCCCAAAGAACTGGATCACGGCTCGCAGACCGTGATGACACGGTTTTTAGTCTGGTGTGCTTTGTTTCAAGGCTGGCTTGTTGTTTTCAAAAGACTGGATCCCGGGTCGCTGCCCGGGATGACACAGTAATGTAGTCTGGTATGTTTTGTTTCGGGGCAAGGTGGTTGTTTCTAAAAGACTGGATCCCGGGTCAAGCAAGCTTGCCCGGGATGACACAGTATATAGCCTGGTGGAGCTTGTTTCGGGGGAACCTTTTCACCATTCCACCTTTCCACCTTTCCACGGCCTAATCGTAGCACCTATATATATGGGGGATTGCTCTCATTTGCATCCCCCTCTCCAGGGTGGGTCTTCCTGGGGTCAACCTTATAATTTATAAGGATGACCTAAGGATGATGGCACAAAAGCAAGTAGCAGCAAGGGAGAGCGCTATGAAGGAAAATGGAGATGGTTGCCGGGAATATGGGTGAAGGGCAAACGCTAAATGGATGTAACTGTATGGGAGAGAAAGACTATTTTTCTTGCTCGCGCCTAAGCTTCAGCCACCATTGCAGGCGTTTCTCAATTTCTTTTTCAAAGCCGAATTTACCGGGCTTGTAATATTCCTTGTCCTGCATTTGTTCCGGGAAATACCTCTGATAGGAGTAATGCTGCTCAGAATCGTGGTCATACTGGTAGTTTTTCCCGTAATCCAGCTCTTTCATCAGCTTGGTGGGAGCGTTGCGGATGTGCAGGGGGACGCCGTAGTGGCTGGTGGAGCGTGCGTCCTCTGCCGCCGCTGAGTAAGCAGTGTAGAGCGAATTGCTCTTGGGCGCGGTGGCCAGATAGACCACCAGTTGCGCCAGGGCGTTGTTGGCCTCCGGCATGCCCAGAAAGAGGACTGTGTCTTTGACCGCGATGGCCAGCACCAGCGCCTGGGGATCCGCCAGCCCAACATCTTCGGAGGCAAAGCGGATCAGGCGGCGAACCACATAGCGCGGGTCTTCGCCGGCTTCCAGCATCCTTGCCAGCCAGTAGAGCCCGGCTTGGGGATCGGAGCCGCGCAGGGACTTGTGCAGGGCGGAAATCAGGTTGTAGTGCTCCTCGCGGTCTTTGTCGTAAAACATGGTCTTCTTTTCCAGCACCGCCGCCAGTTCCTTGATGGATGGATGCGGATCATCGTGCAGCCAGGGTTCCAGCAGTTCCAGTTGATTCAGTGCCCGGCGGGCATCGCCGCCGCTTTGGGTGGCCAGCCAGCCGATCACATCTTCGTCCCTTTCCAGGCCGAGTTCATTCACGCCCCGGCCGAGGATGGCTTTCAGGTCTTCCTCGCCCAGCATTTCCAGCACAAACACATGGCAGCGCGAGAGCAGCGCCGGAATCACCTCGAAGGAGGGGTTTTCGGTGGTGGCGCCGATCAGGATCACCGCGCCGGACTCCACATAGGGCAAAAAGGCGTCCTGTTGCGATTTATTGAAGCGGTGGATTTCGTCTATGAAGATGATGGTGCGCTGGTTTTGGCGGCGGTGGGCGTAGTCCGCGTCCTTCATCACCGCCTTGACGTCGCTGATGCTGGAAAGCACCGCGCTGAACTGGACGAAGCGGTGGGGGGAGGCGTGTTCGATGATGCGGGCGATGGTGGTCTTGCCGGTGCCGGGAGGGCCCCAGAGGATGAAGGAGTGGTAGTCGTTGCTCTCCAGCATCTTGCAGAGCAAGGAGTTGCTGGACACCAGCTTTTCCTGGCCGCGCAGTTCCTGCAGGGAACGGGGGCGCAGCTTTTCCGCCAGCGGAGCCTGCCTTTCGCTAAGCTCCTGCTCTTCCAGAAAGTCGGTTTGATCGGATGCCATGGATACTCCTTAAAAAGCTATGCCGTTTGGCGGATGAGTTCGATCACGTTGATGTTTTTCAGCCTCCGCAGCGGGAGGATCACGCTGAGGATGGTGATGCCGTAGGAAGCCAGCACCACCAGCAGGTAGTCCTGCCAGAATATGCGCACCGGCAGTACCTGGGGCTGGATGTCGCCCATGTCCAGGCGGATGATGCCAAAGCGCGTTTGCAGCCAGAGCAGCAGAGACGCCAACAGCAGCCCTCCCGCGATGCCGAGGGTGGAAAGGATCAGCGACTGGCGCAAAAACAGGCCGCGCAGATCGGACTCCGTGTAGCCCAAAGCCTGTAGCAAGCCCAGTTCCCTTTTCTTTTGGACGATGGCCTTGAGCATGTTTCCGGTCAGGTTGAAGGAGGCGATCACATACATGAAAAGCAAAAGCACGAACATCAGGTATTTCTCGAAGCGGATGGCGCTGTAGAGGCTGGCATCGAAGCTGCTCCAGTCATCCACCCGGTAACCGGCGAGGGATTTACGCAGGGAACGGGCGTAGGCTTCCGAGCGGTCAAAATCCGGGGTCTTCACCTCCACGTAGTCCGCTTCATCGCCATAACCGCTGAAAAACCGCGCCACATCCAGCGGGACGTAACTGAAGGTGAGGTCGTAATCCGGCATTCCGGCGGAGAAGATGCCCGCCACTTTCAGGGTGCGCACCCGGGGAATCAGGCCAAAGGCCGTGGGCACGGTGAAAATGGGTGAAAGCAACTGCACCTCGTCGCCGATTGTCACGCCAAGCTTCATGGCCAGGGCGGAGCCAAGCGCGATGCCTCCGGCGGCGAAGGCCTCGCCCTGGATATTGCCCGCCAGCATCCCCTGGGGCTGGTTGGGCGCATATCCCTTCTGGGGCATGAGAGCCCCGCTGATCCCCGCCTGCAGGGTGGGATCGATGCCAAAGCAGAGCGTGGTGGCAAGTTCTCCGCCCCGCTTGAGCACCAGCTCGTTGCGGATCACCGGAGCGGCTTGAAAACCTTGGGAACGCAGCCGGTCTGCCAGCAGATAGGGTTCCGCGAGGGGTTTGCCGTCTGCGGCGCTGACGCGTATCTCGCTCAGGGAGCCGGTGATGCGGTCGCGGATTTCGGCGCGGAAGCCGTTCATCACGCTGCTCACGCAAAGCAGGGCGATCACTCCCAGCAGGATGCCGGCCACGGTGAGGTAATGCGCCCGGCCGATCGGCCCGACGCTTCTGTTTTGCAGGAACTTCAAGGCCAGCCAGAGCTTGCTCTTGTTTTTATGCTTGTCCATACGGACACTCTTTGCCATCCTCGCTCTCAAGTCAAGTTATTAATCTGGCAGATTATGCTTGACAGCAGCCGCCCGTGCAAGATTTTGAAAAGAATGGCTGTTTCCGTGCCGGAATGAAGATTTTAGCTGCCGGAAAGAGCCCCTAAAAGCCAAATATGCCAAAGGAGTATAGATGCCCCTAATCAGGGATAGGATCGAACAAGTCCGGGAAAAGATCGCGAACAAACTGGCGGCATTGGGCAGGGACGACGCCACCATCGTGGCCGTCACCAAGACGCATCCGGTGGAAAGTGTCGAGGAAGCCCTGCGCGCCGGAATCGCCCATATCGGAGAAAACAAGGTGCAGGAAGCCCTGCGCAAAATTCCCATGCTGCGCGAGCCGTATGAGGGATTCCACTTTATCGGCCACCTGCAGTCCAACAAGATCAATAACCTGCTCACGCTCAAACCCGCCCTCATCCAGTCTGTGGACAGCCTTTACATCGCCCAGAAACTGAACGCCTCGCTGGGACGCAAGAACCTCACCCAGGACATCCTGATCCAGGTGAACACCACGGCCGAGGCCAGCAAAAGCGGAGTGAGCTTTGCCAACGCAGAAGACATGCTGTGGCAGATCGCCGCCTTGCCCTGTCTGAGGGTGAAAGGCCTGATGACCATCGGATTGATGAGCATCGACGCCGAAAAGACCAGACCATACTTTACCATGCTGAGAGAGCTTTTTGAGCGTTTCGGCAAGCTGGAGATTCCGGGAGTGGAGATGCGCTATCTTTCCATGGGCATGAGTGATGACTACCTGGTGGCGCTGGAAGAGGGTTCCAATATGCTGAGGCTGGGCTCGGCGCTGTTTGGCGCCAGAGATTACGGAGCGCGGAAATGACCTACTTGATCATCGTATTGGTGGTGCTGCTGGCTTATCTTTATGGCTGCCTGTCCACCGCCAGGATCGTGGCCAAGACCTTCCGCTCCCTCAATATCTACAAGGTCGGAACCGGTCTGGCAGACACGGAAAACATCTACAGCAACGTGAGCAAGCCGATGGGTATCCTGGTGGGAACTTTGGATGTGCTCAAGGCGCTGGTGTTTCTCACCGTGGTGCGCTATGGGCTGTATTTACTGGCCAACACGGCGGTTTATGAGAACATGGAAAAGATCTACAGCGTGAATACAATGCTGATCTATGGCCTGGCCATGCTGATCGGGCACTGCCTGCCGGTGACGAACAGGTTTCAGGGCGGGCGGGGAATCTTTACCTATATCGGCTTTGTGGCTTTCTTTGCCCCTGTGCCCATGCTGATCACTGTGCTGGTCGCGCTGGTGTTGGTCGCGCGCTATAAACAGATTCGCTTCGCTCAGTATGTGATCGTGATCCTGCCGGTGATCCTCACCCAAATCTTCTATAATTTCATACCCTATTTCAAGAAAGAAATGCCTCCCTATTTTTCGATGATAATCTGGGGCATTGCCATAATCATGGGCGTGCTGAACTATCTGGTTTCCAAAAAACTGGGTGAATTATAAGCCAAAGGAGTAGGCGATGGTTGCAATCAAGCCAGTACTTAATTCCCGGGATTTGAAGCGTTTTATCATGTTGCCTTTCCGTCTCTATAAAGACGATCCCAACTGGGTGGCTCCGCTGATAGGGGAGCAGAAAAAGTTCTTCAATCCTGCCAGGAATCCATATTACAAACATTCTGAAGTGATGCTCTTCCTGGCGGTAAAGGATGGGCGGACCGTGGGGCGCATCTCCGCGCACACCAACACCCAGCACAACAAGGAACACAATGACAACATCGGTTTCTTTGGTTTCTTTGAGAGCGAGGACGACCAGGAGGTGGCAGACGCTTTGTTTGCCGCGGCATACGAATGGAACCGCTACCGGGGCAAAACGGCCATGCGCGGGCCGATGAACTTCTCTGTGAACGAGGAGTGCGGCCTGCTGATCGATGGCTTCGACTCCCCGCCCATGGTGATGATGCGGCACGACAAGCCCTATTACCAGAGGCTCTATGAAAACCACGGCCTGGTGAAAGTGATGGATCTCTATGCCTATCTGGCTGAAAACAAGGAAATGCCGCCCCGGGTGGAGAAGGCTGCCCAACTGATCTCGCGCCGCGCCAATGTGGACATCCGCTCCCTCAGCAAAAACAAAAAGCAACTGCGCAAGGATATCGAGACGGTCTTTCAGATCTATACCAAGGCCTGGGAATACAACTGGGGCGCGGTGCCGATGACCGATGCGGAGTTTGACGCCATAGTAGATGAACTGCTTCCCCTGGCTGATCCGGAACTGGTGTTCATCGCCGAGGTGGATGGCAAGCCCGCGGGCTTCAGCCTAGCCCTGCCAAACTATAATGAAGTGCTCCATGTGATGCGGGGCAGGATCAATCCCATCACGCTTGTCAAAGCCCTGATCGCCAAAAAGAAGATCAGATCGGCGCGGGTGATTACCATGGGAGTGATCAAGGAATATCAGGGCAGGGGCATCGACACTCTGTTTTACTATCACCAATACAAGAACGGCCTGCCTAAAAAGCTGTTTCGGGGAGAGTTTTCCTGGGTGCTGGAAAATAACACCATGATGATCCGCGCGGCGGAGATGCTGGGCGGAAGGATCTACAAAACCTACAGGCTCTATGACCAGGAAATCACAGCAGCAAACTGAAGAACGTCCCTTTTTCAGCGCCATAGACAAGATCACCATCGCCTTTTGCGCTTGGATCCTGGTCTATATGCTGGCTGGATTGGCTTTGGGCAGGACCGTGATCGAGCCCTGGCTGCACCTGCCCGCCTATCTTAGCATCCTAACCCTGGTCTTACTGATGGCTTGGGCCCAGCAGCGTTTTCCGCGGGATCGGTATCCGCGCTTTGGCAGGGCGCTCAGCTTTGTGCGGGCCATCTATCCGGTGCTGTTCTTCACCTATTTCTATATTTCCGGCTATGCCGTGAACCGCATCATCTTTGGAGAATGGCAGGATCCTTTCTTTTACCGTCTGGATAAAGCCCTCTTTGGCTATTATCCCTCCCTGGAATGGGGGCAGCGCTGCGGGCACTGGCTGCTGCAGGAACTCATGCACTTTGCCTATTTCTGCTACTATCCGATGATCGCCGGACTGCCTGTCTATTTCTATTTCCGCGACAAACGCGCTTTCTCGGAACTGATCTTCGCGCTTACCTTCGTGTTCTATCTTTGTTATTTCATTTACAGCCTGCTGCCGGTGGTCGGAGGGAGATATTTCCCCGAGGCGATGGCTCTCAGCAGGGCCTACCAGGCAGGCCCCTTCACCCGCATCATGGCCTTTATCTACAACTATAGCGGGCATCTGGGCGGGGCCTTCCCCAGTTCCCACATCGCCATCAGCCTGGTGCTGACCATTGCCGCGCTGCGCTATATCCGCCCCTGGGGTATCGCCTTCTGCGTGGTATCCTTTTTCCTCACGCTCGCCACGGTTTACTGCCACTATCACTGGTTTGTGGATGCTTTGGGGGGAATCTTCATTGGCATTTTTGGTTATTACCTGGCGGGCATTGTGCGCGCCAGACTGGAACGGACATAGCTATGAAAGCACCGCTCACCATCCTGCTGGCGCTGCTGGGACTGACCCTGGCCGCGCGACAGCCTGTGTTGCCCATTACAAGCTACGATTATGCCCTGCCGGAAAACAACGTCTCGCCAATCTGCATCGGCATGGGCGGGCTGAATGTGACCAACACCAATGATTTCTTCGCTTCCTACACCAATCCCGCCCTGATAGGCAGCAACAGCAAAAGCGCCTTGCTCACCTCGTTTCGCCTGGCGGGTAACGATGATCTCACCTTTGCCCAGGCTGCCTCGCTCAGCAGTGCCCTGAACAGCAAGCAGTTCAAATACTTTACCCTGCTCACTAAACAGTCGGCCTGGACCTACCAGCCCATGGCCCGGGTGCACATAAGCGAAAAGCAGCAGGGAAGGGTGCTCTACTACGATTATCAGTTGGACAAAGTTCAGGCCACCCTGGCCGCTACGGACAAATCCTGGCAGCCGATCGGCTTTGGCATGAACCTGAAGTATCTGGCGGGGCGGTTGGTCTATCTGCATGGAGCGGATTTTATCGATGACAAGGTGCGCGGGTTTTCCTCGGACATCGGCCTCACCCTGCAGACGGGCAGCATGACCTATGGAGTGGCGGCTTACGATCTCATTTCCCGCATGTGGTGGGAAAACTACGATGCGGTCTCGCTGCAGCGCAGGATCGCCCTGGGCGCCCAGTATGAAAGCGACAACCTGACCCTGAACGGCGGCTTGCAGGGCAGGCTTTCCCGCTCCACAGACACCACCTTCCACCTGGGCATGCAATATGGCTGGGATATGGGCGTAAGAAGGTCGGGCGGGCCCAAGACCGCGCAAGGACTGGCTGTCAGGCTGGGGATGTACAGCCATGACTTCAGCAGCACCTCCGCCATAAACTACACCTTTGGCTCCGGTTACAACTACAATATCCTGCGCTTTGACTTTTCGCTCAACAACAGCGGTCTCAAGATAAAAGACAGCGAATACCTCTTTTCCCTGGGAGTGGGATTGCCCTAAGCCATGGGCGGAATCAGTTTCCTTAATGCCGGCTTGCTCTTTCTGGCGGCAGCCACCATCCTGCCTTTGCTGATCTGGCTGCTCGCCAAAAAGAAGCCCAAGCGGATCGTTTTTTCCACCCTGCGCTTCATCAAAGCCAGCCAGGAACAGGAAAAGAAGCGCACGCGGCTGAAGAACATCATCCTGCTGATCATCCGCATGCTGATCATCCTGCTGCTGGCTTTGGCGGTGTCGCGCCCGCTTTTGCAGAGCAAGCGGCTCAAGCCCTCGCGCAAGCATCCTCCCACCGCCCTCGCCATCCTGCTGGACACCAGCTTCAGCATGGACTACGTGCAGGAGGGCATGAGCACCCTCGACCGCGCCAAGGACGCCCTGCGGCAGATCAATTCACTCTGCAACGACGAGGACAGGCTGATCCTGATCACCTCCGACGATGCCTGGAACCGCCTGCACGCCCAGATCTATGCCGGCAGGATTCCCCAGGACAGCATCGACCGGATCGGCGTCAGCTTTGACCCCCTGCCTTTGACCGACATGGCGCAACTGGCGCAAAGCAAACTGGCCGAGACCCAACTGGCGAACCGCGAAGCCTATCTGATCACCGACGGCCAGCGGCAGGAGTATCCCGAGCTGCCCGAGCTGAACCTGCGGGTGATCGACCTTTTCCCGGATGGGGACTTTGCCAACCTCAGTTGCCATTCCGCCCAGGTGCAGGCTCAGTTGGTGGAAAAATCACGCCGCCAGAGCATCGAATTCGTGCTCAGCAATCACGGAGCGCAAGACCGCCGGGAAGTGCTGGTGAAGGTTGTTCTGGGCGATGCCAAGGTGGCGGAGAAGTTCGTGGATGTTCCCGCCCGCCAGTCCGTGAAAGAAACGATCGTGATCGAACTGCGCCAGGATGGCTGGCAGAGCGGATATGTTGAGGTGATGGACGACCGTCTGATCCACGACAACCGCGCCCATTTCGCCTTTCCTTTCCGCCTTGACCCGCATATCGCGGTCATTAGCGCCAAGCCACAGTTACCGGGCTTTCTGCGCAGTTCCCTCAGCGTTTACGCGGGAGATCAGGGCAGGATCGTCCGCCTTGACCCGCGCCAGGTGAGCCTGGGCACCCTCAATCAATACCAGACCATCGTTTTCTACGCCCCAGGCCAGCTTTCGCCCAAGCTGCGGGAGATAATCGGCAGCCTGCAGAAGAGTGGGAGGGGAACGCTGTTCTGTCTGGATAAGGGCTTGACCCCAGACTACAAAGCCGTGCTGGAGCAGACTTTTGGCCTGCGGATCGGCGCCTTCCGGGAACAGCCCAAATCTATCAGCTATATCAACAAACACCACTTCATCACCTCTCTGATGGCGGACAAAAACCTGCGCCACAGGGAGATCAGGGACTACTGGAGCGTCAGCGGGAGCGGAGCCGCCAATCTGCTGGGTGGAGGCTCCGACATCTTTGCCCTGGCCAAAGAAAACCTGGTGCTCTGGTCCTTTGACCTTGCCAGCCCCGCCAACAGCTTTTTCCTGGATGCCGCCTACGCTGTATTGTCCTATCGCAGCCTGGAATACGTGAGCGCCGCCATCGCCGCGGGAGAAACCCGCAAAATCGGGGACATGGTGAGCGCCTCCAGCATCACCTTACCCGACGGTAGCGCCATTGAACTGGCTTCCCGCAGCCACAGGCTTGCCAGCCCCGGACTTTATACACTCAGCCAACCGGAAGGCCCCGGCACAGTAATTGCCGTGGATCACGACCAAAGCGAAAGCGACTTTGAAAACATGGATCTGGCTGCCTTAAAATACATCAAAGTCCTGCCGGACAAGTGGCAGGATACCCTTTTCCACACCCGCCTGGGACACGATCTCTGGAAATGGCTGTTGGGCGCGGCATTGTTGCTGCTGGCTTTGGAGATCATTCTGGTAAAAGCAGAGGAATTGCGTCCCAATGCGGCGTCGGCACCCAATACCGAGGGAGGAGAAAAATGATTTTGGAAAACATACAAGACCCTGCCGCCATCCGCAAGCTGAAGCAGAAAGAGCTTGACCTGCTTGCCACGGAAGTGCGCAAACGCATCGTGGAAGTTTCTTCGCAAAACGGCGGACATCTGGCCCCCAGCCTTGGCGCGGTGGAGATCGCCATCTCGCTGCTCCACAGCTTCGATCCCCTCAAAGACAGGATCGTCTGGGATGTGGGGCACCAAAGCTATGCCTGGAAGATACTTACCGGACGCAACGAGCGTTTCGACACCCTGCGCAGCCTGGGCGGGATCAGCGGCTTCACCAACCGGGATGAAAGCCCCTATGACGCCTTCAGCACCGGACACAGCAGCACCTCCGTCTCCGCGGCCCTGGGCATCGCCTGCGCCAAGGAGCATCTGCGCGAAAATCACCACAGCGTAGCCGTGATCGGGGACGGCGCCCTCACGGGGGGCATGAGCTTTGAAGCCCTCAACCATGCCGGACACCTGCAAAAGGACAAGTTTCTGGTCATCCTCAACGACAACAGCATGTCCATCTCCAAAAATGTGGGCGGCTTGCAGAAATACATGGCGCGGATGCTGGCCAGCAAACCTTACAATGCCATCAAAAAGCAGGTCTGGGAACTCAGCGAAAACCTGCCGGAAAACGTGCGCCGGCGCTTCATCCTGGGAGCGCAAAAGATTGAGGAATCCATGATTAACATCCTGGTTCCCAATATTATTTTTGAAGACCTGGGCTTCAAGTATGTGGGCCCCATCGACGGGCACGACATCAAACAGCTTTGCAACATGTTCAGGCGCATCAAACGCTACATGGTGGGGCCGGTGCTGCTGCACGTGGTCACCCAAAAAGGCCGGGGCTACAGCCCGGCGGAGCAGGACGCCTCCCGGTTCCACGGGGTGGGGCCTTTTGAGAGCAAGACCGGACAGACGATTTGCAGCGGCAGCGAAAGCTGGAGCGAGGTGTTTGGCAACAGCCTCTGCAGGATCGCCAGAGAGAACAGGAAGGTGATGGCAATCACCGCCGCCATGGCGGATGGAACGGGACTCGCGCCCTTCGAGAAAGAGTTTCCCCAGCGTTTTTACGATGTGGGCATTGCCGAACAGCACGCGGTCACCCTCGCCGCGGGCATGGCCACCAAAGGGATCAAGCCCTTTGTGGCGGTTTACAGCACCTTTTTCCAGCGCGCGCTGGATCAGATCATCCACGATGTGGCGCTGCCCAGGCTGCCTGTGGTGTTGTGCATCGACCGGGCGGGACTGGTGGGCGAGGACGGCGCCACCCACCACGGCGCCTTCGACATCTCCTACCTGAATATGGTGCCCAACCTGCAAATCCTGGCTCCCACCACTTCCGAGGAGTTGGATGCCATGCTGCGCTATGCCGCGGGCTACCAGGACGGCCCCATCGCGATCCGCTATCCGCGGGGAATCGCCGTTTGCTCCGGCAAGCCCCTCAAGGAGTTTAGCCCCGGCAAAGCCAAAACCATCCACAAAGGCAAAAAAATAGCCCTGCTGGCTGCCGGAGACACCCTCGGCCTGGCCAGCGAGGTCTGGCAAAAACTGAAGGACAAGGGGCATCAGCCCTGGCTGGTCAACCTGCTCAGCCTCAAGCCTTTGGATGAGGAACTGCTGCTGGAGGTCGGCGGCGGGTGCCAGCATGTTTTCACCTTTGAAAGCAATTCCGTCATCGGCGGGATAGGTTCGCGCATCGCCCAAATCCTGGCGGAACAAGCTTGCAAGGTGGTCAACTTTGGCTATCCCGACCACTTTATCACCCATGGCAAAATCTCCGAGTTGCTCGATCTTATCGGCTTCACGGCAGATAAACTGCTGGCGGACATCAAGGCCAGACTGGACGGATGATGCCTTCCCAGCAGGAAGCGATCTGCGCGCAGATCACCGCTCCCGGCTATTCTGCCGTTAGCCTCATCCGGGTCAGCGGCAGGGACAGCATCGAAATCGTCGCCAAATATTTCCGCCCCCGTGGCAAACTGCTCAAGCTCACCTCCCAAGGCTTAATATTGGGCAGTTTTTACGACCGCGGGGGCTTTCCTTTGGATCAGGTGCTTTGCGCCGTTTTCCGCGCGCCTGCCAGCTACACCGGAGAGGATTGCGTGGAGATTTCCTGCCACGGAAATCCGGAGATTGTGGCGCGGGTGCTGGAAAACCTCTTGCTGGAAGCCCGCCTTGCCCGCCCCGGTGAGTTCACCCTGCGCGCCTTGCTCAACGGCAAGATGGATCTTGTCCAGGCGGAAGCCGTCAACGACCTCATCCTTGCCACCGGAAGCCTGGCGGGAACGGCCGCCCTGATGCAGGTGCAGGGGCAGCTTTCCAGCCATCTCGGGGAGCTGCTGGAACAAATCACCGCGGCACGCCTGCGCTGCGAACTGGCCATCGATTTTGCCGATCAGGATTTGCCCCAGATCGATCTGGACGACCTGCGCCAGAGGATAAGCGGCATTCTGGAGCAAACCCGCCTGCTGCAAAGCGAAGGACGCCAGGGCAGGATCATCCGCGAGGGCATCCGCGTGCTGATCGCGGGCCCCCCGAACTCCGGTAAATCCTCACTCTTCAACGCCTTTCTCCGCTACAACAGGGCCATCGTGACCCCCCATCCCGGCACCACGCGCGACTATCTGGAAGAAAGGGTCGCCTTGCAGGGATACACCCTCATCCTCACGGACACCGCCGGACTGCGCGACACCCGGGATAGCATCGAGCGGCAGGGCATCGAGCGTTCTTTCGAGCTGATGCGTTCCGCGGACCTGATCCTGCATTTAAGCCCGGCGGATCAAGCGCGGCAGGGAACTGAAGACATACTCATCCCCCCGGAATTCCACCCCAAAACCCTCTGGCTGCTCAGCAAGAGCGACCTTGCCGGGCCTGGTTTGACTTCTTCCGGCTGTATCCCCGTCACCGTTATACGGGAGGATGGCTTGGATCAGCTCAAAGCCGCCATTATGGAGCGTTTCCAGCTCCAGCAGCCTGATCTGCGCCGTCCTTTGGTCACCAATGCCCGCCATCTGGCTGCCCTGCAAAGATGTGAGGATGCCCTTGTAAAAGCGCTGGACTCGCTGCGGGATGAGGCGGGATTCGAGTTCACCGCTTTCGATCTGATCGCCGCCAGCAAGGCTCTGGAAGAGATTTTGGGGGTGATCAGCAGCGATGATTTGCTTGAGCGTATCTTTTCCAACTTTTGTATCGGAAAGTAGCCTCCCCTTTGCCTATCATACTGCGCCGCAGTCGATTAACCCATCATCCTTAGGTCATCCTTATAAATTATAAGGTTGACCCCAGGAAGACCCCTGCCTGACCGCCCCTTGGCTGGCGGTTGGATATGAGGGCCAGCCGGGCGGGCTGTCGGACGCAAACAAGAGGGCGGCACGTGCCATCCTCTTGCCGTCCAATTATTTTGCTTTATTGTTTACCCGCCGCGATGGAGACCATCTTGCCGGGAATAACTATCACTTTCTTAACCGTCCAGCCTTGCAGGCTGTGCTTCACATTCTCCACTTCCAGAGCCAGTTTCTTCAGTTCCTCGGGATCGATGTCGGGAGCCACTTCCAGCTTGCCGCGCAGTTTGCCGTTCACCTGCACCACATAGGTGACGCTGGCGCGCTGCAGAAACTCTTCCTTGCAGGCAGGCAAGCCGCTGTCGTGCAGCAGCTTTTCATGGCCGAGCATCTGCCACAGCTCTTCCGCCACATGGGGCGCGAAGGGATAGATCAGTTGCGGGATAACGCCGCAGGCTTCGGCAAAGACCGCCAGGTCTGAATCCTTGAGCCTGGCAGGGTCTTTCACGGCCACGCAGTGGTTGAGATGCTCCATCACTGCGGCGATGGCGGTGTTGTATTGCATCCTGTTCTGGCAATCGTCCATCCACTTTTTAATGGTGCTATGGGTGCTGAAGAGCAGGTCACGCAAGGGCGGAGTCACCTCTTCCAATTTGACATTGAGCTGCAATCCGCGCCTGATGGCGTCCAGGTTGCCTTCGATCAGGCGCCAGATGCGGTTGAGGAAGCGGAAAGCTCCCATCACGCCGTCGTCGCTCCACTCCACATCCTTGTCCGGCGGGGAGGCGAAGAGCAGGAATACGCGCAGGGTGTCCGCGCCGAAACGGTCGATGATGTAGCCGGGATCGACCGCGTTGCCCTTGGATTTGCTCATTTTCGCGCCGTCTTTGAGCACCATGCCCTGGGTGAGCAGGCGGGAGAAAGGTTCGTCGCAGTCCAGCCAGCCCAGGTCGCGCATGAACTTGCCGATGAAGCGGGCGTAGAGCAGGTGCATGCAGGCATGTTCGATGCCGCCGATGTATTGATCCACCGGCAGCCAGTGCTTGGCTTTGGCGGGGTCGAAGGGGGCCTTGTCGTTTTTGGGATCGGCATAGCGGGCATAGTACCAGGAACTGTCCACAAAGGTGTCCATCGTGTCCGTCTCGCGTTTGGCTGCCGCGCCGCATTTGGGGCAGACGGTCATGTACCATTCCGGAACGGAGAGCAGGGGGTTGGAGGTGGTTTTGCCCACCTGCACGTTATCCGGCAACAGCACGGGCAGATCGGAATCCGGGACAAGCACCACGCCGCACTGCGGGCAGTGGATCACGGGGATGGGGTTGCCCCAATAGCGCTGGCGGGAGATGCCCCAGTCGCGCAGGCGGTAGGTGCTGGTCACCTGGCCGCAGCCCAGTTCCTCGATGCGGGCGGAGATGGCGGCCTTGGCGGCTTCGCTGTCCATGCCGTCGAAGGGGGCGGAATTGGCGATGATCCCGGGCTCGACATAGGCCTCGGTCATCTGTTCCAAAACAAGATCCTGCTGGGGATTCTGGATCACCAGCAGTATGGGGATGCCGTATTTTCTGGCAAATTCAAAGTCGCGCTGGTCGTGCGCGGGCACTGCCATCACCGCTCCGGTGCCGTAATCCATCAGCACATAGTTGGTCACCCAAATCTGCACCTTGTTGCCGTTCAGCGGATTGAGGCAGTATCTGCCACTGAAGACACCTTCCTTGGTGGTGTCTTCCGCGGCGCGCAGGAGCTTGTCCTCGTTGATCACTTTGTGGCAAAAGTCATGCAGTTCGCGGTTGTCCGGGTCTTCCTCCAGCCATTTCTGCACCAGCGGATGCTCCGGCGGCAGGGCCATGAAGGTGACCCCATAGACGGTGTCCGGGCGGGTGGTGAAGACGGGGATGCTCTCGCTTCCGTTTTCCAGGGGGAACTCGATGCGGGTGCCTTCGCTTTTGCCGATCCAGTGCTTCTGCATCAGGATCACGCGCTCCGGCCAGTCGATCATCTTGCTGAAGTCCAGCAGTTCCTCGGCGTAGTCCGTGATGCGGAAATACCACTGCTCCAGTTCTTTCTGGGTCACCTCGCTGTGGCAGCGCCAGCAATGGCCGTTTTCCACCTGCTCGTTGGCGAGCACGGTCTGGCATTCCTCACACCAGTTTTGCCAGCTTTTTTTGCGGTAAACCAGTCCTTTTTCATAGAGCTTTTTGAAGAGGAACTGTCCCCATTTGTAATATTCCGGGCGGCAGGTGCTTATCTCGCGCTCCCAATCCAGGCCAAAGCCCATGAAGTCGAACTGGACGCGCATGGCGGCGATGTTTTCCTCGGTGGTGATGCGGGGATGGGAGTTGTGCTGGATGGCAAAGTTCTCCGCGGGCATGCCAAAGGCGTCGTAGCCCATGGGCTGCATCACGGCATAGCCTTCCATCATTTTCAGGCGGGAGATGGCGTCGCTGATGGCATAGTTTGAAAAGTGGCCGCAATGGAGCACACCGGAAGGATAGGGAAACATGGATAGCACATAGTATTTGGGCTTGTCCGGGAAATCCGGGGGGTTGAAGATCCGGCGGTCGTTCCAGACCTGCTGCCATTTTTTCTCGATCCTGGTAAAGGGATATTCCATTTTTCTTCTCCATTCGGGCGCTCTGAACTTACAAGCGCATACCGTTCAATAGTATGGTCAACGGACAAATTCTGATGCAGGCTTCTGCTGTCAAGTGCTTTGCGGCCTGTGGAATTTTCCCTGCCGGCAAATCTGCCGTCTTTCCGCGGTGCAAAGCAGTCTGCAAGATCTGGAAAAAAGCGGGGGTTAAAAAACAGTTGACAGGGGAGGCAAGTCTAAAATTCTGGCAAACAACTAATAATATTTTTCTCAAGGAGCAAGATAAAATGAAACAGGGAATCCATCCCAAATATGAGGTCGTCACTGTCAAGTGCGCCTGCGGCAACGAGTTTCAGACCCGTTCCACCAAAGGCAACATGCAGGTCGATATCTGCAGTGTGTGCCACCCTTTCTACACCGGCAAACAGAAAATCATCGATACCGCCGGCCGCGTCGAGAAGTTTAACCGCAAGTATAACCTCAAAGACGAAAAGTAGCCACTACCAGGTTTAAGACGCCATTTATCCGCTGCGCGGGAAGCACGGATGATGGCGTTTTTTACATCCTGGCAAAAAAATACTTGTTAATTTGGCAAAGGAGCCGATCATGAACGCTAAAAAACCCGAGATCGCCGTTGGCGGCCAGGCAGTGATAGAAGGTGTGATGATGCGGGGGCCGGACTCCCTGGCAACCGCCATCCGCCGCAAGGACGGCTCGCTGGAGCTGTTTGTGCAGCCGTTTATCAGCAAGACCCAAAAGGGCAAGATATTGGGGCTGCCGATCCTGCGTGGCTTTGTGTCCCTCATCGAGATGATGGTAATCGGGGTCAAGACCCTCACCCTCTCCGCCAACCGCGCGGAACTGGACATCGCCGCTGATGAGGCCGCCAGGGGGAAAAAGCCCAAAACAAGCTCCAAATCCTCATCGAAGGTGGAGGAACTGCTGAGCTTTGTCTTTGCTATCGGGCTTGCTTTCCTGCTCTTTGGCTTTCTGCCCTACAAGCTGGCGGATTGGATCGGGCTCTCCAAACAGAACCTCTATTTCAACCTCTTTGCCGGCGGCATTCGCATCGCCTTCTTCGTCCTCTATGTCTGGCTGATCAGCCTTATGAAGGAAATCCGCCGCCTCTTCCAATACCACGGGGCCGAGCATAAGAACATCCACGCCTACGAGAAGGACAGCAACCTGCAAATTGCCGACATCCAGAGCTTTACAACTATCCACCCCCGCTGCGGCACCAGCTTCATGTTCTTTGTGCTGCTCATTTCCATCCTCATCTTTTCGGTGGTGGACACACTCGTCTCGGTCTTTATCCTCAAGGCCCAGGTGCCCCTGCTGCTCAGGCTGGGCTACCACCTTCTGCTGATCCCCCTGGTGTCCGGAGTGAGCTACGAAGTCCTCAAATTCAGCGGACGCAATATCAACCACCCTCTAGTAAAACTGATGACCTGGCCGGGCATGGGCTTGCAGCACATCACCACCCGCGAGCCGGACGACAGCATGGTGGAAACCGCGCTGGTCGCCATGAAAGCCGCGTTGAAGATGGACTACTCCGAACACAACGTCACCCTGATGCAAGGTTAAAATGCTGCCCCGGGAAAAGCTGGACAACCTCACGGCGGAACTGGAAGAGCTGAATGGCAAGCTGTCCGATCCGGCGGTGATAGCGGACACCCGCGGCTACCGGGAGTTGATGCGCAGGTTCAAGGAACTGAACGAGATCAACGCGGAATGGGCGCGCTACCAGGAGTTGGAAAAGCAGATCCAGGGCGCGGAGCACCTGCTTCAGACGGAAAGTGACGCCGAAATGGAAGAGCTGGCACGCCTGGAGCTGGAGGACTTGCAGCAGAAACTGGAGCAGAGCGAGTTGAAGCTGCGTGACCTGCTCATCCCCAGTGATCCCAATGACGGCAAGAACGCCATCGTGGAGATTCGTGCCGGCACCGGCGGAGAGGAAGCCGCCCTGTTCGTGGCCGACCTCTATCGCATGTATTCATACTTCGCGGAGCAAAAAGGCTGGAAACTGCAACTTCTCGACCTTAACGAGACCGGTCTGGGCGGCTACAAAGAGATAATCTTTCAACTCAACGGCGAAGACGCCTACGGCCTGATGCGCTTCGAGAGTGGAGTGCACCGCGTGCAGAGGATTCCGGTCACCGAATCCAGTGGCCGCATCCACACCTCCGCGGTCAGCGTGGCGGTGCTTCCGGAAGCAGAGGAGGTAGACGTCGTGATCAACGACAACGACCTGCGCGTGGATGTTTACCGCAGCACCGGACACGGCGGGCAAAGCGTGAACACCACCGACTCTGCTGTGCGCATCACCCACATTCCCACCGGCATTGTGGTCACCTGCCAGGACGAGAAATCCCAGATCAAAAACAAGGCCAAGGCCATGAAAGTGCTGCGTTCCCGCCTGCTGGATGCCGAGATATCGCGCCAGGAGCAGGAAATAGCCAGTTCCCGCAAGGCGCAGGTGAGCACGGGAGACCGCTCCGCCAAGATCCGCACCTACAATTTTCCCCAGTCCAGGGTCACCGATCACCGAATAAACTTGACAAGCTACAACCTCGATGGTTTTTTGGCAGGCAATATAGATGAGTTTATCCAGGCGCTCAGAATAGCCTGGCGAAACGAAAAAGTGAATGAGTAAATGCCCCTGATAATTGAGATCATCCTCTGGACGGCGATCATGCTGTTCCTGCTGGCGCTGATGTTCCTCTTTGCCGGATTCGAGACAGGCGCGATCTCCATCAACCAGATCGAACTGGAAAACCGCGCCAAAAAGAACAGGTCGCTCGCCCGCTTGCTGGAATACGTGCGCCATCCGGATGTCTTTTTAGGCACCACCCTGTTGGGTACAAACATCACGACTGTCCTGTTAGCCACCATCTCCACCTATCTGGTGCACAGGATAAACTCCCCCTTCATCAATCCAAAATACACCGCTCTGATAGTGGGTGGCGTGGCGCTGATCTTTGGTGAGGTCTTTCCCAAAGCCTATTTCCGTTCCCACGCGGACACCCTGGTACCCAAGGTCTTCCCGCTTATGCGGTTCATTTCATATATGCTGAGCCCCTTTGTGCTGCTGGTCACCTGGCTCAACCGCGGCGTCAGAAAGCTACTAAAAATATCTGGCGAGCAAGACTTTAATTACCTGACCAAGGACGATCTGGCCTACCTGCTTTCCATCACCAGCACCGACGCCAAGGACGAGCCCCAGCTCGAGATGATCGAGGACGCCCTGGATTTTACCGAGCAGGAAGCCCACAACGTGATGGTGCCCCGCACAGATGTGATCGCCATCCAGGAGTCAGCCACCATCGCCGAAGCAATCGAGATAGCCCGCGAGGAAGGCTTCACCCGCTACCCCGTCTATCGCCAGAATCTGGATGACATCGTGGGCATCCTCATCATTTACGATGTCCTTAAACGCGAGTTCACCCCCCAGACCCCGGTTTCCAAGCTGATGCTGGAGCCCTATTTCACCCCCGAAAACACCGACCTCGACGTCCTGCTGCGCGAAATGCAGAAACAGCACCGCAGCATGGCCATCGTGGTTGATTCCTATGGCGGCACCTCCGGCATCGTGACCATGGAAGACATTCTGGAGGAGATCGTGGGCGACATCGAAGACGAATATGACGTGGAGGACGAGGCACCGGATGTGCAGCAGGTTTCGCCCAATACCTGGCTGGCATCGGCGGATGTGGAGATCGACACCCTGGCGGAAGACCACGGCATCGACCTTCCCGAGGGCGATTACGAGACCCTGGCGGGATTGATCCTTGACCGTCTGGAACGGATTCCCCTGCGGGGACAGGTGATAGAGCTGGAGCCCTGGCGCATCCAGGTGTTGCAGGCCACTGAAAAGAAGATACTGAAAGTGAAATTACATAAAATGAATAAACGAGGTGAAAGCACATGAAGTTGATGGAATGCGTGCCAAATTTCAGCGAAGGCAGAGACACTGCCGTCTTGGATGCCATTGCGGCATCGATCCGTTCGGTGAACGGGGTTGTATTGTTGGATGTTGATCCCGGGGCGGATACCAACCGCACCGTCTTCACCCTGGCGGGAAACCCCGAAGCGGTGGTGGAAGCGGCCTTCCAGGGCATCAAAAAAGCCAGCGAGCTGATCGACATGAGCAAACATCACGGCGAACACCCCCGCATGGGCGCCACAGACGTCTGCCCCTTCATCCCCATCTCAGGCCTGACCATGGAAGAATGCGCCGACTACGCGCGCCAACTGGGCAAGCGCGTGGGTGAAGAGCTGGGCATTCCGGTTTACCTCTATGAAAACGCCGCCTCCAAAGAAGAGTGGCGCAACCTCGCCAACGTCCGCTCCGGCGAGTATGAAGCTCTGCCGGACAAGGCCAAAGATCCTGCCTGGAAGCCGGATTTCGGCCCTCACGCCTTCAACGCCAAAAGCGGAGCCACTGCCATCAGCGCCCGCGAGTTTTTGATTGCCTACAACATCAACCTCAACACCCGCGATAAAAAGAAAGCCCACGAACTGGCCATCACCATCCGCGAAAGCGGCAAAGCCGCCCGCGACGCGAACGGAAAGCTGGTCAGAGATAAAGACGGCAAAAAGGTGATGGTGCCCGGTCTCTTCAGCCACTGCAAGGCCGTGGGCTGGTACATCGATAGCTACAACCGCGCCCAGATCAGCATCAACCTCACCAACTACAAGATCACGCCCCCGCATCTGGTCTTGGAAAAGGTGCGCGAACTGGCCGCCGCCATGGGTGTGCAGGTCACCGGCAGCGAACTGGTCGGGCTGATCCCCAAGGCAGCCCTGCTGAACGCCGGGAAATATTACCTGGAGCGCATGGGCGAAAGCACCGGCATTCCCGAAAAGATGATCATGGAGACCGCGATCCAGTCCATGGGCCTGGCGGAACTTGCGCCCTTCGATCTGGACAAGAAGGTGATCGAATATGCCATCGCCCGGCAGGACAGCCTTGCCTCCATGCGGGTGGACGCCTTTACAGACCTGCTTTCCACCGATTCCCCCGCTCCCGGGGGCGGCAGCGTGGCAGCCCTCTGCGCCGCTCTCTCCGGCGCGCTGAGCGCAATGGTCGCCAACCTCACCATGGACAAAAAAGGCTACGAACAGGTGCAGGACAAGGTGCATGAGTTCGCCCCATTGGGACAGTCGATCAAAGAGCGTGCCCTGCAATGCATTGACCGCGATACCGACGCCTTCAACGCCATGATGGAAGCCATGCGCCTGCCCAAAAAGACAGATGAGGAGATTGCCCTGCGCGACGCGGAGATGGAAAAGACCACCCAGGGCGCGATCCTGGTTCCCTTTGAAACCCTCCAGCTTGCCCGGGAAGCAATCCAACTGGCAGCCCAGGTGGCTGTGGTGGGCAACGTCAACGCCCTCTCTGACGCCGGCGTGGCTGCTCTCACCGGCCTCACCGCCGCCAAAGGCGCCTTCTACAACATCCTCATCAACCTGCCCGGCTCCACCGACCCGGCTTTCAAAGACGATATCCGTTCCCGCGCGGAAGAATTGCTTGCCCGCTGCGAGGAAGAGGCCGCAGGGGTGGAGGAAGAGGTTCGTAAAAGGCTCTGAACCGGCCATCTGCCAGGATGCGGACGAAACCGATGGAAGGCGCGCGGATAGCGGAGCGGGAGCCTGAGCCGTGACCATCCTGCTCTTTGCCCTCTGGGGCAGCCTGGTGGCGCTCAATATACTGGATGGCCACTCCACCTGGAAGGTGCTGCGTCCCAAACACTTGAGCCGCGAGAAGAACCCGCTCGCCCGCTGGATATTTTCCCGGCTGGGCGTGGTCTGGGGCATCGTGGTTTCCGAACTGCTCTGGATCGGCTTCATCACCTGCGTCTTCTTTTTACTGCTCAAGGGTTCCAACCCCCTGGCGCTCAAGATTCTGCTGGGCTTGCTGGCCTTGGGCAACCTCGTCTTCTTGGCGCTGGTCATCAACAACTATCTGGTCTGGCACAGGATTCGCAAACGCGATTCCCGGGCCGGGGATTGACCGGTGGCAGCCGCGTTGGCCCCATTCCTCGCTCCGTTTTACGGACGCAAACTGCTGTTTGTGCTCTTTGCCGTCTTTGTGGCGCTGAATGTCCTGGATGGCCATTCCACCTGGCTGGTGCTGCGTCCTGACCACTACCGGCGCGAGCGCAACCCGGTGGCACGCTGGTTTTTCCGCCTCTGCGGTCTGCCCCGGGGCATCGTGGTCTTCAAGCTTGTTTTACTGCTGGTGCTGGGTGTGGCTTCCTTTTACTATGCGCGCTTCGACCCCTTCACCATCAACATCGTGCTGCTGGCCGCCAACCTCGTTTTCCTGCTGGTGGTGCTGCACAACTACAAGGTTTACCGCCGCCTGAAGGGTGATTGAACAATTGGCTGGACACGCCTCGCGCGGCGGCGCAATTTGACACCGGATGAGGTGAACCGATGAAAAAGCTTTTTCTGATCCTGGCCCTTTGCCTGCCTGGCGCCCTGCTTTTGGCTCAGGTGAACGGCGATCTGCAATACTTTGGCGACAAAGCCATCCTCCAGGTCTGGGGCAGCCATTACGAACGCGGCGTGGCGCAGGGTTATCTGACCGCCGCTGGCGCGCTGAACGTCTTTGACCAGTTCTACTACGCGATGTTCGCCCTCTCCAATGCCGACAACTACAACTATCTGCTCAACTACTATCTGGAGCATTTTGACGTTGATTCCCGCTTCCAGAGCGAAGCGCAGGGGATGATCGCCGGAATGCAGCAGTCTGGCGCGGACATCTTTCACAGCGGCCTGCAGAGGAATCTGGATGCCAACGACTTGATGCTCGCCAATGCCTTTTTGGACATGAACTTTCTGCGCCGCGCCTTTACAGACCAGGATCTCAGGCTTGGCTGCGCTTCCCTTTCCAGTTGGGGTGTGGCAACGCAGCAGGATTCCCTGCTGGCGGGAGCTTCCGTCCTCACCCGCTGGTTGGACTGGACTCCGCTCGAGGTGCTCATTTCCCAACCCCTGCTGGTGGTGCACCACCCTTCCGAACCTGATGAACAGAAGTGGATGGGCTTTGGCGTGCCCGGCTTTCTGGGCGCTCTCACGGCGATATCGGAAAGCGGCACCTGGGCCTCGCTGAATCTGGGAAACTACCACGATGCCAGCAACTATGACGGGCTCGATCCCGTGATGTTCGACCTGCGCCGCGGAGTGGAAAGGCTGGATTACGACTCCAGCGGTAGCCCGGACGCACTTGACCTCTTTGCCTCAATCTCGGGAGGAACACACCTCAGCGGCAGCATCATCCACGCCATGACCGAAAACTCCGCCCTCACCCTCCACGCCGTGATCGAGACCAACAACAGCGGCACCGTAATGCGCTATCCAGCCGACAACGGCAATCTCCCGGATGGACACCTCGCCGCCACCAACCATTTCCGCCTGCTCACCTTTCCCACCTGCTGCACCCGCTATGCCAACATTGTCGATTCGCTGACCCAGAACCCGCACCTGACCGCTAAACGCCAATGGCGGGTTCTCGCCGGAGCCGCAGGACGGGAGGACAACCTGACAGCCCTGCAGTTTACGCCCTCCACGGGCGCGATTCTCTGGGCCAGCGCCACCACAGGCGAACCAGCCTATCAGCGTCCCGCAATCACTCTGGACGCCAACGAACTCTTCAGCTACAGCGTTTCCGCGGAGGACGAACTTGCACCGCCGCTTTCCGCTTCTTTACTCTGCCATCCCAACCCGCTTCGCGCGGGCAAAGCGTTGAACATCAGGAGCGGCAGGCCCCTGCGCCAACTGCGGGTCTATAACCTGCGCGGACAACTTGTCCTTTCCCGCGAGCTGCAAGCCCGGCGGGGCACCCTTACGCTCGACCTGCCCGGCCTCTCCAGTGGCATCTACCTGCTGCGCGCCGTTGCGGAAGACGGTAGCTGGCAAAATGCCAGGATAGTGCTGCTCAAAGACTGATCCTTTTCCCCTTCGCCCTCCTTTGCTGCTACAGCGTTTGGAGCCATCAACCTTAGGTCATCCTTATAAATTATAAGGTTGACCCCAGGAAGACCCACGCCGGAGAGGGGGATTCAAATGAGGACCATCCCCCCTCATAATATATAGGTGCTACGATCAGGCCGTGGAAAGGTGGAATCTCGTAGTGTCGTGGTGACGTGTTGTCGTGGTGGGGTGGTGATGGTGAAAACGGGAAAGAACGCGGAAACAGGATCGACAGGATATTTGAAGGTGGAAAGGTGAAATGGTGGAAAGGTTCCCCCGAAACAAGCTCTACCAGGCTATATACTGTGTCATCCCAGGCAAGCGCATGCTTGACCCGGGATCCAGTGCTTTGGGGTGGCAAAGTCCGTTTGCCACAGAGACCGGAGGTCTCTTCCAAACAGGCAACTCCGTTGCCTCTGCCGAACAGACTTCGGCAGCCCTTATATTATCCGCGGATATCTGTGTGAACCGCCCTGACCCGTGATCCAGTCTTTTAGAAACAAGCAGCCAGCCCCAAAACAACCTCCCCACAGACTACATCCGTGTCATCACGGGCCTTGACCCGTGATCCAGTCTTTTAGAAACAAATAACCAGCTAAAAAACCCCGCCTGAGCGGGGTTTTTACTATCGGGTGAAATAGATGTTAGCTGGTCTCCCAACCCTCATCAAGCGGGATGTTGAGTTCCTCCGTGCCGGGCACCACAAAGCGTCCGTCGCGGATAATGTCGTGGCGGCTGCCATCCGGCCTGATGGCTGTGATGGACGCCAACATCTCGTAGGGCAGGGTGATGTCCATGTGCTTCTGGGTGTAGGCGTTCAAGGGGTCTTCCTTGCGGGTGGCGGATTTCTCGTTTTCCACAGCGATCATCTCCTTGCCGTTCACAAAGCTGGGATGCGGGGCGTCCTCCTCGTGGCTGAAGCAGGTGTCTCCAATGGCGAAGTGGGGCCCCATCTTCTCGATGATCAGGATCGGCAGCAGGGAAAGGATGTCATATTTGCGCGCGATCTGGTAGGCAAGGGTGTTGGTGCCGATGGCAAATTCGCCGATGGGCAGGGTATCATGGGGCAGGAGCAGGTTTTGGTGGATATACTTTTTGCCTTCGGCGGGATCGGGGAAGTTGGTGCAGGAGTAGTCTTTGACCCAGCCGTCCTCAAAGACAATGCGCAGGTTGTAGTAGCGCAGGCTGTTCAGATAGATGTCCTCCACATGCAGGACGCCGGTGCTTCCTTTCAGCACGGGCGAGGTGAAGACCTCCCCCACGGGGATGTTCACATCCGCCACGCAGTTCTCAAAGTTGGTCTGCCTGGCGGGGTCGGTGATGGTGTGCATACGCACCATGATGTCGGTGTCGTTGCCGGGCCTGCCCTTCACATGCACATACTCGGCGGTGTCCAGCAGGTCGATGATGTGCTGCTGGATGCGGGCATAGCGCTGGCTGTCCAGCAGGTTGATGCGCAGGGTGTCCGCAAAGATCTGGGGGAAGAGTTCGCCGATCTCGGGTGAGGGGAAGGCAATGATGGTGAAGCTGGCTTCATCGCGGCGGTAATATTTGAAGTAGAGCTGGGCGTTTTTGCCGGAGAGTTCGCGCCATAGGCCTTGCTGTTCGGGGCTGAACTGTAGCGCGGTGTCCTTGGATTCGGGGCTGAAGGGGGTTTCACCGAAAAGCTCCACATACACCGGGCCCGCCTGCAGGGATATCAGATCTTTGAACTCTTCCAAAATCTCCTCCGCCAGGCTGACGCTTGTGTCCACAAACTCGCGATCCAGCAGCAGGGCGGTGTCGAAACGGTGGTCATAACCAAACTGGCGGTTGATGCCGTTGCTGTGGGGCAGCCCCATCAGAGGCGTGATGCCGATCTTTTCCAGTTCCTTTATCAGCAGGCGTCCCAGGCGCTCCATCCCGCAGGGAATGATCAGGTTGGCATAGCGCTTGATGCGGTAGTCCTTCTGGGCGCGGGTGAAGCCATCCACCCAGCTTTGCACGATGAAGGCTGCCAGAGATGCCAGTTCATCGGCGGGGTATTGGGCCAGAAAGCGCGCCATGGCAAAATCGTGGGGGGAAAGATACACGCCGTAACGGTAGAGATAGCGCAGGTCGCCCAGGTCGGCTTCGCGCACCACGCGCAGATAGTAATCCGCTTCGGGGCTGAGCCGGATAAGGTTTTGCAGGCAGGATTTGAGGCGCAAGTTTCCCATGTGCAGGCTGCGGTAGAGGGCTTTCCAGGCGGCGGGATCGAGGTTGTTCGCCGCGGCCAGGTCGTAGAGGCCAAAAAAGAGGCGCAGCAGCTCGTCCATCCGGAGGTAATTGCCATTGATATAGTGCTGCCGCAGGGCGCGGAACTCGGTGTAGATGGCGGCGCAGAGCTGTCCCAACTCCTCGCCGTGGAGCTTCACCGCGTAATCCGGATTGCCAAAACAGCTTGCGTAGCCGGACTCGGGATCCAGCGGGGCGTAGTATTTCGCGTTGAGACTGGCCAGCTCTTCCAGGCTGACCTTTTCCAGAGCGGGGTCGCTTTGCAGCAAGTCGCCAAACTCCGCTCCCTGCAAGGCTGTGTCCCGCAGTTCGCCAAAGAAATCCGCCATAGGCATCCCGGCGGAAACCTGCAGCTCCCTCAGACGCTTCAATCCCTTGTCATAAGCGGGTTTGAAAGCTTGTAATTGTTCGATGGTGCGGCTGTAATCGATGCTCATAATTCCTTCCTCATGCTGAACCGGGAAGCGTCCCCGGCGTATTTGCGCTGCCTCTGGCAGTTAGGTTTATCATTATGATGGGGGCATAAATGTCAAGGGATTTTCGGGCTCGCGATTCGCGCCGGATATACAGAGTCACACCGATAATAGCAGGTACAAAAACTCACCCAAACTTGCAAACGAGCACCACCTGTCCCAGTGTTCGTATTGGTTTATGAGGCAGAGAGATTGATAAGACTGGCTTTGGATTGTGTCACAGTGGTTTTTGGACGTTTACGATCCTGGAAGCTCCCAACCGCCAAGCAATTATTTGATTAGATATATCTTCCTTGATGCTACATTACGGTCCTTTAGCTTTAGTTTTGCAATATAGATCCCCGATCCGCATCTCTGTCCGGAATTATTTGTGCCATCCCAATCCAGTGAATGTTCTCCCTTGTCTTGCATGGACTTTTGTAACGTCCTGATCCTCTGACCCCGCAGGTTGAATACTGCCAATTCTGTTTCTGCTGCCGTCTTGAGGAAGTAGTTTATAGTACAATGGCTCCTGAAAGGGTTTGGGTGGCTACTGAGCATTACATTGTCATACAGAGTGGGGTTAACAGCGTTGTGATTTCCCGTACCGCTGTATTCATGAGCTCCAATATCCACTATGTCGTTATAGATGCGTGGATTTCCATACAGATCGGTCTGGGGTAAAAACAAGCCGTCCGTATCAGGAGTCCCGGCATCGATGCAAGGGGAATCAAAATTGAGACGGTAAGCCATAGGGTCTGTCCAGTCTTGGCCTAAAAAAGAGGGTTCTGCAGAGAAATTGACATCATTGAAGGTTACTTGATTTGAAGTATGATAATATACCGAATTGGGATACCCGCTGATCAGGTTGTTTTGGAAAGTCATACTTGAAGTATAACCTGCCGCTTGTGTATTGCGGATATTGATTTCCGAATAACTGCCATTACTAATCAGACAATTGGAAATATCTATCTTGCCGGATAGTTTTAGTATGCTGCTACCTCCCACATTGTTTACGAAACTACAATTGCTCAAGGCAGATCTGTGGATGGAATTCATTTTGATGTAAACCGGTGAGTTTGAGGTAGAGGTGTTATTGGCTACCAATAGATTGGCAAGTCTGATCTGTGGGTTTTGACCCTGGCTTGAACTGATCTTGATAATCGATGACTCCGGACTGAGTACACTGCTATTGATGATCGTAATGTTTTCCAGTATCAGCGTGTCATGCAGGGTGGCAGATACCAGATCAGACAGAGGCAGATCCTCCCCTCCGATTGTATGACAATCATCGATAGTAAGATTCTTGGCACTGCCGGAAGCAACGAAGAAGCTGAATCCGGACATACAGTTTGATGTTAAGCCCCTGAGTGTGATATTCTCCAGATCATAATTACCCTGGTACATAAACATGCCGGCATATGAAACAGCATGCACCGGATTGATAGTAATATTGGAGAATTGAGAGTTATCACAGTGGCTCATAAAGAATACGGTGTGAGGTTGGTAAGAGCCATGCTCAAAGATCATGTTTTTGACAGTTAATTCCGGAGCATATCCACCCGCTAGGGTTTGCTGATAGTGCAGATTCTCAATAATTGGATAGCTCAGAGAATCGCCTACCAGCTTTACACTGGCTTTCATACTCAGGGGAAACAGTTGACCATCTGCAGATGAGTAGGTACCGGGAGCCAGATAAACCGTCTTGGGATTTAGGCTATCGCTGGCTATGGTATGCAGAGCTTTGGCAATCGACTTGAGAGGGTTAGCAGGCGACAAGCCGTCATTATCGTCGCTTCCGCCGGGCGATACATACAAGTCGTGGTTTACTTCTGTACGATGAGCGTTTAGAATATCATAAGTGAAGTATCCAGCTCCTCCCGAAAACAGATATACATAGTTTGAGTAGTATGCCGTAGGGGGATTTACGGTAAAAGTATCCAGCACGATGTTTATCACTCCCCCAACCTCCGATGCTCCTATATCATTCATATCTCCGGCATAATTTTCGTAAATACTGCATCTATTCACGCTATCAAAAGTGCAATTGGAATCGCTTTCAAAACTAATTCCACCAGCTGAATAGGAAGCACTGTTATTGGTGATGATTGTATCCTTCAAATTCATCGTTCCCTGATTGATTTGGATTCCACCGCCTACAGAAGCAGAGTTGTCTGTGATGATGCAGTTATTAATTTGAAAATTGTTGGTGTATTTCAGCCTAAATCCTCCCCCTTTGCTGATCATAGCTCCGTTTTGCATAAAGCTGTAGCCTGAGCCATGGCAGATGGTAAAGCCATAGATGCTGGCATTGTTTTCGTAGGACACTGCCATCACGCAGGAACCGTTGTTATTACCGTCTATGATCGTGCTATCCCGGTAGGCAGGATTTCCGGTGCTTAGCTCCAGGCTAGCAATGCAGATGCTCTTGCCGGAGTAATTGATGTTTTCATAATATCTGCCCGGATACACCAGGATAGTATCTCCGGAAGCACTTGCATCTATTGCAGCTTGTATATGAGTGAAATCCCCACTCCCAGCCATATCTACCGTCAGGGTAACCGATGCGATAGTAAAGATCATGGTGCAGGCAATAAAGGTAAGTATCAGTTTCATAATCTTGTCCTATTGTAAGTGGGGAGAGTGCAAACTCTCCCCTATGCTTGATACTATTTCATCAATAGCATTTTCAGGAAGGTTTTGTTTCCCTTGTACTGTAGCGATGCAAAATAAACGCCACTTCCAAGAGAATCTCCATTGGAATCTTTACTATCCCAATAAGTATGATTGATTCCTTGCAGTCTATATTCATTTACTAAGCTTGCTACTCTTTGTCCCTTGATATTGTACACCTCTATAGAAACGAAAGAGTCTTCCGGTAAATAGTATTCAATCTTAGTAATTGGATTGAAGGGATTTGGGTAGTTTGACATATAGACTTTAGGTGTGGGATTGATATTGCTATCATCTGATACAAAAACGTCCAGAAACGTCCAAAGACCACTGTGACACAATCCAAAGCCAGTCTTATCTATCTCTCTGCTTCATAAGCCAATACGACCACTGTAACACGTGATATTGATTTGAAGGTTTGGGTGAGAAACTGCCGCCCCACCCTGAGGGAGGAGCGGCCAGAAGCTTTAGTTGACCGCCACCCGCACGGCGTTGATATTGACCCAAAGGCCTCCGCCGACCATCACCTGTCCCTGGGCTTTGCGGCTGATGTCGGTGATTTTGGTTTTGAACCAATAGCTGCCGTTCTTTTCTCCCGCATTGAGCGGGGCGCGGTGATAACCGCTGGAGTCGGTGCGGTCCAGGATGTAAACCTCTTTTCCCACCGTGAGGTCGGCGGAGTTCGCGATCCTGGTCTTGCAATAGTATTGGGTGAGAACGCTCTGGTTGTCCATGGAGCGCAGGAAACGAGCCTGGTTGTTGGTCTGCGCCGTGGCAACGGCTTTCATCTTGCCCACCGCGGCATACACGTAGGGATTCTCGCCCAAAGGGGTTTCCATGATGAAGTAGTCGTCCAGCACCACAAAATGGGCGTCGCTACCGGACTGGTTGACCTGCGAGCTGGAAGGAGTCTGGGCCACGGGCACCGCGGGCATGATCGCGCCTAGGGCGCGGTTTACCCCGCAACCAGCCAGCAGGGCCAGGGCGAGGAGAGCGGCCAACAGCGCCGCAAGCTGCATATATCTTTTCTTAGGCATGGGTTACCTCCACAAGGTTTCCTTTTTTAAGTTTATACTCCCGGGGCGCGCACAACCTGCAGCAAATTCAGGGGTCGATTGGTTCAGCCCAATCCCAGCCTTTGCTGCTGATATTTCTTGCTTTGGATGTCCTGCCACCAGTCGCGGTGTTCCAGATACCAGGCAACCGTCTTGCGGATGCCCGTGGTAAAGGTCTCGCGCGGGCTCCAGCCCAGTTCATTCTGAATCTTGGAGGCGTCGATGGCATAGCGCAGATCGTGCCCGGGGCGGTCCTGCACGTAGGTGATCAGCTCTTTGTAGGAACCCAGCCTGTCCGAGGGGGTCATTTCATCCAGCAGCGAGCAGATTGTGTTCACGATCTCGATATTGGTCATCTCGTTGTTGCCGCCCACGTTATAGGTCTCGCCGAGCCTGCCTTTGCGGATGATGGTGTTGATGGCGTCGCAATGGTCTCTCACATAGAGCCAGTCGCGCACGTTGAGCCCCTTTCCGTAAACCGGCAGCGGCTTGTGTTCCAGGCAATTGAGGATCATGAGCGGGATCAGCTTTTCCGGAAACTGGTAGCCGCCATAGTTGTTGGAACAGTTGGAGATCAGCACCGGCAGGCCAAAGGTGCGGTGCCAGGCCCTGACCATGTGGTCGGAAGAGGCTTTGGAAGCGGAATAGGGGGAGGAGGGATCGTAAGGGGTTTCCTCGGTGAACTTGCCCTCATCGCCCAGGGAACCGAACACCTCATCCGTGGATACGTGGTGGAAGCGGAACTTCGCCTGTTCGGCGGGCTCCAGTTTCTTATAGTGCCTCAGGGCTACATCCAGCATCACCGCCGTGCCCAGCACGTTGGTATTCACAAACTCCATGGGGCCGTCAATCGAGCGATCCACATGCGATTCCGCGGCAAAGTTTACCACGGTGTCCGGACGGAAGCTGGAAAAGATTTCCGCAATGGTGTCCGAATCGCAGATATCGGCGTGTTTGAAGAAATAGCGGCTGGAAAACTTGTCCACGATGTCTTTCAGGCTGTCGGTGTTGCCGGCGTAGGTGAGCTTGTCCACGTTATAGACCATGCCATCGAAGCCGGGGTCTTCAAACAGGTGGTGGATGTAGTTCGCGCCGATGAAGCCGGCTCCTCCTGTTACCAGTATTCGTTTCATTTTTTACCTCCTGAGTTGGTTGACCAGGTCTTTGAAGCGCACAAGCTCTTCCTGGCTGGAATATTCGAGGGTGATCCGGCCTCTGCCGCCGCGTTCGCTGACCTTGACCCGCAAACCGAGCAGGCTGCGCAGATCACGTTCAAAGTTCTTTATAAAAGCGGAGTTATCCGTGGTTCTTTCCGGTTTGGCATGGCTTTCGCCGAAGGTTTTGGCCTTTTCTTCAGCCTGCCTCACCGTGAGCCGGTATTGGATGATGAACTGGGCAAAAAGCGGCTGAAACTCCTGCTCCACGCTCAAGATGGCGCGGGCATGCCCGGGGCTAAGCAGGCCTGCCTCAACCTGCTCCTGCACTTCCGGCGGAAGCTTGAGCAGGCGGATGCTGTTGCTGATGGTGGCGCGGTCTTTGGCCACGATCTCCGCTATCTGCTGATGGGTGAGGGAAAAATCTTCCGCCAGAGCCTGATAGGCCTTGGCTTCCTCGATCGGGGAGAGGTCTTCGCGCTGCACGTTTTCCACGATGGCAAGCTGCAACTGCTCCTTCTCGCTCACGCTGCGGATCACCACCGGCACGGCTTCCAAACCTGCCAGCCGGGCTGCCTGCAGGCGGCGCTCCCCCGCGATCAGCTCGTAATCCGAGCCTTCGGTCTTGGTGACGATCAGCGGCTGGATGATGCCATTGGCTTTGATGGATTCAGCCAGTTCCAGGAGCTTGGCTTCGTCGAAGCTCTTGCGGGGCTGCCACCGGTTGGCCTTGATCCTGTCGATGGGCAGGGTGCTGATGCTGGAGCAGGGATCGCTGCGCTCTTCCGTATCCGGGATCAGAGCGCTGAGGCCGCGGCCAAGATGTTCGTTTATCATGTTTTATGTCCTCTCGATCACTTCGGTGGCCAGATTCAGGTAGCTCATGGCACCGGGCGAGCGAATGTCGTAAAGAAAGATGGGCTTGCCAAAGCTGGGGGCCTCGGTGAGCTTGATATTGCGGGGGATGATGGTGCGGAAAACCTTTTCCTTGAAATAGCGCCGCACCTCCTTGGCCACCTGCATGGAGAGGTTGACCCGGCGGTCAAACATGGTGAGCAGCACCCCCAGGATGTTCAGGTTGGGATTGAGGTTCTTCTGGATCAGGCGGATGGTGGAAAGCAACTGGCTCACCCCCTCCAGGGCGTAGTATTCGCATTGGATCGGCACCACGAGGTCGGTGGCGGCGGTGAGGGCGTTCACGGTGAGCAGGCCCAGGGATGGAGGGCAATCCACCAGGATGTAGTCAAAATCGTCCAGGACAGGTTGCAATGCCTCACGCAGCTTGTGCTCGCGGGCAAACTCGTGCACCAGTTCGATCTCCGCTCCGGTGAGGTCGATATTGCCCGGCACGCACCACAGGTTTTGGGTGCTGGTGGCCTGGATCACCTCCCGCAGAGGGGTTTTGCCGATCAGGGCATCGTAGATTTGCATATCCAGCTTTTCTTTATCCAGCCCCACTCCGCTGGTGGCGTTGCCCTGGGGATCAAAGTCGATCAGCAGGGTCTTCTTTTCCAGCACAGCCAAAGCGGCTGCCAGGTTGACCGCGGAGGTGGTCTTGCCCACTCCGCCTTTCTGGTTCACGATCGTAATTACTCTTGCCATATATTCTTATAACTTCCTGTCACTTAGTCAGCGCGGCCCGGTCCAGCGTGTAGATTACCCGCTGGCCGTAATCCAGTTCCATCCGGCAGAGTTCCCGCGGACGGTAGGGATCGAGATCGGAGCTATCCTGCGCCTTGTAAAAGAGCACCTGCCCCGCGGGCCGCAAGAGCTGGCGCAAGGGCTTCAGATAGCGCTCCTCGAGGCGCAAAGCCCGGCAGAGGATGATGTCGTAACTCTGGCCACTGGCGGGCAAATCCTCGAGCCGGCTCCAAACCGTGGAACAGCCTTCAAGTTCTAACCTGCCAAGCATTTCCTGCATGGCAACGGTCTTTTTGCGCACCGAGTCCAGCAGGGTCATGCGACAGGAAGGAACCGCCAGCTTAACCGGTATGCCGGGAAGGCCTCCGCCGGAACCGAAATCAAGCACCTCTTTCCCATTGAAGTCAAAGCTTTTCAAGGGCAGCAGGCTGTCAAGAAAATGCTTGCTCCACAGGTCTTCCGCCGCCGTGCCGCGGGAAAAGAGGTTCACCCGCACGTTAAGCTCCAACAGCAGAGAGTGATATAACTCAAAACGGGAGAGCAGCCCGGCGGGGTCGGAAAGCCCCAGTTCCGCCAGAAAAGAGGCAAAGAGTTCCCGCTGCGGGCTCATGGACTGGCCTCCGGAGGCAGGTTGCGCAGTAGCGCCTCCACCAGGAAAGAGCTGTCCCCCTGCATGGTGAGGAGCAGGGGACGGGCGGAGGGATGCTTGTTCAGCATCAGCGAGCGCGCCACGATGTAGCGGTAGCGTTCGGAAGGATGTGTGGTGTATTGGCTCAGCAACTCCACCGCGCGGGCGGATTTGATCCCGGAAAGCGCGGACAGGCACGCGGTTACGTATTTGCCTTGTGCAAGCAGTTCCTGCACCTCATCCACCAGCAGGCTGTCGCCCACTCCGGCGATGAGGGAAAGGGAGTTTTTGGCAGCCAGGCTGTCGGCCTCAGACAGTTTGGGATAAAGCTGCCGCACAAAGCTTTGGCTCTTGGCTGCCAGGGCTTCCAGAGCGCGGTATTCCAACCCCGAGCGGCTGTTAAGTTTGTTTTCCAAAATGTAGGGGATGGCCTCTTCAGCCCTTTGGATGAGTATCTCGCGGGCTTTTCTCACCCGCTGGACTGCGGAACCCACTTCCCATTCCGCAGCCACCGCGAAGATATCAGCAATGGCGTAGGTGCTGTCCGGCAGGGGCGCGGCTTCGGCAAGTTCTTCCACCGCCGTCTTTTCCACCAGGTTGAGGTTCAGATCCCTGCCGATGCCATAAGTTCCTTTCTGCCAGGTCTTGTCATTGGCCATGAGGCTGTCCGGATAGCTGTCCTTGCCACCTGCATCCAAGAATAGCCCGATGCCGCCTGTCCCCCGAGCCAGGGTCGCGTTGCCATAGTTTTGCCCTTCATTGCGTTCATAGCGGTCGTCGCCGGAACTGTCCACAAAGAGCGCCACGGAATTGGAAAGCGCCAGCCCATTGCCCCCGTGGATGGAATAGGCGTCGTTTCCGCCCTGGTCAACCAGCATACCCAGGCCCCAGTCGTGCCCGGCGCCCTGTCCCGGCCCGTTGCGGCTGTAATAGGCATCGTCTCCTCCACCGTCCACCAGATAGCCACAGGCAAGATGGATGCCGGAACCCTGGGGATAGTAAACCGCGTTGTACACGTCGTTGCCGCCCTCATCCAGCAAGGCTCCCACGGAATACCAGTAGCCTGAGCCCTGGGCATACACCCCACCCAGATAGCGGTCGTTGCCCGCCTTGTCGTAAAGCAGGCCCAGTCCGCCTGCCAGATCAGGCCGCAGGCCCATCCCCATGCCCTGTCCCAAAGTGATGTAATCCAGTGGCATCAGAGGTTCATGAAAGTATTTACCGCCAAGCAGGTAGCTGTCTGCCCCATCCTGATCCAGCAAAGCGCCCACTCCCCGGGTGCTGCCGATTCCCTGGGCGGATACCGGAGCGCCGTAGCTGTCGTTGCCCGCTTCATCCAGGAGCAGGGCCAGGCCAAACATTGCCGCTCCCTGTGAAAAAAGCCCGCTGCGGTAGATATCGTTTCCGGAACTGTCCCTGTGGATGTTGATTCCCGCGAAAGCCGCAAAGGCGTAATCATCGGTCAGATACAGGTCATCGCCGGCGCCATCGAAGGAATAACCCAGGCCAAAGGCGCTGCGAAAGATCCCCGTCGGCTGTTGGCTCCGGTAGCTGTCATTGCCGTCAAAATCTGCCAGAATATAGAAGTTGTGCGCGTGGGAAGTGTTGAGACCGATCTCATAGACATCGTTGCCCGCGGGTTCCAGCAAGAGGCAGATGGGCGCGGAGCCCAGTTCGGAGCTTCGATAATGGTCGTCACCCCGGCTGCCGATCACCATCAGGCCAAACTCGGTCTTTTTGATCAGAGGTTTGCGCCGGGGAAAATCCAGCCTGGCCGACTCCCGGATCAAAACATCCGAGAGGGCCAGAAAGCGCAGCCCGGTTTGTTGCAGACTGTCCAGGTCGAGCTTTTCCAGCAGCCCGTAGATCTCCTCCGAATCCAGATCGCTCTGCAGCGGGAGCTTGTGCTGCTTGTAGTAAGCCTTGTATTTATCAATGTCTTCCTTTTCAATGAACTGCCAGAGCCAAAAGGACAGCAGTTTGTCCGCTTCCCGGGGGCTGACACTTTCCAGCAGCGGAGAGAGGTCTTTTTTCAGCTCGCACAGATGCCCTGTGAGCCAGCCAAAGATATCCCGCGTCCGGCGCACCTGGCGTGAGAAAGAGCTTGTGTATCTTTCGCTTGCCGCGTTATAGATGTTCGCATAATTATCCATATCCAGATTGAAAGCGATGCCGCCGAGGGTGTTCAGCAGACCCGGAATGCCGCTTTCATCCTCCAGGGCGCAGCTTTCGCGCAGGGAAGCCAGATCGTCCAGTGCCCGCCAGGGATCCTGCAGTTGGCGCAACTGCCAATCCATCTTGAACCTGGCAGCCAAATCCCAATCCTTCTCAAAAGTCAGCGACTCCCGCCGCAATCCGGCAGTGCCGAGCATCTCCCCGATCTGCCCCAGCTCCTGTGGAGACAGCAAGGCCCGGGGTGCGGCAGGCAACACCCCCCACAACAGGATAAACAGGCACAGGCTCAGTTTTACTCGCATATAAAAAAAGGCTCCTTAGTCCGACAAAGAATAAGGAGCCGATTTTTGTGTCAATGATTATCAGCGCTTCAGTTTATGCACTATCTCAGCCACATACCTGCCCTGATAACGGGCGCCGTCAAGTTCATTGGCGCTGGGCTGGCGCGAGCCATCTCCGCCGGCGATGGTGCTGGCACCATAGGGCGATCCACCCGTGATCTCGCTCATACTGGTCTGTCCCGCAAAACTATAGGGCAGTCCAGCGATCAGCATTCCGTGATGCAGCAGCGGGATGTGGAAACTGAGGATGGTGGCTTCCAGGCCGCCATGCTGGACCCCGGCGCTGGTGAAAACCGAGCCCACTTTGCCCCTGAGTGCCTGCTGGGCCCAGAGCCCGCCGGTGGAATCCAGAAATGACTTCATCTGCGCGGCCATCATACCGAAGCGGGTGGGTGTGCCAAAGACGATGCCATCCGCCTCAGCTAAATCCTGCACCGTGGCCAACGGTATGTGTTCAAAGGCTTTCTGTGCTTCGGTCGCGCCCATTTTAGCCAGAATCTCCGGGGATAGCGTCTCCGGCACGCGTTTGATTTCAACATCCATCCCCTCTACGCTTTGCACGCCTTCGGCGACAGCTTTTGCCAATTCGTATATGTGTCCATAGGTCGAATAAAAAAGGACCAGTATTTTCATGATTATTCTCCATATTGAGTCTTTACAGGCAATATAAACTGGATATCCTACAAGACAAGTAGAACTTTAATTATCTTGACACAGGCCTTGGCGATTTTTTGCAGTATCTTATCCTCAATGAGGTATAATGTTTAAGGTAATCAGATGAAGAAAGAGCAGTTCGAGGCTTTCCTCAAGGCGAACGAGAAGCGGATTTACCATTATCTGCTGACCCTGGTGGCCAACGACAACGATGCCAACGACATCGTGCAGATGGTGTTCATTTCCTTTTATGAACACATCGACCGCGTGGAAGAAGCAACTGCGGTGGCCTACCTCTATCGTATTGCCTACAATAAGAGCATGACCTTCCTCAAGCAGAAAAACCGCTACGTGAGCCTCGACCCCCATTCTTTCAGCCGTCTGCCAGACCGCAGCGCCCCGGAACCGGAGCCTGACCATTCCGCGCTGCACCAAGCACTGCGTGAACTGCCCCCCAAGCTCGCCAGCGTGATCCACCTCCAATACTATGAAAAGCTGAGCTACAAAGAGATTGCGGATAAACTGGGCATCACCGTGAAGGCAGTGGAATCGCTGCTGGTGCGCGCCAAAAAGCAACTTCGCAAAAAATTGCTGAGGGAAATGCAGGGTAAGGGAGTATAACTTTATGAACAAGACTGAACACACAGCCCCCGTGGCTGGCCAAGAGAGGAAAAAATGAGATGCAGAGCTGCAAAACGCCAGATCGAACTCAAGCTCGACCGCGAGCTGGAGCCCGGCCGTATCCGCAAGCTGGATCAGCATCTCTCCTCCTGTCCCGCCTGCCGCGCTTATCTGGATGAAGGCCTCAAGCTGCAGAAACTGCTGCAAGCCCAACCCCGCGCCGAATTTCCCGCCTGGCTGCACCATCAGATCATGGAAAAAACCGCCCGGCATGACAGGCAGCGCAAGCAATACAAGATTCGCTGGCGCTTGCAGACCATCCCCGCCCTGCTGGTGTTGATACTGATGTTCACCGTGGGCGGACTGCTGGGCAAGGCGGCCTTCTCTTCCTTCGTGCCCTTCCCGGAAACGCCTTCCGCAACCCCCAGCCAGGAGCTGGCAAGCTTTGGCGAAGTTTCCCTGCTGGATGACCCCAACCTTGCCGGAGGCGTCCATGAGTAAACGCCTGCTTAGCATTTTTTTGCTGGTTTCGCTGGCTCTCAACGCCGGCATCGTGGGAGGACTGGTGGTGATGGGGCTTTTCCGCAAACAGCACGATCTGCACCACTACCAAAACTTTCCGGAAGGACCGGGAGCCGGTGAGGAAGCCCGTTTCAACCCGCGGGACTTCGAGAACGAAAACACCAAAGCCCTGCGCGATTCGTTCCGCGTTTCCAAAAGGGAACTGATGCGCGAACTGGCCAAGGGAAAGATAAACGAAACCAAAATCCAGGGCATCATCGAACGCTCGATCACGCTGCAAAGCCGCCTGGAACGAACCTTGGGCGAATCCACCCTGCGCCTGCGCAAATCCATGACACCCCAGGAAGCCCGCGACTATTTTGGACGGCGCGCGGAAAGAATGGATCGTTTTATAGACCGAAACCAAAGAAATAACCCCAGGAGAAAACCAAATGAATAAAATAGCCATCGTTGCCGTGCTGGCCCTGGCCCTCACCGGGCTGCTCTTTGGCCAGTCCGATACCAAAGCTATGCCCCGCGCCAGGCTGGGCGCCAATTCCCAGGACGATCCCCGCCTCAAAGACCGCCTCCGTGATGACTGCGACTGCATGGACGGCTATTGTGGCATGAACCTCAGCGAAGCACAGCAGAAGAAGCTGGAGCCCCTTCGCACCGAACATCTGAAAGCAATGAACAACCTGCAGGCCGAGATCGAAAACCTGCGCATCGACATGCAGCAAGCCCTGAAAAAGGAAGATTTCGCCAACCTCAAAAAACTCGCCAAGACACTCAACGACAAACAACTGACTCTGGAATATGCCCGCATCGACCACCTGCAACAAGTGTATAAAGAACTCACTCCGGAGCAAAAGGAAAATATGCGCGGCGGCTTTATGAATATGCACCGCCACGGCCAGTTCCAAGGTAAAAACTGGAGCAAAGCACCCCTACACCGGCATGGAGAGAATTGCCAGAACTGCGGCCAGCACCAACGCAACGCCGATGGACAAGGCAAGATGCTGCACAGGGGACCCGGCAACGGGGAAGGCCTGCGGATGCGCGCCGGAGACTGCGAAGGCTGCGAAGACTGCAAAGATCGCGACTCCAAACCGCAATCCAAACAAGACTTGAAAGCTACCCCTAAGGCGGAAATAAAGTAACCCTCCCTCACTCCTCAGTAAGATAGATAGCGCCGGTGCCTCCTTTCCGGCGCTATTTTGTTTGTGTCCAGATGGACAGATTAAGGGCTGCCGAAGTCTGTTCGGCAGAGGCAACGGAGTTGCCTGTTTGGAAGAGACCTCCGGTCTCTGTGGCAAACGGACTTTGCCACCCCTGGGAACTGGATCCCGGGTCAAGCGGTTCACGCAGATATACGCGGATTGGGGTTATGGGGGTCTGTTTCAGGGCTGGCTGGTTGTTTCCAAAAGACTGGATCCCGGGTCAAGCAAGCTTGCCCGGGATGACACAATTTTTGGTCTGTCGTGGTCTGTTTCAGGTCTGGTGCTTGTTTTTGGGTTGGACGTTTATCCTTATTCTGTTCTTTTAATCCGTGTAATTTGTGTAATTTGTGGATATTATTAAAAGACTGGATCACGGCTCGCAGACCATGATGACGCAGCTTTAGGGCTTGGTGGGGGTTTGTTTCGGGGTCGGTTTGTTGTTTTTAGGCTGGACACTTGCCCTTATTCTGTTTTTGTAATTCGTGATAATTCGTGTAATTCGTGGATAATAAAAAAACCCCGGCGCATACCGGGGTTAATTCTTTTGCTAATGGAAGCTTACTCGCTCTTTTCCACAGGGATCACGGAAACGTATTTCCGGTTCAAAGCGCGGGTCTCAAACTTCACTTGGCCGTCCACCAGGCTGTAGAGGGTATAGTCCCTGCCCATGCCCACGTTGAGGCCGGGGTGAAACTTGGTGCCTTTCTGGCGCACGATGATATTGCCGGCGACCACATTCTCGCTGCCGTATTTCTTTACGCCGCGATATTTGGGATTGCTGTTGCGCCCGTTACGACTGCTTCCAACACCTTTTTTATGTGCCATGCTTCACCTCTTTCCTAAAACCGGATTCCGGTCACTTTAATGTCTGTATATTGCTCACGGTAGCCTTTCTTTACCCGGTAACCTTTCCTTCTCTTTTGATGGTAGATCACCTTTTTCTTGCCTTTACCGTGCTCAATTACTTCGGCAAGTACTGTCGCGCCTTCCACAACGGGTTGGCCAACTCTGATCTGGGCGTCTTCGCGCAGCATCAGCACCCGGTCAAATTCCAGGCTCTGGCCAGGTTCCGCCGTGTTCAGCAGGGGAACGCGCAGGATCGCGTTTTCTTCAGCCCTAAACTGAAATCCTTTGATATCCACGATGGCGTACATCTTGTCTCCTTAATATTTTGGATAGATAATCACACTTTTTGAGGACGGCAGATTCGTCAAGCGGAAATTTGCGCCATGTCCCTAAACGCTGGATTGATGACCTCCCCAAGCGGCTCAATTGCAAACCCGATACAGTTGAGGCGGTCGCCGAACCGCCTTTTTCACCATCACCACATCCAACACGACACCACGACACCACGAGACATATGCTACCTTTTCACTGTGATGGAAATAATGCGCAAACAATATAGTATCACATTCACCAATAACAACGGCAATATTCTGCATAATCCTTCATAGCGCCCTCCCTTGCTGCTACAGGGTTTTGTGCCATCATCCTTGGGTCATCCTTATAAATTATAAGGATGACCTACGGAAAATATAGACTTAGCACACTCCCGCAAACGGGGGCAAAGACTGTTTCAGCTATGGATATTAAATGTCAAAGGCCGCTTGTTGCCCTCCATGCTTTTCTTCTAATTAATTCTGCAGATGTTAGTTAGATTGTTGTTACAGTTTGCCGGACGCAGCACTATTCAGCGTGATGTTCAGAGCCCTGCGGGATTCGGGGAAGTAGCTCTGGATTTGGGATTTTTCTTATGCACGAAGTCCAAAGAGCCCAGTCGATCGGTAGATATTTGCAGCCGGGAAAGGCTCTTTGAACTCCGTGCTGGCTGAGGTTGGAGTTCAAACCGGCAATATGGGTTTCATACTTATGCCAGTCTCGAGGCCGGTTTGGATTCCAAACAGTCCTAAAAGACTGGATCCCGGCTCAAACCACCCCACCGGATCGTTACCGATCCGGCGAGGACCCCGGTAGGCCGGGATGACACGGTGTGTAGTCTGACGTGGTTTATTTCGGGGCTGGCTGTTTGTTTTCAAAAGACTGGATCCCGGGTCAAGCAAGCTTGCCCGGGATGACACAGATAAAGCCTGTTGGGGCTTGTTTCGGGGGAACCTTTCCACCATTTCACCTTTCCACCTTTCCACCTCAAAAAACACCTTTCCACCTTCAAATATCCTGCTGATCCAGTCGATCTTGTCATCCGCGTTCTATCATGCAATGGTTTTTCGAGTTCAAAGCAAGCAAGTTGGCATAAATCCCGGCAAAGGCGTAACTACGAATTTTTTCCTTGACTAATCCCGCAAACTTGAATTGTGTTCGCGTGAAAGCTTAGCGTTTGCATATTAGCATTTTAGCAAATAAGGAGTGATCATGAATTCAATCCGTAATGCAATCCTGCTCGTCCTGCTGCTCAGTTTGAGCACCGGGCTTTTTGCCGGAGGTTTTGCCCTCTCCGGGATCGGTTCCCGCGCCATCTCGATGGGGGGAGCGTTCCGCGGCATGGCCGACGACCCTTCCGCCGTTTATTGGAATCCGGCTGGCCTGGCCTTTATCCGGAATGATCAGCTCAGCCTGGGTGGTAGCTTTATCCAACCAGATTCCAGATGGACAAACAACATCCCCCTGCCCGGCTTTGCCTATTATAAAGAACTCTCTGCCGAAAACAAGCTCAGCATCTTTCCCAGCCTGTTGGGGTTCTACGCGGACAACCCCAAAACCAAGTTTGGCCTGGGCATCTACGTCCCCTATGGCCTGGGCGCCACCTATGACGCTTATGACATTGCCAATACAGGTTTTGTCATGCCGGATACCCTTCCCAATGGAACGCCCATCCCCGCAGATTACACCCTGGACACTCCCGCCGGCATGCCAAAAAACGAGATGTCCAGCTCCATCGCCATTGTGGATATCCATCCCACCATGTCTCACCGCCTGCTGGACAACCTCTCTTTCGGCCTGGGTTTCAGCCTGTTTTACGGCATGATCGACGTCACCAGGATCTCTCCCGGCGAGCTCTCTTCCGGCAAGCTCACGCCCTGTCCCGGATATGGTTTCAACTTTCCCTGCACCTTCGAGATGTCCGGCACCGGATGGGGGTTCGGGGGAAACATCGGCGTCCTCTATAAACCGATCGATAAACTCTCGCTGGGCCTAACCTACAAGACGCCTGCCATCATCCCTCTGGAAGGAGAGGCGGAAGTCAAGCTGTGGCTGAACAGCTATCACAACTACCTGGTCCAGCTTTCGGCATCCTCACCCAATCCTGTCTGGGCTCCCGGCGTCCACGGCGGCAAAGGCGATCTGGAAGCGAACCTCAAGCTGCCCGCGGAAGCGGCTTTGGGCATCTCCTGCAAAGTGATGCCAAACTGGAGCGTGAATCTGGATTACGCCTACAGCATGTGGAGCCGCCTGAACCGGATCGAAGTCACGTTCCTCGATGATGTGGCGATCCTCGGCAGAAAGGTTGAGAATCCTAAACTCGTTTTCGACTGGAAAGACACCAGCCGCGTCAGCCTGGGCAGCGAATACCGCCTGGGCCGCAACGCACTGCGCGCCGGATTCTACTACGACCAATCCCCCATCCCAGAGGAAACCCAGAGTCCCACCCTCTCCGACATCGGCGACAAGATCAGCGGCAATATCGGCTATGGCCGCGACTTCGGCAAGTTCACCCTCGACGTGAATGGCCAGATCATCAAGTTTCCCGAACGCGTGATCGACACCGAGACCGACAACAATATGAGGGGAACCTACAACTCCTCGGTGATGGCGGCCAATCTGGGGCTCACCTATACTTTCTGATTCCGCTTTCCCAAACACAGTCAAGCCCGGGTCATTCCGGGCTTTTTTGGGCTCCCGGGCAAGCAGGGATGCCGGACCGCCCTCATATCTTCATCGCTCATTGACCGCTCATTGATCGCAGAGCAATCGCCGGAAAGAGAATCAATCGGACATCGGATGGGCTTGGGCCAATGATCTGCCTCTGAGGGCGGTATCTTCCCGCCATCAATGAAAATAGGGTTGTTTAGCTGAAAAGCTGGATGAGCAAAGGAGTGGTGATCATCGCGAGCACGATGGATATGGATACCATGGTGGAGGCGAACTCAAGATCCATATTTTCCAGTTCGGCAAAGATCAGCGTGTTGAAGCCTACCGGCATGGCGGAACAGGTGACGACCACATTGCGGGAGATGCCCTGCAGCCCAAAAACCCAGGCCAGGAGCAAGCCGATGCCCAGTCCGCAGCCCATGCGGATGAACACCCCCAGGCAAGCCTTGCCCAGATGCGAAAGCCGGGGATGAAAGGTGAGCCCCATCGCCACCATTATGATCGTTCCGGAGGGTTGCCCCAACATTTCCAGAATCTCAATCCCCAGCGGGGGAATCCGCATCCTTCCCAGCTTGATACCAAAGGCCACCAGCATCGCCCAGAGGGGCGGCAGTTTCAGGAATTTGTCCCACTGTATCTTGTCCGTGTGGGAGTTGTCGCCATATTTGATGGCGTTGTAATAGCTGAAAGTAAAGATCAGGAAGGTGTTGCCGATATCATAGAGCGACGCCCTGGCCAGCCCTTCGTCTCCAAAGGCGGACTGGAAAAAGGGCAGTGCAAAGGCGGTGTTCATGATCAGGGTGCCTACCAGGAAACTGCCAAAGGTGGGGCCGCTCATCCTGAGCGCCCTGCCCGCCGCGGAGGAGATGAAATAGATGGCAAAGACCACCAGCATGGCGCAAAACGGGATCAGGACCATGTCTCCCGCCAGCTCCACCCGGTAGATCGCCAGGATCATCAGGGGCGGCAAACAGACGTTGGGCACAAAACGCAGCAGCACAGTTGCATCTTTTGCTGAAAGCAGCTTCAACTGGCGGGCGGCGACACCCACGGCAAAGGAAAAGAACAACGGCAGGATGCTGGCTACAAAGGGGCTCATCGCTTCTCTTCCGGCTGATAGAAGACGCGGTAAAGGATGGCCAGATCCTCTTTCAGATCGGCATTGCGGTCTTTTTCCAACTGGTTCTTTGGCTCCGGGGTCAACTGCCAGGCAGTGTCTTCCGCCAAAGCCTTATCCAGTTCCCAGCGCCGGTTAAACTTCCGCTCCTCCAGCTTTTGCAGCGCGTCCAACTGCTCCTGGCTGAAACGGTTGTCCAGGCCCCTGCCGTGCAGGGTTTCCATCTTCACCTGCAGAGGATACATTTCGCAGATGGCGACGATTCTCCTGGCTTCCTCGGGTGGATAGGCGTCGTCCAGCACCAGTTCGTGAAAAAGTTCCCGCTCCGTCTTGAAGCTGCGCAGGTTCACAAAGGACAGGTTGTCGATGTTCATCCCCTGCCTTTCGATCTCGCGCACCGCGCTTTTGTCCACCTTGTAAACCAGCGGGCGGTTCACTTCCATTTCAAAGACGTTTTGGGAGATAAAGAGCATGATAAAGGAAAAGAAAAATGCCATCACCGGCGCCGCCACCCAGGCCAGGGACACTTTCCCCAACACGTTGTAGCGGATGTTCTTACCGCCTTTGGCCAGGCCGATGCCAATCACCGCGCCCACCATCACCTGAGTGGAGGAGATGGGCACCAGCGGAATCGTGGGCAGGCCCAGGCTGAGCAAAAGCCGGTAGAGCGCCCGGGATGAAAAGAGAAACAGCACCGTGGCTTCCGCCAGCAGGGCCGCCAGAGCGGTGGCGGGCGAAAGCTGGAACAGGTCTTTGCCGACCGTTCCCATCAACCTGTGCGAATAGGTGTAGATACCGAGCACCAGCGACGCCGCGCCCACAATGTAAAGCTGCTGCACCCCCGTAATGACAAAGAGCTGCCCCACCTGAATATCCTTGAAAGGAGTCACCGGCACAAAGACACCCACGGCGTTGGCGATGTTGTTGGCTCCCAAAAAGTAAGCCCCAAAAGCCCCCACCACCACCAGCCCATAGCGGATCAGCATATCCTGTTCCAGGAGGTGCATCGAGGAGCGGTTGATCCAGAGCCTCATCAGATAGAAGTAAAAAGCCGCCACCCCCGCGGACACGATGAAAGCGGTCACCCAACTGCCCGCGATGGTGAACAGGGAATTGAAATCCGTCAGCTTGCCGGCAAAGAAGTTCCAGCCGATTATAGCGCCCACGATGGTCTGAGAGACCGAGACCGGGATGCCCGCCCGGACTATCGCAAAGATCGCCATCGCTGCTGCCAGGGCCACTGTGAATGCTCCTCCCAGGGCGTCCACCGAACCCAGTTTTCCCAGGGTTCCCGAAGGGCCGCTGCCTTCCAGCACAGCGCCAAGCGAGATGAAGATTGCCGCGATCAGAGCCGCCTGCCTGAACTTGAGCATGCGGGTGGCAACCGCCGCGCCAAAGATATTGCCGGTGTCGTTGGCGCCCAGGGTCCAGGCGATAAAGAGTCCGCTGATCAGGTAGAAAAAGACCATTTATTGCCTACAACTGCCTTTTGATGGTATAGATGGCAAGCCTGTCGCACACGGCTTGCGCGTAATCTGAAATCTGTTCGATATGGATGGCGAACCAGCGCAAATGGCTTTTGCGGGCCAGATCGATATCCAGTCCAAAGATCTGCCTGCGCAGTTTCTCGCCGATCTGGTCGGCCTCGCGCTCAAAGAAATAGACCTTGTGGATATAGTTGTTCACGGCTGAAAGATCGCAGAAAAAGGAACGCACCGCGAAGATCAGTTGCTCCACCGCGGCAGTGGAAGCGCGGGTGGTCTGCACCCAGAGGTCATTCAGCTCGGCCGGGATTTCCGGCATCTCGATGGAAAACTGCATCAGAGTGTCCTTGATGTTGTCCACCACTTCGTCGGTGTTTTCCAAAATGGCCAGCACGTCGCCCCGGTTTTCCGGGATCAGGGTGCGCTCATAGAGATAGCGCTCGACAGCCACTCGCAGGTCATCCGCTTTTTTCTCATTTTCGCGGATCTGTTCCAGCCGTTCTTCAAACTGGTCTATCCTGCCTTGCAGGTAATCCTCCACCCCCAACTGGAAAAGCGTCCCCGAATCGCTCACCACATCCAAAAAGGTGTCGATCTGCGATTCCACGAACTTTGTGGTCTTCATTAACAGTGCCATATCAACTCCAAGCTAACTCATTCTGTAAATATAACCCTTCATTTTATTTTTGCCCGCCATTTTTTGTCAAGTTCAAAAGCTGGCCGCGCCATTTATACCATATTTTAGTTCAAAAACCCTCTCCCAAAACCTCAAACACAAGAAAACGGGTCATTCTTGATCAGGAGAATACCAAAAAGCAAAGAAAGTGCTTGACTATTTTTGGGTATTAAATCATCTTATCCACACCGTGGCCTTACGCTCAACATTCAGTAATAGTGTGGATAAAGTGTTGATGAAGATCCTTTGCCCTGCCTTGTTTATCAAGGTGATATCCATGCGCCGCAAAGGAATTTCCTATTTTTGTTAATCTTTTTATGATCTCTTTATGGGAGGAATCATGAAAAAGCTTTCACTTCTGCTGATTACGCTCCTGTGGCTGGCAGCCCTGAGCGGGAATCCACTTATACCCAGGTATCTTGCAAGGGTTTGGTTCGATGAAAACAATTCTTGCTTTGTGATGTTTGGAGATGAGGCTTGGTGGGATGAGTTTACAGTAAACGACCTGTGCTTCACCACTTCAGCCGGTTCCTACTACCTGCCCTCAAGCTATACCCAGCCTTCCGAACCTTTCTTCATTATAAACTTGAGCCAGGAGATCCCAGGTTTTACCATCCAGAGAAATGAAGATTTTCTCAGACTGGCAGGGCCTCCTTCCTTTATTCCGGAAGAGCTGCGCTGGGGGCCCCAGAACGACCCCAGCGTCCACATGCACGCACTTGGCCCAGGGCAATCCGCAACGCAAGTCAATGTTATAGGTTACTTCGCCTTTGGTTATTACGAAACAGGTCTTACCTGGGCTAAGGACAACGGGCCCATCATCTCTACGTATGATCCTGCCTGTAACTCTACCGTGAACGTGCATTTGAGGGATACCAATGGCAACCCCGCCCCGGGTATCAGAGTCAATCACAGCTATTTCGGATATCCTCCAGTCTATGACCAGTATTACACTGGAGGCACCAACTCATCCGGAGACTGGATATTAACATCACCCGCGACTCTCCAGGGTATCCTGGTTAAAGACCCCCAGACGAACGGTACAGTGATCCATGATTTGCTTTTCCCCGAGCCCGGCGAAACGATCCATCTTTATGGAACAGTCAACCTCATGGGCTCAAATGATCCGGATCAGATACCTCCCGCTGGGGTTTTGAAATTGTATCCATCACTACTCAGCCCATCCTCGGGGAACACCCTCAACCTGAAGTATGAATCAGGCTCTCCCCTGGGTCAGACTGCCAGGCTGCGCCTCTATGACCTGCGGGGCAGGTTCTTGTCCGGCAAGGAGATGCCTTCCTCGGGCGAAGCGGTTTGGGAACTTCCCAAACTCAGTAGCGGAATCTACTTCATATCACTGAGCGAGGGAGGCAGGATACTGGCCAGGAGCAAAATAACCGTCCTCAAATGAAACTGCGTCTTGCCCTTTGCCTTGCGGCTTTGCTGCCGGCTATGCTGTTTGCCCAGGCGCGGTATGGGTTCGAGGGCGAAATGCTCGATTTTTCGCTGCTTCGCGGCGCGTCCCCCGACACGCTGCTCTGGACTGTGCGCGGGGATTTTTACCTGAGCAACCTGAATAACGAAGCCCTCAGCAGGCTGATCGTATTTCCGGTTCCCTCCACCCCGCTGATAGGGATGGCCAGTGATGTAAAGCTTGATCTGCTCGAGGCGGTGGACAGCATGGCTGTCGAGCTTGCCGGGCTAAGCGAAAACGGCTTCAGTTTCCGCTTGGACATGCCTCCCCGCAGTTTTGCCAAGTTGCGCATCAGCTACAGCCAAAAGATCAGCGGCAAAACCGCGCACTATGTTCTGCTAACTGCCAACTCCTGGGGCAGGCCGCTTCCCTTCTGTGATATCACCCTGACCCTGGAACCCGGCATTGAACTTGAGGATTATCCCTTCCCCTCGCCCGAAGTCAGTTCCGGCGGGACGGGAGAGGTATTCCACTGGCAGTTTCAGCACTTCAGCCCGGAACGGGATTTCATTGTCAGGATCAAGTAATCTGTAAAGTCCGTGGAAAGGTGTTTTTGAGGTGGAAAGGTGGAAAGGTGAAATGGTGGAAAGGTTCCCCCGAAACAAGCCCAACAGGCTTTATCTGTGTCATCCCGGGCAGCGCCCCGGGATCCAGTATTTTGAAAACAACCAGCCAGCCCCGAAATAAACCACGTCAGACTACACACCGTGTCATCACGGCCTGCGAGCCGTGATCCAGTCTTTTAGGACTGCGATACCCGCTAACCTCCCCTGTTTTAGAGACTTATTTCAACGGTCTTTTCCTGTTCCAGGCCTGTTCCTTTCCCCATCCCCCCCCCACATACCGCTGTCATTTGAGCCTGAATGACTTAAGGCCATCATCCTTAGGTATGTGGTTGCGAAGTTAAGGATGACCCCAGGAAGACCCAGGTCAGATAAGGGGATGCAAAGGGGAGCGATGGCAGGGGAAGGAGGGTCTTGGGGCGGGGAAAAAAGAGCTTGACTTGGGAGGCAGGGCGGGGAAAGCTATACCACAGGAGAAACACACACATGATCTACAACCCCACCAAAATACACTTTGGCGAGCAGGCCGCGCGCCAGGCGGCGGATGACCTTGCCAGCCTGGGCAGCCGGGCTTTTATCGTGACCGGCAGGCAAAGCGCCGTGCAAAGCGGAGCTTTGGACTCCGTGCTGGAAGTTTTGCGGGGAAAGGGCATCTCCTGGCAGATTCACGCGCGCATCGGAGAAAACCCCAGCCTGGAAATGGTGCTGGAAGGAGCCCAGGCCCTCAACGCCAGCGAATGCGACTTCGTTATCGGCATCGGCGGAGGCAGCCCGATAGATGCCGCCAAGGCCATCGCCCTGGCCAGCGCGAATGATCTGGCAGAGAGCGAGCTATACCGCACCGATCTTTTCAAGCGCAGCCTGCCATTGGCGGCTGTGCCCACCACCTCCGGCACAGGCACCGAGGTGACCCAGTATTCCGTGCTCACCGACCGGAGCAGCAAACGCAAGGCAGGCTTCGGAAGCAACCTGGCTTTTCCCGCGCTGGCGATCTGCGACCCCCGCCACACCCTCAGCATGGGCGCACGGGAAACGCTGAACACCGGAATCGACGCGCTCTCCCACCTCCTGGAAGGCATCTACTCCCAAAAACGCGAGGCACTGCTCTATCCCCTCATATATAGTGGGATCAAAGCCATCATCCGCAATCTGGAAAAGGCTTTGGCTCAGCCCGGCAATCTTGCCGCGCGCAGTGAAATGATGCGCGGCGCACTCTACGGAGGCCTCGCCATCTCCAGCACCAGCACCACCCTGCAGCACTCCCTGGGCTATCCGCTCACCAGCCATTTTGGAGTGCCCCACGGGCTGAGCAACGGCATCGCGATGCGCCAGGTTATGGAGCTTTACTCCAGGGCATTGGAGCCAGAACTGGATGAGCTGTTCCACGCCCTGGGCATGGGCAGGCAGGATTTTTACGCCTGGCTGGACGGACTGGGCATGAAGGCGGAACTCGATATAACGGAAGAGTTTATCGCCATGGCAGTGCCAGAGGTGATGGGCAGCCGCAACATGGCTAACAATCCTTTCGCGGTAAGCGCGGAGGAAGTGGCGGAGCTTTACCGGAGCCTAGCCTGAGCGCCGCTCACCACTTTTTGAAGATAAAGAAAACCGCCGCCACGATCAGCGCGAAGCCCACCAGATAGTTCCAACGGAACTGCTCTTTGAGGTAAAACACGGAAAAAACACTGAACACCACCAGAGTGATGACCTCTTGGATGGTCTTGAGCTGATAGGCGCTGAAGGTGCCGTGCCCGAAGCGGTTGGCGGGCACCTGGAAGCAGTATTCAAAAAAGGCTATGCCCCAGGAGGCCAGGATCACCAGCGGGAGCGGGGAATTCTTGTATTTGAGGTGGCCATACCAGGCGAAGGTCATAAAGATGTTGGAGATGGTGAGCAGGATGACAGTTTTCATGGGCGGATGGGCTCCTTCAGGGTTGATAATGCGAAGCCAGGTCCCACTGCAGCATGCGTTCCAGGTCTATGCCCTCGCGGGGATCGGCGTTGGAAGGAATGCCGGCTTCGATGGCCAGGGTCATGATCTCCACGGAGGCGCGCACCGAGGATTCGATGGAAAAACCGTTTACCATGCCAGCCATAAGCAGAGCCGTGAAGCAGTCCCCCGCACCGGGATGGATGCCTCCGCTGCGGATGTAGGGATAGCGCACAAGATTGTCCCGGGAAGCGCAATAGTATTGAACTTCCAGCATACCCGGCCGGGAACCGGGCACGGAGGTAAGCACTATGTGGCGGGGGCCGTTCAGGCTGATGCGGCGGCACCAGTCCAGCATCACGCCTTCATCTGCCCGGGCATCGGCAGCTTCGCCTGCCAGCAGCGCTGCCTCAGTGAAATTGGGAGTGATCAGGTCAGCGCGGCGCACCAGTTCCCGCATGGATTCCACCATCTCCGGGCCATAGCAGCCGTAAAGGGAGCCGCCGTCCCCCAGCACCGGATCCACCAGCACCAGGCTATCTTTGCCCCGCAGCCTGTCGATTGCCTCCCCCACCAGTAAAACCTGGTCTGGAGAAGACAAAAAGCCGCTGCAGATGGCCTCGAAATCCAGTCCCACCTCCTGCCAGTGTCTGGCAAAAGCGGGCAGGTGGGGACTCATGTCAACCCAATGGGGGTCGGGATAGTCGGTGTTGACGGAGAGCACCGCCGCGGGAAAGGCGCAGACCCTGATCCCCAAACGGTAGAGGATGGGGATGAAGGCCATCAGCGAGGTGTGGCCAAAGCCGCAGAGGTCGTTGATGACCAGGGCTCTCTTGCAGGTGTTGTGGGTTGCTTGTGAATCTGTCTTCATATCGGTATCACAATCGGCTGGATCGGCATAGTGGTCAAGGATTTTCTGCCCCGCGGGGAGGGGCGGGCTCCATTTCTACTTGACAGCCGCTGACGGGATTATAATTGGCGGCATTGCAAGTATCACACGAGGAGAATGCTGTGAAGCTGCTGAAAACCCTGTTCCTGCTTGGCCTCTGCCTGCTGCCTCCGGCTCTGGGTGCCTGGCCGAACTATTATACGCTTTCCACGGACAACTTTGAGGTTTATTACCGCAAGGGCTGGGCCACCGAGGCCATGAACGCGCTGCAGGCGCTGGAATACAGCCGTCCCTACGTGGAGGAGCTGACTGGCAACAGACCCGCGCGGGTGCCGGTGCTGCTGGAGGATATGGGCAACATGGTGAATGGCTACGCCAGCCCGATTGGCAAGTCGATGGCCCTCTTCGCCTATCCCCCCTCCCAGGATGAACTGGCTCTGGGTGAGGACTGGTGGCAGATCGTGGGCATCCACGAATACATCCACATGGCGCAGATGACCAGGGTGAGCGGCGAACCTGCCCTGCTCAGGACGCTCTTTGGCAATATCCTCTATCCCAACCTCTACCAGCCGATGTGGATGACCGAGGGCATCACGGTGTATGGAGAATCACAGCTATCGGAGTATGGCGGCAGGCTGAACGCGGGCACCTATGCCGCGGTGATCAACGCGCTGGCACGGGAAGGCAAACTGCCCTCCGCCGGCAAGGCCTGCTATTACAGCTATGGCAATCCGCTGGCGCACTACTATGTTTACGGTTCCAGTTTCCACCAATATCTGGCGGATAAATACGGCGAAAGCAGGTTTTCCCAGCTCTACAGCGAAACGGGCTCCTCGCTGCAGTCCTATCTGAACCCCATCTATTCCGGCCTCTCTTTGGACGCCGCTTATAAAAAGGTGTATGGTAAGCGAACAACCGCATTGTGGGCGGATTGGAAGGCGGAGATGAAGCAAGGCTCCAAACCCCTGCCGAGGCAAAACATCACCCGCCGGGGAGGACGCACCGACAACCTGCAATACCACGCGGGAAACCTTTACTTCATAAACTACGGCGTTAGCAAGACCGGCCCCGGCAGCGGCTTTTCCGGCCACCGCCTGATCCGAGTTTCCGACCCCGGAGGCAAGGCCCGGCAGAAAGTCCTGGTGCAGCAGGGTTCGGATTTCCCCGCCGGTTACCAGATCCACGGGGACAAGCTCTACTACAGCAGGTCGGAGTATAAAGGCGGGTATTCCAACAACAACATGGACGGCCTGGGCGTGATCACCCAAATCTGGGAACAGAAACTGGAAGGGGGAGGACGCCGCAAACTCTATTCCGGCCCCGCACGTTCCTTCTGCAAGCTGGATGACGGGCAGATACTGATCGCCGAGGATGACCCCACCCACCAGAAAAGTGTCCTGCTCAAGCTGGATCCCTCCACCAAAAGCACAAAGCCCCTGGGTAGCCTGGACTGTCTGATCGGCACCATCCACCAGAGCAGGGACAGAATCTTTGTGACCGCGCGAAGGTTCGGGCATAACAACAGCATCTATGAACTGAACCTGGCATCCCTGCAACTGACGCCCCTGGTGGACACCCCCCATCTGGAGACGGTGACCGGGGTGCAGGACGGCAACCTGCTCTTTACTGCCATCTATAATGGAGAAAACGGTTCCTACCTCTACAACACCTCCAGCCGCCAGGTTTCCAAATTCAGCGGCTTTTCCGAGCTGAGGTGCGCGGTGCAGGATGGCAGCGGGCAAAACTGGTTCATCGCGGTCAATGGCGAGGGACAGGATGTGTATGCGGACAAGCTTTCCCTGCAACCTTTCAACCCACCCTCCGGCAAAAGCTCCCGCCTTCCCTACTCCCGCCTGCGGGGCGGCGAGGGCAAGGTCTTGGGCAAGTATGAGGTCAAGCGGGGAACCTATGCCTCCAACATCCTGCACATGCTCTGGCCCAGGTTTTACCGCGTTCCTTTCATCGACAGTTCGACAGACACCCTGGACAGCCTGTTTACGCTCGATCAACTGACCCTGGGAATCATGATGGCAGGCCAGGACGTGGTGGGGGATTTCCCCTTGTGGAGCGCGGCTGTGCTCTATGACATGTCCAAGAAGGAGTGGGGCTATGAACTGAGCCTGGAAAACCACTTTTTCCGTCCGGTCAAACACAGCCTCGAGTTCAGCAATCTGGACGGCAAGACCCTCATTTCGCAGCAATATGTGCCTCTGATCACCCGCATGAACTACGGCCTTACCGGACTCAATCCGGGCTTTGGCTTCATGGCCTGGGGCAAGGAAAATGAAAACTACCGCAAACTGCTCTACCCCTTCCTGGAAGCCAGCTTTGCCTACAAAGGGGTCAGGCTCGGCACCACCACCAGCCTGCTCTATGAAAGCAAGGATGGCTGGCTGAGCTCGGATCGCGACCGCCTGGGCTGGAAAGGCCAATACAACCTGCGCGTCAAAGCGCCGCTCTCCACCGAACTGCGCAGCAACCTGATCCTGGCCAGAGACCCGGACGCCAATCCGGATGAGGTCTTCCCCGCGCTAAGGGGTTATGCCAAAGAATGGAACGCCCGCGAGGGATTCATGCTTGCCAACTCCTGGTATGCCCCGCTGTTCAAGATCCGCAACGGCTTCTGGACTCCCAACATCTATGTGGAAGACATCAATTTGGGGCTTTTTTACGACCTTGCCAGCCCGATAGGCAAAGAAGAGCGCGGCTCCATATCCGCCTATGGCGCGGAACTGATCGCGGAAATATCGGCGGGATACGTCTTGTCATTCAACCTGGGCCTGCGCTTCAGCCAAAACAAAGACGGGCAAAGCCGCTGGGACTTGATTCTGGGCTTGTAGAGGGAAGGCGGCAAAGAACTTGTGCTTGACACAAAAATGCCTTGCCGAGATTTGGCGTAAGTATGTAAAAATATCTCTGTTTTGGAGGAATACACCATGGTAATGGAAGAACTATACTATACCGAGAGCCACGAATGGGTGCAGCTGAACGGCGACCTCGCCACCGTGGGAATCACAGATTTTGCTCAGAGCGAGCTGGGAGACATCGTTTTTGTGGAACTGCCGGATGTGAACAGCAGAGTCTCCGCCGGCGAACCCTGCGGCTCCATCGAAGCCGTCAAAGCAGTGGTTGACCTGATCAGCCCCTTGAGCGGCAAGGTTGAGGAAAGAAACGGCGATCTGGATGACTCTCCCGATCTGATCAACAAATCCGCCTTTGACGAAGGCTGGCTCTTCAAGGTTCGCATCAGCTCCAAAGACGAGCTTGCCAACCTCCTCACCGCTCAGGAATACAGCAAACTGATCGAAGGCTAAACTATCAGCGCGTGATAGAGAAAAACCCAAACTTCCTTATCATCCTGTCCGCTCCTTCCGGGGGCGGCAAAAGCACCATCCTCGCCGAGGTGCTCAAAGCGGCTGACAATATCGACTACTCTGTGTCCTTCACCACCCGGCCGCCCCGGGGCACCGAGCAGAACGGCGTCGCCTACCACTTCGTGGATGAGCGGGAGTTTCTGCGCCGCCGCGAGGAAGGCGACTTTCTGGAAACAGCCCAGGTTTTCGGCCGCTGGTATGGCACGTCCAAAAGCTTCATCCAGGGACGCCTGGCAGCCCGCAGGCATGTGATCATGGATATCGACGTGCAGGGCGCAGCCCAGATCTGCTCCACAGACATTCCCCAGGTGAAGATCTTCATCATCCCGCCCTCCATGGAGATTCTGCGCGAACGCCTTATGAAGCGCGCCACGGATTCCCCCCAGGAGATCGAAAAACGCCTCACCATCGCCCGCAAAGAACTGGAATACATTCCAGATTACGACTATCTGGTGGTGAACAACGAACTGAGCCAGGCCGTGCGGGAGGTTCTGGCAATCGTCCAAGCAGAAGAAAACCGGGTTGGACGCTACCGGGATCCCATCAAGGGATTCCTCAAACAGGAGAACCAATGATTAGCGAAAAGATCGAGTCATTCCTCGAAAAAGCCGACATGAACTACCTTTTCTGCCTGCTTTCCAAGCTGGAATCCCAGCGCATCAGCCAGCTTCCCTCCTATGTGCGCCAGCGCTTTGAGGAAAAGATCACCGTCATGGCCATGCATCACGTGGCGGAAAACGAGGTGCCGGACTACATCGCCGAGATCGCCGAGGCTGAACTGGCCATGGCCCAGCAGGCTTCACCCTTCCAGGATGAAGAGGTGGAAGGCGAAATGAGCGAAGAAACATTCGATGACTCTGAAAGATACATCGAAGAGCTTGAACACGACAATCTGGACAAGTATGCGGATGACGACGACGATGACGATGAAAGCTTTGACCTGGATGACGACGCATACGACGAAGATTAGGCGGGCATGACCCTTCGCGCCTTGCAGCAGCACCTGGAAATGCTGCAAAACTCCGGCATCGGGGAGATCTACCGCGAGGCGAAGGACAAAGCTGCACTGCTGGCCAAACTCAAGCTCCAGCACTCCACCTGCACCCTGTGCCCGCTCCATGAGGGCAGGATCAAGTTTGTCTATGGAGAGGGCAACCCCGACGCCATCGCGATGCTCATCGGAGAGGGGCCGGGAGAACAGGAAAACCTGAGCGGAAGGCCCTTCGTGGGCAGGGCAGGGGATTTGCTCACCAAGATGCTGGCCGCCATCGAGATCAAGCGGGAGGACGTCTATATCTGCAACATCGTCAAATGCCGCCCGCCCGGCAACCGCAACCCCGAAAACCCCGAACGGGAGGCCTGCCTGCCTTACCTGCTGGAACAGATCGAGATCATACAGCCCAAACTGATCATGATGCTCGGCCTGGTGGCAGCCCAAACCCTGTTGCAGACCAGGCAGCCCATGCAGGAGCTGCACACGGTGACCCACGAATTCATGGGCATCCCCAGCTATGTCACCTACCATCCGGCGTCCCTGTTGCGCAACGAGAGATTTAAGTATCCCGCCTGGGATGACCTGAAGCGCTTCAGGCTGGATTATGACCGATACCGGAGCTGATGCGAACCCTTTTGCCGCCATCCCCGGCCAATTCTGCCCGGAAATCCGGCGGATGCGGCCTGATAAGCGCTTCCCGCCTCACGCTCTGCGCCCTGCTCGCTCTGCTGCTGCTTCCCCTGTGGGCGGACTTTGCCGTTTACAGCGACACCCAAACCGGACACAGTGTGCACAAAAAGGTCGCCGCGGCGATAGCCAAAAGGCAGCCCGGGGCGGTCTTCCACGCCGGAGACCTTAGCTCCCGGGGCAGCGACCAGAAACACTACGACAAGTTTTTCTCCCTTTCCAGGCCGATCACCCGCGTCTGCCCAATCTATCCCGCCAGAGGCAACCATGATCGCGACAAGGCACTGTTTCTGAAGAACTTCCCCCACTTGGGCGGGAAAACCTATTACAGCGTGGAGCATGACAGCCTGCTGTTTGTGATCCTGGACACCAATCTGAGCCTCAAGCCCCGCTCCGCGCAGTTCCACTGGCTCAGGAAAATCCTTTCCGAAAAGAATTCCCTGCCCAGGATACTGGTCATGCACCATCCCATCTTCAGCAGCGGATATCACGGCGGGCGAGATGAATATGCCATCCTGCTGCCCTCAATGCTGGAAAGCGGCAACGTCAAAGCCGTGTTCAGCGGGCATGACCACAATTATGAGCGCCTGGAACGCAAAGGGATCACCTATTTTGTGACCGGAGGCGCGGGGGGAACGCTGCGCCCCAAACAGCACAACGTCTCAACCAGCAAGGTCTTCCTGCTCCAAAACCACTATCTGTTCTGCTCCCGTGAGGGATCGCGGCTCAAAGTCACCGCCTACGGACTCAGGGGCGAGGTTCTGGACAGCGCCGTCATCAGACTGGACTGACCTGCTCCGCCCTCAACGGCAACACACATTCATCCCGCCGAAAGCGGTGTCAGAAGTTGATCCGTGTCCCCAGGCTCAGATAGTTGATGTTGGCAAAGGTATAAACTTCCTCGATATCCGAACCGCCTTCCAAAAAGCGGTAGCCTGCATAGAGCGAGTAAGTGTCGTTCAGATCGTAAACCAGGGCCAGCAGGATGTCCTCGGCGCGTCCGTATGGTGACGCCAGCGCCTCCCCTTTGAGCAGCAGCTCCAGTTCATCCGAAAGATCGTAGCCAAACTCGAACCCGATCAGCGGAACCACTCCCAAATCTGTCTTTTCGGTATAGCCAGCCGACTTGTTTTCCAGGGAGATAAGCGCATCGCGCACTTTGAGCGAGACCCCCAGGGCGCGGATGCCGATGTTTTGCTTCTCGAACCTATACAGGTATTGCAGGCGGTAGCTGTTGAACTTATACACCGCATAAATCCACTCGCGGGCAGCATAGGTCCTGCCCATAAACTCCACTGCCGCATCTGGTTCACCGCTTGGTTCGATGGTGAAGGGCGATGCCAGCAGCGAAATTTCATGCCGCGGAGTGATCTGGTAATGCAGGTTGGCACGGCCAAACATTTTTGGCTTCGACTCCAGTTCATCCGTAAAAGACAGTATCCTGCCATTTTCGAGGTTGGGAATGCGCATGTCGTTGTAGCCGAAAAAGGCAAGTCCGGTCTCAAAGTCCAGGCTGAACTGGGCGAAAGCCATTCCCGCGAAGGACGCCAGGATCAGGACAAGGGCATATTTTTTCATTTTCACGCTCTCAGGTTGTTTTACTCTAAACAGCATAATCGGTTTCTTCCTCCCCGCAAGCCTTGTCATGCCGCCCTCCTTTGCTGCCACCGGCGTTGGGGCCATCATCCTTAGGTCATCCTTATAAATTATAAGGTTGACCCACGGTAAACCCCAGCTTGGCTGCGGGATGCAAATGAGGGACATCCTCCCCCATAATATATAGGTGCTACGATCAGATGGACAGGCTAAATGGTGAAAAAGAGATCCAGTTGTAATGCAGGCGAAACAGCATCAAGGCTGGAAATTGGGGCTGGCTGTGAGGAAAGTCAGGGCAGTTGCCGCAAGGCATGCCGGGCCTCGGTGACGCATTCCTGATCCCCGCCGATGCTCACGCAGAGGGAAAGGAACTCTTTGGCGCGCTCCAGGTTACCAAGTTTCAGATAGATTGCTCCCAGATGCCAGGCTATCTCGGCGGGCATATCCTCCATTTGGGCTGGAATCGCCATCAGCTCCTCCGCGCGGGCATAGTCTCCCGCCAGATAGTGGCACCAGGCCATGCTGTCCAGATAGAAGGGGTTTTCCGGCTCGGCATCCAGGGCGACCTGGATCAGCCGCGCGGCTTCCCTGGGATCGGCCCCCTCCAGCAGGAGGGTATAGCCCAAGTCGTTGGCAAACACGGGATTATCGGGATACTTTTCCACCGCTTCGCTAAGCAGAGAGCGGCGCAGGGAGGCATCGCCCCAGTTGTGGTGGTATTGCAGCAGAAACTCATAGTCCGCGGGGCGCAGAGTGGTGATTTGCCTGAGATGATCGACAAGCTCTTTTTTGGCATCGGCATAGCCGGCATAGCTGCTGTCGGCGGCCGAACGCGCCACGGCCAGCAGGTAATCCCGCCCCGCGCCGGGAGCGAAACGCTTTTCCACCTGAGTCGCGAAATCCGCGCTGAATTCACCGGTAATATCTCCCGCGTCCCGGGGAAAAGACTTCAGGCGGCCAAGTCCATAGTAACTATAGATCTCTCCATAAGCCTGCGAAGTGAGCAACTTACCTGCCTGGGAATCCAGGGGGTGGATTTCGCCGACGGCGAGGGAATGCCCGATGAGCAGGGCATAGAGGGATTGTTTTTCGTGTTCCGGGGCCAGGGAAGCCTGTGCCGCCTGCGAAACCCGCTTCAGCAGATCCGGCCTGCCCCTCACCAAAGCGGCAAAGGCCAGTGAATGCAGCAGATCCACATCGCCGGTGTCCAGCAGTTGCTCAGCCACGGCAATTATCAGATCGTGGTTTCCCGTCTCCAGGGCTGCCCGCACGAAGGTGCCCATCGCTTCGCGGTCTTTGGGCCAGCCCAGGGTGGAAAAATAGCGTTGGGCGGAGGTGGCGTCACGCTTGTTGATAATGATGCTGGCCAGCAGGTTGTGGGCCTCCGGGGAAGGCGCGATCTCGTTCATCCGGAACAGCACCTGCAGGGCGCGGTCAACATCGAAATAGAGCAGCAGGTTGGAGAGGGCGCCCAGGGCCTGGGGATCGTTGCGGGCCTGTTTGAAAGCCTGATCCAGATACTTGAGCTGGGTCTGGCCGTTGTTTTTGTATCCAAAGATGAAGCGCTGCATGCTGGCGTTGGCGGAAGGAAAGCGTTTCTCCAGTTCCCGCAGGGTCTTTTCCTGCGCCTCGCGGTTTCCGCTTTGGTCGTAAAAGCCGTAAACGGCCAGCAGCATATCCTCATCGAAGCCCATCTGGTAAGCCTGGAAGACGATCAGCAGGTTGACCTCCTCCTCACTGAGGATTTGCTGCGCGTAAAGCCCGATGGAAACAAGCAAAAGCTGCTTTTTGATCTGGAAACTGTCCGGATCGAACTGTAAAGCCCGCTTGTAGAGTTGCAACGCGCCTTCCAGATCGCCCTGTTTCTGAGCGAGGGAAGCACTCAGGAAGTAATAGATGGAGTTGGCGTTGGGGTTGCCGTCACCGGTTTTGGGGGAAGAGCCCGCCACTCTAAGGCGCGGTGCGCAGGCGCAAAACAGCAGGCACGCCAGGCAAACGGCGGCTCTAAACAAAGGACGGGGGATCATTTGACCCGTAGCGAGGCAGAAATCTGTTCCAGCTCAAGCAGCACGGGAAGCTTGTCGCCGGCGGGGAAATAGACGATATTGTCCACCACAAAGGAGGTTTGGCTGGGAGCGTGCCAGAAGGCATAGGTCTGGAAAGCTCCGCCCACTCCGCCGCTGATCCCGCTGTTGATCCAGGCTCCCCGCAGGCGCAGCGCGTCAAAGCCGCCGATCTGGAAATAGTCAAACTCTATCTTGTCTTCCAGTATCTGGTCTCCCGGAAAATGATCGGCGAGCAGTTCCTTGCGTTTTTCCAGCAGCCATTCGCGGTTGACCTTGTTTTGGGGCATCGCCTCGTAATAGATGGAGACAAACTTGTCGGGCAGATCACGCTGGGTGGTTCTGGGCTTGTAAACAAAGGACATAAAGTTGCCCTCGGGGTTGTTGGAATAGATGTCGAAAAGCTGGGGAATCTGGATGGTGTAAGGCAGGGAGCGGAAAAGCTTGTTGTCGATCACGGCGTTGGTGTAGGATTGGTATCCCTGGCGCAGGGAGTAACGCTCCAGAAACTTCTCAAAGATCTGATCCTTGCGGCTGGAGGCCAGTTGCTGCAGGGCTTGTGCGTCACTTGCCACGAGGTAGAGCAGCAGTTGGTCGCGCACAGTTGTGTTGCTCGCCATCACCATTTCCGCGCCGCTGGCTTTTACCCTGTCCAGTATATCCTGCTTCAGGGTTGAGCGGATGTGGCGGGAAACCTTGTCGCCGCCGTCCAGGGTGCCGCAGTAGATCAGGTTCTTATAGTTCTCGAACTCCTTGATCTTGTCACCTGAAACTGGTTGCAGATAGAAATACTGCTCCAGGATGCTCAGTTGCACCTTGCGGGTAAGGGAAGGAGCCAGGATATCCATAATGTCAGCCTGCAACTCATCGGAAACAAAAAGCTGGATGTCGCGGTCGTCCCCAAAGGCCATGGGCTTGGATTTGTCCAGATAGTGGTCATATTTATCGTAAACGCTGGGTGGCACGGTTTCCCGCTTGCAGGCGGCGATACCGAGCAGCAGAATGATCAAAAGAGCAAGGGTGAGGCGTTTCATTATGATTCCTCCAGTTTATGCCCCAACGGGGCGTTTAAGGTAATTGAGGCCGCTATACAGGGTGAGCGCGGCCACCAGTCCAAACCAGATGTTGGCAGCCCACACCAATCCCTTGGGCAGCGGCTCGAGCCATGCCCAGGCGGCAAAAGCCAGCACAATGCCCAGCATCTGCAAAAAGGTCTTCCACTTGCCCAGCTTGTCCGCCGGAACGATTATCCCGCGCTTCTTGTAGATTTCGCGCAGGATGGTGATCACCAGTTCCCGCAGCGCGATCACGATAAAGATCGGCAGCCAGAGCCGGTAGGGAGGCAGCCAGGTGAGCGCCGCCAGAGCCGAGAGCACCAGCAGCTTGTCCGCCAAAGGATCGGCGATCTTGCCAAAGTCGCTGATCACCTGCCACTTGCGCGCCAGCCAGCCATCCAGCCAATCGGTGAGCGCCGCCGCCACAAAGACCAAGAGGGCGGAAGCTATGGCATCCCTGGCAAAGACGAGCCACAAAAAGACGGGGATCAACAGAATCCTGCCAATGGTCAGTATATTGGGAATGTTTTTCATCTTTGGCGTTAGAGGGAACTGTCCGCGGCGGGCGGCTCAAAATCCCAGATGCTGAGTTGTTCCCTGCCCTTGATCAGTAGGTGGGAAGCCAGGACGCCTGCCAGGACGGTGCCGGCCTGGATGCAGAAGAACTGCCAGTCCACCAGGGACTTAACACTCCCGACCGCTACCAGGAAATAGTAAAGCAGCGGGCTGAGCAAGGCGGGAATCAAAAACAGCAGCAGCGACTGCCGGAACCTGCGCTTCCTGGCTTGCATAGCGGTGAGTATATCCTGCTTGGTGCCCAGGTTGAGCAGCTTCTCCTCCAGATAGAGGTGAAAGCGGGCGAAGAATGCCAGCAGAAACAGCACCACGGCAATGATCAGGGTGGATATTGTCCACCTGCCGCGCAGTTGGGTAAGCTCCTGCTTGCAGAGCTTCCAGGCGGCTTCCTGGGTGTCGATGTCCATGCTGGAGATGCCACGCGCGGAGATCATTTTCAGGGCTTTGTCGCGGGCGGGAAAGGAAAGCAGCTCGGGTTTGAAGAGCAGGGTAAGCACATGCGGGAAATCGTAGTTGCGCAAAGTGGATTCGGTTACGTCCAGGCCATAGGATTTCACGATCTCTTTGGCGGCATCGATGCCGGACGAAAACTCCACCTTCTGAATCTGCCCCAACTGCCGCAGTTCGCCGCCCAGGCTGTCCGCCAGGGCTTCATCTTCCAGATACACATAGACCGGAAGCTGCGCGAGCTGGTCCAGGTGCAGTTGTTTGCTTTCCTGATACTGGTAGTGAATATAGGTCCACGCCACGAAGCTTGCCGCGAGCAGCAGCAGGATCAGGATAAATCTGTTGTTCATTGTGGCTTTCCTTTATGAGAAAATCTGTAGATAGTATGTTCTTTGTTGCCAGTCACGGCAAGGGCGGAAATTATGTCAAGCAAAGTATTTTGGGCTGTTGCGGCCAGTTCGCGCTCCCGTGATGCGGGATAGACAAGGAGGGCGGCGCCGGCGGGGGAGAGGTTGCGTTTAACGCAGGCCAGAACATCGGCCATATTGCAGAAAAGCTCGCTGCGGCTGGCCTCGCGGGAAGGATGCGGGCTTGGCAATCCGCTGCCCCGCTTGCGCCAGGGGGGATTGGAGATGATGAGTTGATACGCCCGCTCGGCTTGGAAGTCCCGCAGATCGGCAAGCTGGAAAGCGGCCTCCACTCCGCAAAGGGAGGCATTGTCCACGGCAAGTTGATGCAGCCGCGGCTGGATTTCCAGGGCATCGATCTGCCAGCGGGGACGCTGCAAAGCCAGCATGATGCTCACGATTCCGCAGCCGGAACCCAGTTCCAGCACCCGGGCATCCTCTTCCGGACAGGCTTCCAAAGCCGCCGCCTGCAAAGCCGCAGCCACCTGCGACACCCCCTGGGAATGCCGTTCCTGGAAGATGTATGCCCCGCCGAAAGGCAGTTCCACCCGGGTCAGATCGCTCAGCGAGAGACCTCCAGCATGCGGTTGATAGACCCGACCGCCCGGGAGGCAATCTCCGGGGGCACGGTCACCAGATACTGCTGCTGCACAAGGGCATCCAAGACACTGTGCAGGGTGGTTTTCTGCATGTTCTTGCAGCGGGCGCGGGAATTGAGGGAGATGATCTGCTTTTCCGGCCAGAGGTGCCTGGCATACTCCGTGAAGCCATGATCGGTGGCCACGATCACCTCGTCGTTATCCTCGATAAAGCGCAAGATCCCGCTGGTGCAGAGCACGTGGTCAGCCACTTCCACGATGTCTTCGTCGCATTCCGGATGCGCCAGCACGGTGTAGCCGGGATGCTTTGCCATCAGTTTATCCAGACGCCTGCGCTCGAAACCCCACTGGTGTATGGGGCAGAAGCCATTCCAGGCAATGACCTTGCGGCCGCTCTGACGCGCTGCCCAGGTGCCCAGGTTCACATCCGGCACAAAGATGATCTCCTGCTCCTCCGGGAGGGATTTCAGCACCTCCACCGCGTTGGAGGAAGTGCAGCAGATGTCGCTCTCGGCTTTGACGGCCGCGCTGGAGTTGACATAGCAGACCACGGCGGCGCCGGGATGATGCTTTTTCAGTTCGATCAACTGCTCCGGGGTGATCATATCCGCCATCGGGCAGCCGGCATCCTCCACGGGGAGAAGCACTTTGGCGTGGGGGCTGAGCATGGCCGCCGTTTCCGCCATGAAGCGCACCCCGCAAAACACTATCAGTTCCGAGTCGCTTTTTTGCGCCTTGATGGACAGTCCCAGGGAATCACCGCTGTAGTCGGCCACTTCCTGGACCGCGACCGACTGGTAAAAATGCGCCAGGATGGTGGCGTTCAATTCCTTTTTCAGCTTTTTTATCTGTTCAATAATCGTCATTAGATTCTCCGTGTTCAATGGCCCGTGTGCCCAAACCCGCCTTCAGCCCTGACACTTGCCTCCAGGGTCTCCACCTCCTCCATCTGCACCTGCGGCAGGACGCAGAAGACCATCTGCGCGATGCGCATGCCCGGCTGGATGAGCAGAGGTTTTTGGGATGCGTTGAAGAGGATGACCTTGATCTCCCCGCGGTAATCCGCGTCAATCGTGCCGGGCGCGTTCAGGACGCCCAGTCCCAGATTCAGAGCCAGCCCGCTGCGGGGCCTGATCTGAGCCTCAAAACCGGCTGGTATCTCCACCGCGATTCCTGTGGGGATGGCAGCCCGCTCCCCCGGTTCCAGCAACTCCGCTTCTTTCAGATCCGCGCTGAGATCCCAACCGGAGCTGTGTTCGGTCATCTTTTGCGGCGCGATGGCCGTTGAAGTCAGCAATTTATAGGCAATCTTCATGATTTGCGGTTCAGGAGGTGTTCAGCCAGAATATCCAGCATCAAAGCCTTGTCGCCCAGTTTGTTTATTGCCTCGCGTGCCTGGGTGATCAGTTCCTGGGCTTTGCGGCGTGATTCCGCAATCCCATAGACGGCGGGATAGGTGGCTTTCTGGACGTGTTCGTCCTTGCCCACGCTCTTACCCAGTTCGTTGGGGTCGCCTTCGATATCCAGCAGGTCGTCAGTGATCTGAAAAGCCATGCCAACGCAGGAACCGTATTCCTCGATCAGCTTGAGTTCCCCTGCCGGAGCGCCTCCGGCGATGGCGCCAAAACGCACGCAGATGCGGATCAGCTTGGCTGTTTTGTTTTCGTGGATGAAGTTGATGGTCTTTTTATCCACTTTCTTGCCTTCCGACTCGATATCCACCATTTGGCCGGCGATCAGGCCTTCAATGCCACATTCCTGAGCCAATTCGCGGACGAACTGGAGGCGGTGGGAGGGCTTGATCTCCGCGTGGGTGATCAGGTCGAAAGCCCCCACCAGCAGGGCATCCCCCGCCAGCAGGGCAGCGCCTTCCCCAAAGAGGGCGTGGCAGGATTTTTTGCCCCGGCGGTATTCGTCGTCGTCCATGTCCGGCATATCGTCATGGATCAGGGAAAAGGTGTGCAGCATCTCGATCGCTGCCGCCACCGGCGAAATCGGCTCCAAATCTTTCTTGTACATGCCATAAGTGATCAGGGTGAGATAGGGGCGCAGCCTCTTTCCTCCCGCGAAAACGCTGTAACGCAAGGCCTTGTGCAGGCTTTTGGGATACTCGTCCTTGCGGGGCAAAAAGCGGTCCATGATGATGTTGACCAGCTCCTGCTTCTCGCGCATGTCCTTTTTAAGCAAGACTTTCCTATCCATTTTCGTCATCTCCCGGGGTGATGCCCATCTTTTCGTTCAGCAGCTTGACCTTCAGTTCGGCCTTGGCCAGTTCTTCCTGACAGAGCTTGAGATAGTGAAGCCCCTCTTCATAAAGGACGATCATCTTATCCAAGTCCATCTGGTTTTCGTTCAAGCGCTCAACCGTGTCTTCCAGTGCCAGAAGTGCCTGTTCAAAGGTCATTTCGCCTGGCTTGAGTTCCTCATTCATTCGATGTTCTCCCAAACTACATGATTAAATAATACCTTATAAATGAAAGAATTATTCTTGTCAATCGATATTTGGCAAGATGGATGGAACGGCCTTGAACAGGCCTGCCGCATCCAAGCCCTTCCCCAGACATCCCTCCCGGATGGCTATCATTTTAGGCATCAACAGCTTAACCTATCATCCTTAGGTCATCCTTATAAATTATAAGGTTGACCCCAGGAAGACCCCCGTTTGTGAAAGGAATGCAAATGAGGCCCCATTATATATAGGTGCTACGATTAGGCCGTGGAAAGGTGGAATGGTGGAATGGTGGAAAGGAGCGTCCAGAAGGACTTCGTGGTGACGTGATGGCGTGGTGGGGTGGTGATGGAGGACGTCAGCCCCGAATCAAATACCCCCAGTCTATATACCGTGTCATCCCGGCCTGCGAGCCGGGATCCAGTCTTTTGGAAATGGCCGTGGAAAGGTGCCATAAACACACTGGGCAAAACGAGTTATCCGTTAATCCGTGTAATCCGTTTCATCCGTATGATGCCTGGCATGCCAATCTTATACGGATTGACGGATTTGACTGATTTACGGATTACTATGGTAAAACAAGAAGGCTGTTCAGCCAGCCCGGAAGCAAACCAAGCTAAGCTATAAAACCGCGTCATCACGGGCTTGACCCGTGATCCAGTCTTTTGAAAACAACCCCCCGACTCCAAAACTGTGTCATCCCGGGCAGCGACCCGGGATCCAGTCCCCAGGGGTGGCAAAGTCCGTTTGCCACAGAGACCGGATGTCTCTTACAAACAGGCAACTCCGTTGCCTATGCCGGACAGACTTCGGCAGCCGCCCATCCCACTGAGACGGTAAATCATCCTCCGACAATGGCCAGGGGCAGGCCGCAGGAAACGGCTATACGGGCGGTGGAGGCCACTATCCTGTTGCTCATGCCGCGGGGATGGCTGCAAAAGAGGCGCACGCCCGCCAGGGGATATTGCAGGCCCTGGGAAGAGGCGAACTCCACCTCGCTCCAGACGGCCAGCAGGGAAAGATTGCAGTCGGCCAGGCCGCAGATTTCCGCCTCGCCAGCGATCAGAAACAGCCTTTGCGTCCCGCTCTCGATGCTGCCCCGCCCGCCGCGTTCATGGATGAGCAGCAGGTTTTGCACAAGGGCCAGGGCGTGGTCGAAGCGTCCCCCCAGATCGTTGCAGATGGTGATATCCGCAACACCCCGCTCCAGCGCCCACAGGATGGCCAGTTCGGTGTCGGTCTCATCCTTGCGGGCCGGATGGCGTTGCAGAAGAGAGGCAGGATATTGGGCAAGCAGTGACGGGGAAAGGGAGTCAAAATCGCCGATTACCACATCTGGCCGCAAACCGAGTCCGTGAACGCGCTCCAGGCCGCCATCCACCGCCACGACCAGATCCCTGCCGGCATCAAGCCTGCCATAGCCGGAAAACAGCTCCCGGGGGGCGTGATGGGTGAAAATCCAGGCCTGCCGCGGGCTCATTTTGTGGCGAAAGCCCGGTCGTCCAGCCGGTTGAGGTAGCTGGCTGGATTCACGGCTTGTCCGCCTTTGCGCACCCCATAGTGGAGATGCGGCCCGGTGGAAAGTCCAGTGTTGCCCATCATAGCGATGATCTGCCCCTTGCGCACCTGCTCCCCGGGTTTAACCTGAAAACTCAGCAGATGGCCGTAGATAGTTTGATAGCCTTTGGCGTGGTTGAGGCGGATAAACTTGCCCAGGCCCTCATCGTGCGCCACTGCGTCCACCACTCCGTCAGCAGTGGCATAGATGGGTGTGCCAACCTGGTTGGCAATATCGATGCCCTGATGCAGTTCGAGTTCTCCGGTGATGGGATGCAGGCGCATGCCCCAGCCGTCGGAGATTCTGCCGAAGGTCGGATAGATGGAGGGGATGCCGTCGCCCGAGGTCACCACCACCTGCGCTGCAGCTTCACCTGTTGAAAGGGGTGTTTCCACACCCAATCTGTTCCATAATTGGGAGAGCTTTCTATCCAGGGAATTGAGCTGTTTCGCCAGGTCGGGGGTTCCGCGCAGCTTGCTGCGGGCCTCCTCATCCCTTCCGCTGTAATAGGGATAGTCCTGCTCCTCTGAAGTGGCGAAGCCCAGGGAATCCAGCAGGCTGGCGAGGGAATCGAGCTCGATCTCATACTCCGCGATGCGTGAGCCAAGATATTTGTTTTGCTGCCGCAGTTCCTTTACTTGCCTGGCATCCGCCGCATTGCCTCCCCCGAAGCCGTAAATACCCACCAGCGCCAGCAACACGATCACCGCGGCCGCCAGCAGAACCAACAGCCATACCGGCAGGTAAAAGCTGCGCTTCCTGCCCCGAAAATCAAGGCTCAGCTTGAGCCTCTGCTCGGGAACCAGTTCCGGCTCCAGGTTGGGCATCAGGTCTTGTCGGCTCATCTTAATAATGGACATCCTTGTGCTGGCGGGTACTGCCCGGGAAAACAGTGGGGCTGCCATCCCGAATCCTCGCCTCTTGGTAAAATCTCACCCCAAAAAAAATGGCATCCCGTAGGGGAATCGAACCCCTGTTGCGTGACTGAGAATCACGAGTCCTAGGCCACTAGACGAACGGGACACAAATTGTTTCCTTATTTTTACCCTATAAATTGGCGACCCCTAGGGGAATTGAACCCCTCTTGCAAGAATGAAAATCTTGAGTCCTAACCAATAGACGAAGGGGTCGCAAACTGGTGATCCAGGTTGGAATCGAACCAACGACTCTCTGCTTAAAAGGCAGATACTCTACCGCTGAGTTACTGGACCATTTTTCGCTATTGTTTGTTCAAAAGATTTTTGCGCCCCCATCCTGTCAAGGGAAAATTCCCTCCGCCCCGGACTTACCTGCGCCGACTGTGCCGCAAGAAAATATAGACCCCGCTGAAAACTTTTGGAGGAATCGATACCAATTCGCTTTCATCACGGCCATCGGGGTCACCGCCAAAGCGCGTAGCGGTTTGGTGGGGTGGCTTGAGCCGGGATCCAGTCTTTTAAAAACAACTACCCGACCCCAAAACAAACCACCCCAGACAAACACACCGAGTCATCCCAGCCATTTCCATACGCATATCTACCAAAAGAAGCACAATTTATCGATTGACAAGCAGAGGGGATTCGGCGATATATGATCTTGGGTAAAATATCTGAAGGAAGACTGCTTTCCCAAAAAAGCTAATCCCTTGCCAGGAAAGCAGATCAGGAGTGATCATGGATCATTTGCAGGACAGGTGGCGGAAAGAATATGGGGCGGGGCTGGTTGTGTAAATTTCTTTTTTGCCTATACCCCTGTTTTGTCCAGGGGGTGATTTATCGTGAGCATGCGTATGCAAAAAGTTATATTTAGGAGTTCAGAATGAGCTTTTGGAAAACACTGGCAAAGATCGGCAATGCAGTCATCGAAGAAGGCAGGAAGCAGCAGAGCAAGCAAATGAGAAATGGCAGCAGGAATGCTTCTACCGGCAGAACCGAAGTCCCAACTATCGGAGGCAGGACACTCAGGGAATGGGAGCGCGAGTGGCAGTATGCAGGCTGTCTGGACAGCATCGACCTGAGTCCATATTCCTCTTACGTCGGGCTTTACAAAGCCGAACTGGATGGAAAAGTCATGTATGTCGGCAGAGCCATCGAATATTCAAATGGTGGCATCAGGAAGAGATTATCTGACTATACCAGAGAGTCAGACAGTGCCAGGAAGCACACGTCGGGGAGGCTAATGCACGCACATGCCGCTGATCTGGAGATATATGTCCTGCTGGTAGGCATGGATGAGGAAGCGGCTGAAGCGACCAGGAAACTCGAGCGCTACTTTATCGGCAAATACTCTCCCGAGTGGAACAAGGTGTTCAGGTAGTCGAGCTTACACGTAAGGGACAGGGATGGTGATGAAAAACCTTGACCGTTTAGGCATGGCAAAAATATCTTGAAAAATCTATAAAATGGCGAGAATTGTGTGAGGAATCAAGCTTTGTACAGGCAATGGCAGATGCTGCATCTGATAAACCAGCATCGGCTAAGCGGCATATCCAAAGGTGAATTGGCAACTTACTTTGGTGTATCAAAGAAAACTATTGCCAGGGACATCACCAATCTGTCGTCTTGTGGTTTTCCTATCTATGAAGATCAGGATATGGACAGGGGCAATCAGGTTTTCTACTATTTCACAGAGGGTTACCGCCTTCCCGATTATACTCTGGATTACGAGGATATCCTCAGCCTCTCACTGGCAAGCAAGCTGTGGGAGGAATCGGGTTTGGTTACTGCCGATAGCATCAAAGGCATTCTGGCCAGGATCGAAACCAAACTGGATAAATCCATCCTGAAGTTCTACCGCGATGTCCAAAAAGCGCTGATCAGCGACAGCACCGGTATCCTGTCAGATTCAGACTCTGTGCCTGAGAAACTGAGCCTGGTACTGAAAGCGATACTGAATTACAAGATGATCTCTTTTGACTACTATAGCGTGCAGAACCAACGGCACAGCCACAAGGAAGTCTCGCCTCTGGCAGTCAAGTACTTCAACCACAATTTCTACCTGGCCGGATACTATAAAAAGATAGATCAGGTGATCGTCTTTGCCCTCAATCGGATGGACAAGATCAAGCTTGGCGATAAACCCCAACACGAGGTAGATTTTGATTCCAAAACCTACTTTGACAGCGGCTTTGGCATCTATACCGGGGAGGTGTTTCAGGTGAAGCTGCAATTCTTTCCCCCCACCTCGGATTACATCGCGGAAAGAACATGGCATCCGGCACAGAAGATCACCCGGCTTGAGGATAAATCACTCATCCTGGAGATGCCTGCCAACTCCCTGAGCGAGATGAAGAAGTTTGTGCTGAGTTATGGGGCCAAGGTGAAGGTGCTGGAGCCGGGGGAGCTGAGGGCTATCATTCAGATGGAATCCGAATTAATCACAAAGCACTATCTTACTAAGTGATCATATGATATGAGATCAAACTACATCCAATAAGGAGTTAAAAATGAAAAAGGAAAACGAAGGCAAGTTAAAGACATTCATTGACATAGTTGAAACATGCAGTGGGATTGTCCATTCAGATCCAAAGAACACATCTGATACTCTCGTTAATGTGATGATGCAAAACACCGGTTGTAGCAAAAAAGAAGCTCAGACGAGCATTAACGAGGTAATCAGAACTGTGGATCGGATTGAAAATGCCTACAATGATTTACGGGATAGCATCAGCAAAGGCTCAACCAGGGAAGAATGGCTACTCTCGAAAATTCAAGGGCTTGATACATCCAAAACGGGTCAGAATATAAACGAAATCATGGGCGATGTTGGCAGGGCATTGAATGTCCCGTCATTGTCAGCAGACGCTTCTCTTTCCGACGGTGACATTGGGAACCTTAGTGAAACAGTTATGGTGCAGGATATTGTTGACACTTTACAAAGCATCAATCCAGTGGAATCAAAAGCAGTTGAGCGTGTTAAAACCATTGACTTTAAAAAGGAAATCGTTGCTCTCAGGGACTACTTTGATAGTCCGTTAAACAATGATAAAGATGCGCAATACGTAAAAGCAGTTTCTTCCGCCGCCGTGATAGCAAAGGAGAAAGGAATGCTTCCTGAAGAACTCGACAATGTCACAAATAGTCAGCTAACTATGATCGTTGATCAAGGAATGTCAACGGCGAAAGCCGTGTATCAGGTTGGCACAGGAGAAATCAATCCCATTGAAGCACTGGGTTATATCTTTAACCGGAAAACTTCGAAATTGGGCGTTATGATTGAGGATTTCTGTGCTGAAACAGGCGAGACTATCGGCACTAATATAGGTGCGAGTGTTGGTGCGATTTTTGGCCCCGTAGGCTCATATATCGGAGCAGAAATTGGTGCGTTCGTGGGAAACGTTGCTGGCAAAGCAGTTGGGAAGGTGATAACTAAAGGGTTAGAAGTTGTATCTGATTGTCTTACAAGTGTTGGTGATTTCATATCTGATGTCGCTGATTCAATAGTAGATTTCTTCTTTTCTTAGTAAGGCGGGTGCTTCATGAATTCTTCAATGATATTGCCCATACTAAGCTCAAGTGTTCTGGCAGCACTGATAACCGCTATCGTATCAAAACAAATTCAAGATAAATCCAATAAACTAAAGTATGTAACTGAAGAGCGACAAAAATGGAGAAAAGAGTTAAGGGAAGCAGCAGTTGAATTAAGAAGGATTGGAAAAAATGAGAAGTGGGACGGATTCAAGACTGTTGCAGAGGCAAAGACTTTTTTTCAGATCAGATTGAATCCTCGTGATCTTGAAGACAGAAAGCTGTTAAATATGATTAAAGAGCAAGAGTGGGAACAAGAAGAGAAGATATCTGCAGAAAACTTAGACAAATTATCTGAAGCAATATCCTGGCTGCTTAAACATGATTGGGAACGTGTCAAGCAAGAAGCGTCAACCACAAGATTAACAAGCATTTATTATAAGATTATCGTAGCATCGGGATTATATTTATTGCTTTTGATCAATGGCAAGGTGTTTAACCCTGAAAAGTTCGAATCTGTTACTGAGACCCTTAAAATAGATACTAATCTCGTAAGATCTATTTCAGTGTTATGCCTACCTGTGCTTCTATTAGTACCATTGTTGCTTATAATATTAGATTGGAAGTGGCGGCATTATAAGGAAAAACTAACTTACTCGAATAGAGGATATGGCAAATACTTGAGGGAAATACTGGGCATCCCACTCAGAAAAAAAATGAAAAATAAAGAGAAAAAACATGGCAAAAACAATTAAATTCAATCTAAATCTTGACGGTCAGCAAGTCCGTTGCATCGAAGACCTTCAGGAAAACTTTTGCATCGAGGACATAATGCGTCTTTATCTGGATGGTTTGTTACAAAAATGGCTTAAAGTTAGAGGATATGATGAAGAACTGCGGCAAGTTGAGGCTATCAAAGAGAAAGATTCTGTGATAGTCGAGTTGATCAAGATATTTAAAATTGAAACTAATGATAATGTAATCAAGGAGAGCTTGTATTCTCTGGAATACTGGAGAGAAAGAGAAGCTGAACTGAAAAAATGGGAAGAAACAGGTGGCAAAGTAGAAAAGGTCATAGTTGACTATCATAAGGGTTATGAGAGTTTGAAGTCAAAAGTGATAGAACACAAACATGAAATGGCATTTATGAAGGCAACCGCCAAAGAAATATCCAAGTATTACTACAGGTTGTTTAAACTCGATTACACCAAGTTCTACTATGACTTCATGGGAGACGCACCCCTAATGACTTATGCGATACTAATGACCCCTACTCTCCGTGATATGCTTTTAAAAAATGAAGATATCAGCAAATCCTTGAATAAGACTTTCATGATAGAAAGCAAAGAAGAGGCAATCAAGCTTATCTGTCCGGATCTTAAAACTAAAATCGATAAAATCACTACGAATAAAATCGAGGAAAAAGATGCAGGTGGCTTTTTTAGTAGTATTAGTAGTATATATACAATTATGTCTGCTGTTTATGATCAGACCCAGGAAACTTCAAACAAACACAATGCAGCTACACTCAAATACTATGAGGTTTTTGATAAGATCATGCAGAGCATTGGACTGCATATTTTTACCGGTGAAACACAATCCTATTGGAAAGACCTGCAAACAGAAGACACCAAGGTAATGATAATCTCAGTGCCGGGCAGTTGCCGCGTACGAAGTGCAAACGACAAGTCAGAGGGCATCTCCTCCAAAGACGCCAACGGTAAATTTCTCATTCTTGATGGGTTGGTATATAAGTCTTCAGACAATTATAACCCAATTGTGTACATGGAGATATGATGACAGAGCAATTGCAATTGAATAAACTTGCGTCTTATATCGATGCGCTCCGGCCCATCATTTATATCCCGACCTTTGACTTTCATGCTTTTGACGCGATCATAGAACAGCTTAGTAGTGAGTCCAAGGATATCAGTGTCTGTGAGTATAACGAAGGGTTGGGTGTGGTTGACTTTAAAACGAAGAAGAGAAGTTTAGGCTTAACACTTGATAAATTCTTAAGGTTATATACTCTATCGCCAAAGGGAACTAACTTTCTTGTTTTGAAGGATGTCCACAGCAGTATTTCCAATCCGGTAATCATCAGTCTGTTAAAGTCAATAGCCATCAGGAACCTACATGATCCCGATTATAATGTGACTATATTTATCGTGTCCAGTGTATTGACCATTCCGCCAGAATTGGAGAAGCTGATAACGATCTTTGAACCCCCACTTCCCTCCAAAGCCGGAATCAAGGACTTGATCATCAACTTCGCCAAAGCAAACGATTTCAAGATTGATGAGACTTTCTCTGAAGAGTTGACCTGGTCTTTGAAAGGGTTTTCCGAGTTTGAAATCACGCAAATCTTAAACTTGGCTTATCAAAACAGCGGCACAATTGAAGCAGGAGACCTGAGCCTGATCATTGAAGAAAAAGAGCAGATAATCGCAAAATCAGGTGTTCTCGAGATATTGAAACTTGATGACTCTATCGATGATGTTGGCGGGCTTGATCGCATGAAAGATTGGCTTAGAAAGAAAAGCCAAGTTTTAGACGGACTCAATGAAGCTGTAAAGTATGGAGTTGATATACCCAAGGGGCTGATGATCGTTGGCATGCCAGGCTGCGGGAAGAGCCTTACAGCCAAGGCAACGGCAAAACTCTTTGGCGTGCCTTTGATCCGCCTGGATGTTGGGAAGTTGCTTGGTAAATATGTCGGAGAAAGTGAAAGCAATATGCGCAGAGCAATCAGCATTGCAGAAGCTATCAGCCCGTGTGTGCTTTGGGTTGATGAGATCGAAAAAGCATTCTCCGGTATTGGGCAAGCTGGTGGCAGCCATGAAGTAACCACAAGACTGTTCGGTTTCTTCCTAACCTGGCTTCAGGAAAAGGATAACACAGTATTTGTGGTTGCAACTTCCAACGACATCTCTTGTCTTCCTCCGGAATTCTTGAGAAAAGGAAGGTTTGATGAGATCTTTCTGGTAGATTTCCCAAACGATGACGAAAGAAAAAGCATCTTTGAGATTCACCTGAAAAAGCGTGGAAAGTGGTCGACAGATATAGATGTGGTCCAGTTACTAGAGAAAACCAAGGGTTTTAGTGGAGCGGATATTGAATCTGTGGTTAAGAATACTATCGAAAGCGCGTTTCTCTCTGGGAAAAAGAGTGTTAGCACTGAGGATTTAATCCAAGAAATCAAGGATACGAAACCAATTTCTAAATCACTTCAAGAAAAGATCAAGGACTTGAGAAAGTCCTTAGAGCTGATTGACGTCAAAAAGGCAAGTTATGAGTGAGAAAGGGCATCCTCTTTAGAGCAAGTCAAGGGTGCTTTACACGTTCCAGAATAGAATAACAATCACTTATGCCCCTGATCTGTCCAGGGGCTTTTTTATACTCCGCTCAGGTGACGGATTCGGCACGGTAAACCGGCCTGAGAATCCCGCCAAAAGGAGAATAATTGGATAACATCAAGGAACTGATTATCGAGAAGTATCACCAGATCACCGGTTTTGAGCCCATTGTGGAAGATTATGAGCCCAGGATCAAAAAGATGCTTTCCACGATATGCAAGGGACGTTATTCCAAAGAGCAAATCGTGGATTCCAACGATACCAGCATCTTCGGTAATGGAGCTTCCGGCATGGTGTTTACCACCGAGGCGTTGTGTGTAAAGGATGCCGGGAATTCCACGTCCCAGTTCATCGCAAGATTCAAAGACATCAAGTATTGCAGTATGGATGAGGACAGCATTTTTGGAGTGGATATTTCCGCCATCAAGCTGCATATGCGATCCGGCGCAGTGTACCGGCTCAGCACCACTTTGGATGGTCTGGATCTTGCTCAGATGCAGGAATTGATAGAGCATGCCATGCACCTTCATGATCTGGATGGGGAAGCTGAGGATAGCCAAAGCGGCGATTCTGCTTCTGATGATGATGTCGATGATCTGGATAGTGATTCCTCAGACCAGGAAGATGATGAGGATGGGGCACCAGAGGCAATAAGTGAAGCGGCTTCCTTTGTTGTAAAGGTGATATCTTCTTTAGTATAGTATCGATCCTGAAAGTGACTGATCCTGCTTAGCTTGTGTAAGTTATGGGCTGCCGAAGTCTGTTTGGCAGAGGCAACGGAGTTGACTGTTTGGGAAGAGACAGCCGGTCTCTGCGGCAAACAGACTTTGCCACCCCTCTGGGACTGGATCACGACTCAAGCGGTTCACGCAGATCAGCGCGGATAAAAGGCGCAGATTGCCGCAGATTGGTGTAAGATAGGTTCGGGATTTGCCACTTGTTCTGAGCTGGCACTTGCCCTTATTCTGTTCTTTTATTCGTGATAATTTGTGTAATTTGTGGATGATTATTCTAAAAGACTTGATCCCGGGTCAAGCACGCTTGCCCGGGATGACGCAGTACATAGCTTGTTGGAGCTTGTTTCGGGGTCGAGTGGTTATCCCAAAACGGCGCTATGGCAAGCACCGCTACTTAGTACTGGCGGTCGCTGAACCGCCTTGTTTCACCATTCCACCTTTCCACCCTTTATAATTCGTGATAATTTGTGTAATTTGTGGATAGTATCAGGCCATAGTCATCCATGTCGGGTAAACATAAACCAAAAAACCCGGAAGCCGAAGCTCCCGGGTTTTGTATTGTTTACTCTTGTTGTTTAGTTAATGGCGATCACACGGAAGAACTTCATAGCTTCCGTGGGGTTTTGTATCGTATAGGATATATCGGTGGTGGTACCCAGGGTGGTGTAGGTGCCATAGGGATCGGAGGCGGCTTCCACGCGATAGCTGGTGGCTCCATCCACATCAGCCCAAGTGAGCTGTATGTCGCTTCCCACGCGGGAGATGGTGACGACAGGGGCGTCCAATGTGCCGCCGGCTACTTCAAAATCAGCCAGGAAGCGAGGTGAGATCTGCATATTAGCGTCATACTGACCCACCAGGCAGGTGATGTTGACTGGCACTGTGTGGATAGGGGTTCCGCTGTAGTCTGTATTGGGGAAGGTGCGCATCACGAGGGTCGCGGTGGGGTCGGTGACGTTGATGTTGGAAGCATTCGCGGGATAGGTTCCCAGAGTGGCATCCACGGTTGCATTCATCACCTTGATCAGCTTGGCCTGATCGGCGGTGGTGAGGCTGGCCAGGGTGCGTACTTCCGGAACAATGGTGTTTCCGCTTGAGGTCGCAGCTCCGGGATCGGCCACGGGAGTGAACTGCAGCATGTTTCTGTAGAGACCCAGGGTTCCGGTAACGCCGGTGATGCCGTCGTAAAGGTTATACGTACTCGTGATGAGACCGGCATTATCATCGATCAGAATGGCGGCTGTGGCATCCTGGATGTATTTCTGGTGGCGTTGCGCCTGCTGGAAGGTCAGCACGGCCTCGCCGGTCAGCTTGTAAACGTTGCTGCCAGTGGGCTGAGCGCGCAGGGTGGCAATGTCCGGGATGGAGACCGGGAGCATGTAGGCTTCCGTGGTCACGCTGCTGGGAGTGTAACCAGTAGCGTAGGCGATGGCTTTCACCGTAGTGGTCGCGCTAACCGCAATGGGAGCGGTATAGGTTAAACCGTTGGTGTCGCTGGGGGTGCTGCCATCGGTGGTGTAGTAGATGGTCGCGCCAGGAGTCGCGGAGGACATGGTCACATTCACCGTGGAATAATAGACTCCACCCGCGGGTGTAAGCACAGGAGCCTCCGCTACCTGGACGCCAGGAGTGAAGGTGTGGAAACCGAGATAATCGGTTGTATCTTGCGGATACACATCCCATTCTGTGGCAAGGGTGGGGAATCCGGTGGTGGGGTTCACTGAGATACCCTCTGTGACGGTAGGTTTGCGGACGAGAGTCTTGTTCAGGGTGGAATATCCGCCATCGGCTGTCCAGGCAGCGCCTGGGTCTTCGCCGATACAGCCGATGATATCTACATTCTGATCAACTCCGTCAACAATTTTCACCAGGGCAACCGCGTCGTCGCCGTTGAAGTAAGTGACTGTGCTGGTAGTATCTGCCTCAGCCTGTATCGCAGCATTGGCACCTGAGTTGGCAATGACATACACATCGTTGTGGGCCAGCATCGTTCCAGCCGGGAAAGTCAGTGTATTGTTAGGCGTTGTAGCTCCGTTAGGATACAAGAAGACCTTGTAAGCAGACAAATCCACTGGAACTCCGGTGCCATTGAATATCTCCAGTGCCTTGTTGTTGCTGTCTCCTTCGATGTATTCGCTGAAGAACAGGTCGGTGGCATAGTTTCCTGCGGGGAGTGCGGCGGTGCCGCTGACCGGCAGGTTATAAGGCGTGGCATTAAGCGAGCTGTGCACGACATTGTCGGTGAATTGGCCTGCTGTCGCTGAATTCATCCGCACATAGACAGAACCGTTGAAATTAGAAGTCAATACAAGCTCATCTGTCCAGCCGGTGCTTCCGTTTAGACTAAGCTCAAAGGGAATTGCCACGCTGACGGTAATGTCATCGAGGGCGCCTGTCGCGCTAAGGGTGTATGACTGCGCCGCGGAAGGTGTTCCCACTTCATGGTCAAAGGCGGTGAGGTTCGCCGTAATGTTCCACACAACAGGTGAAACGAAGGTTTCGCCTTCCACCCTGACGGTAACTTCGGTTGCCCCGCTGCTGTTGTGGGTGATGTTTCCACCATGGGTTCCAACCACGCCGCTAACCAGGCGCACATAAATGAGGCCGTTGAAGTCGGCGGGGACATCGATGCTGGAAGCCCAGCCGCCCGTGCCGGTCGATGAGACTTCAAATCCTGTCGGCGCCACAATGTTGATGGGGGCTTGCAAATTGCTTCCGCTGAGGCTGTATTCGGATATTTCCTCGGAAGGGCAGCCCGCATAGTTGGCCAGGGGAGCAGGCTCGCCTGTCACAGTGATGACCGGTGCAGGCGGAGCATCGCCGCTCCAGAGGATCGCCCAATCGTTGCTCACGCGGATGCCGTCGATCAAGGCAAGGGGGGTATTGGTTCCCTGCCTGATGGCGATCGAACCAATGTTGGCAGCATCTGTGCCGGTAGCATCAGACGCGGTGAGTTGCGGAGTGGGTTCTGTCGCGCCGATGGCGGGGTTTACCCACATATAAACTTCATCGTTCGCCGTGCCGCTATTGATCACATATTTAATCACTATCAGATAAGTGGTGTTTTGCGCGTACACATAATCCGTCCAGACAGCCCCAGTCGCAGCAGCAGCCTTGGTCAAACCAAAGCGCAGGTTCCCGTCGTTGTCTTTCTGGGTAAAGAACCTACCCTTAAAATCAGTGCCTATCGGGTCAGGTCCGAAATGAATCAGATAGTCAGCGGTGGTGTTTGGCAGGGATATGGCGTTGAACAGGAAGGAAGCATAGACAGTGCCGTTGGTTTGGACCGGGAATGTTCTATGAACGTCTTCGGCCGGTCCTGAGAATACTGTCTCTCCACTCAAGCCAGAAGATGGCGGATAACCTGCATAAGTAAGGCCAGTGGAACCAACAATCGCTGGATTGCTGCCTATCCCACTGTGTGCTGTCCATCCATTAGCTGTGAGCAGTTCGCCAGCGGTATAGTTGAAGTTCTCTTCCAAAAAGATGGTTGGCCCAGCCGGAGTCTGCACTTCGCCAGTAACGGGCAGATCCACCTGAGTGGCTCCGGCGCTGGTGTGGGTGATGTTGCCGCCATAGTTGCCAACCGTGGTACCGATCAGGCGCACATAGACCGGGCCGTCGAAGCTGGGAGCAAGTGAAAGTGAAGAGCTGTAACTGTTGCCATCGGTTGAAAGCTCAAAACCTGCGGGAGGAGTCACTATAATATTGGCGGTAAGCAACTCACCGTAAAGGGTGTAGGTCTGAGCCGCGGAGGGAGTTCCCTCCAGGGTGGCAAAGGCGTCCAGAGTGCCAGTGGTGTGGATGGTCGGCACAGGGTCGCTAACCGTGCCGCTGACAGCCAGATCCACCTGGGTGGCCCCTGTGCTGGTGTGGGTGATGTCGCCGGAATAATTGCCGGCGGTTGCACCCGTGAGGCGCACATAGACCGGGCCGTTGAAGGTGGAAGCCAGAGTCTGGGCGGTGGTATGGAAAGTGATGTCGTCCGTGGAGATGGCAAAGCCAGCGGGGGGAGTAACCACGATTCCCGCTGTCAGGTTGGAGCCGCTCAGGGTATAGCTCTGGGAGACAGAAGGCGTGCCGGTGTAGGCGGTAAAGGGGTTCAGGGAACCGGTAACCGCTATTATGGGCTGCCCAACGGCAGGCCAGGTTCCAGTCACGCTCTCGATTAGATTATTGAGTACGTCCCGAACTTCGATTCTTTGGATAGTTGTGCCTGCTTCAACCACCAAGTTGAAAGCCCCGGTAGTTAAAGCAGATGATGTAGCACTGATCAGAGTTCCACCTATGGTGGCATCATAAGCTAAAATCACATATTTAGAGGAAAAATCATTCCAGGTTGAAAAAGTTACATCGCTGTTGGTGATGGATACAGGAGTAGTTATAGCTGTCGCGGCAGGCAGTACTACAGTTCTATAGTTTGAGGTATAAGCCGGGCCAAGCCTATCCCGATAGCTTGCTACGGTTGTAGCATTGTTGCCTCTCTGAAACATGATCCACCATGTGCTGGAAGTGGTGGGTGTGCCGGGAACCTGCGGTCCGGAAGAGTAACTTGTTGAAGTAATATAGGTAGAAGTGGCTGCGTCCCAGCAGTTGTACTGGTTTGAGCCATTGTAAAGCCTGTATCGGGCATCATCTGACGTGTAGTCCGACACAGTGACTAACACAGCGCTCTCCGAAGAAGCCGAGCTGATGTCGATTTGAGCAGGGCGGGCATCCACAACCGCCGAGGCCGCATACACGGACCAGGCAGTCATGGCCACTATCAAGACTATAAGAAGTTTTTTAAGCATGTTCATCTCCTTGCTTAGATCATTAAAATCGAAAGTTCCACCGGAGCCGGGGTCTCAGACCGGCCCCGAGTTTTGCTTTGAAGGGATATAAAGGAACGAGCCGCAGCCGTTATGAGCTGCCGTCTCAGACACACTCTAACACAAACTATTGGCTGTTAAGCACAATATGGGAATACATTCCCCTGACTGACCAATTCCTCCAAAGACAGATATCCGTCAATATATTTTTACCAAGATGCCAAGGCCTTGATGGAAGCTGTGTTGCAGCACAATTCCCCGGAAAAAGGGTTGACCGATTGGCGGGGTGGATTATCTTATCCCTCAGAAAATCAATAAACATAAGGACTACACATGACAACAACCGCCAACCCCCTCTTAAAACGGAATGACAGCCACCGGCTGAAAGCCATCCCCTTTCCCGAGATCAAGACCGAGCACTACCTGCCCGCCATCCAGGAAGCCATCAGGATCGCGAAGGAGGAGATCGAAGCCCTGAAAAACAATCCCGCCGAGCCAAATTTTGAAAACACAGTCCTGGCCCTGGAATTGAGCGGCGAGCAGTTGGATTACGTTTCCTCCATCTATTACAACCTGCTGTCCGCGGAGTCGGATGCCGCGTTCAAGGCTCTGGCTCAGCAGATTTCTCCCCTGCTGGCGGAGTTTGGCAGCAGCATCTCCACCGACCCGGTTATCTTCGAGCGGGTCAAAAAGGTGTGGGAACAGGAAGTGGAGGGCAAGCCCCGCCCCGAACTGCCCAAAGATTATTCGGACAAAGACTATCTGCGCCAGGCCGAACGCTACCGCCTGATCGAGCGCGCCTACAAAGGCTTCATCCGCGGCGGCGCACTTCTGGATGAGGAAGGCAAGAAAAAGCTGACCGCCATCGCCATGGAATCTTCCCAACTGCACCCCAAATTCAGCGACAACGTGCTGAACGCCACCAACGCCTGGGAACTGCACATCACCGATCCCGCCGACGTGGAAGGCATGCCCACAGGCGTTTTGGCTGGAGCCGCGCATCTGGCCAAGGTCAAAGGCAAGGACGGCGGCTGGCTCTTCAACCTGCAACCCTCCAGCATGGTGCCACTACTCACCTATTGCCGCAACCGCGAACTGCGCCGCCAGAGCCAGGCAGCCTACGCCTCCCGCGCCTTCAACGACAACTTTGACAACCAGGCCAACATCAAACGCATCCTGGAACTGCGCGAAGAACGCGCCCATCTGCTCGGCTACGCCACCCATGCCGACTATGTGCTGGAAGAGCGCATGGCGGAGTCCGTCGCCACCGCCACCGGATTTTTGGAAAAGATCTACGCCGTCGCCTATCCTGCCGCCAAAAAGGAAGTGCAGGAAGTGATGGATTTCGCCCGCGAGACCGACGGCATCACCGATTTCCAGCCCTGGGACATGAGCTATTACTCCAACAAACTCAAAGAGCAGCGCTACGCCTACGATCCCGAGGAACTGCGCCCCTGGCTGAAGATGGAAAACGTGCTGGAAGGCCTCTTCAAAGTGGCAAACCACATCTACGGCATCAAAGTGAAGCAGGTGCACGACGTTCCCACTTGGCACAAGGATGTGAGCACCTGGGAAGTTTACGATGGCTCCGACAGCTTTCTCGGTTTGATGTATATGGACCTCTTCCCCCGCGATACCAAACGCGGCGGAGCCTGGCAGACCAGCTTCCAGGGACAGGGGCTCCATTCCGACGGGCTGCGCCGCCCCCAAGTGGCGATAGTGGCTTCCCTCACCCCCTCGACTGCCGACCAGCCCTCCCTCTTGCGCCTGGATGAAGCCCGCACCATATTCCACGAGTTTGGCCACGCCCTGCATTCGCTGCTGGCGGATGGCTATTACAAAGCCCTCTCCGGCACCAGCGTACTCTGGGACTTTGTGGAACTGCCCAGCCAGATCATGGAAAACTGGCTGCTGGAAGAGGAAGCCCTCAACCTCTTCGCCAGGCACCACGAAACCGGAGAACCCCTGCCCAAGGAACTGCTGGACAAGGTGATAGCCGCCAAAAACTTCCAGGCTGGACTGGCTAATCTGACCCAACTGCGCTACGCCATGCTCGACTTTAGCTGGCACGTGGCAAAAGCCGCCGACATCAAGGACGTGGACGCCTTTGAAAAGCAGGCCACGCAGCGCTTCCAGGTCTTGCCTCCCATTGAAGGCAGCAACACCTCCTGCTCCTTTGCCCACATCTTTGCCGGAGGCTACTCCGCGGGCTACTACTCCTACAAGTGGGCGGAAGCCCTGGAGGCGGACGCCTGGAGCCTCTTTAAGGAAAAGGGCATCTTCAACCCCGAAGTCGCCAACTCTTTCCGGGAGAACATCCTCTCCCGCGGAAACGCCTTCCATCCCATGGACCTCTTTGTGGCCTTCCGCGGACGCAAACCTGACCCGGACGCCCTGCTCATACGGGACGGGCTTCTGCAAAAGCAGGCCTGACCTGCCTACGCATATATTGTAAACGACACAGGGCGGTCCTTCTCTGGGCCGCCCTTCACCGCATGAAGTCCATTTTTTATTAAAGACCTGAGTGGTTCACGCAGATAACACGGATAAAAGGCGCAGATTGCCGCGGAGTGGTGTAAGTTAGGGGGCTGCCGAAGTCTGTCCGGCAGAGGCAACTGAGTTGCCTGTTTGGAAGAGACCTCCGGTCTCTGTGGCAAACGGTCTTTGCCACCCCCACGGGATGATGTGGTTTTTAGTTTGGTGTGCTTTGTTTCCGGGCTGGCTGCTTGTGTCCAAAAGACTGGATCCCGGTTCAAGCAAGCTTGCCCGGGATGACACAGTACATAGACTGGTGTGCTTTGTTTTGTGGTCGGGGTGGTTGTTTCTAAAAGACTGGATCACGGTTCAAGCCCGTGATGACACAGTTAATAGCTTGGTGGACTTGTTTTCGGGGGCACCTTTTCACCATTTCACCTTTCCACCTTTCCACGATAATATCGCAACCACCCCCATGATCCCTCATATAGCCATCATTCGCTGCCACAAGCGGTTAAGCCATCATCCTTAGGTCATCCTTATAAATTATAAGGTTGACCCCAGGAAGACCCAGGCCGGAGAGGGGGATGCAAATGAGGCCCATCCCTCTATAATATATAGGTGCTACGCCAAAAAGGCCGCGGAAAAATGGAAAGGTAAAACGGCGGAAGGCATATCGGATTTGCGGCTACCGGAGATAGTTGAAAAAGGCAACCTATGAAGACGGGGATAATTATTCAAGTTCTGTGAACTCTTAGATGCTGCTAAGTCATTATCATAACCTCGTCATCAGAGGCTATGGAGGAAACGGCGAAGAAAGCTCTTGACAGAAATACGCTTCTAAATTTATCGATATAAAAGTATCGAATAAGATACCACGATAAGGAGAGAAGATGGTTTCCATACCGGTTTTAACGCTTAAACGCCTGCCCCAGTATCTGGAACTCTTACAACAATTCCAGAGGGAAGGCCAAAGCCACGTGTCTGCCACCCGGCTGGCGGAGATCACCGGCGTGCACGTGACCCAAGTGCGCAAGGACCTGGCTTTGACCGGGGTGGTTGGCGTTCCCAAGGTGGGGCACAAGACGGCGGAACTGATCGAAGCCATCAAGAGTTTCCTGAATTGGAACGACAGCAGTTCCTGCTTCCTGGTGGGAGCGGGGCACCTGGGTTCCGCCCTTTTGGGCTATCAGGAGCTTTCCCGCAAGGGCTTGTCCATCGTGGCGGCGTTCGATACCGATCCGGCCTTGAGCGGCACCACGATTAACGGCGTCAAGATCTACGGCCTGGATCGTTTTGCCAATCTCTGCCGGCGTCTGCATATCCACATCGGAATCCTTACGGTTCCATCCGAGCATGCCCAGGCAACGGCTCAAATGATGATAGACAATGGCATTGTGGCGATCTGGAACTTCACTCCGGTTCACCTCGATGTGCCTGAAGGCATCATTGTGGAAGACGTGGACATGAGCGCCTCGCTCGCGGTTCTTTCCCGCCGCCTGGCAGAAAAGCTCCACCACGAAACCAAGGTGGAGAGGAGCCATTAGCGAAAGCCAGGCGTTTTTTGCAAAGCCATTAAACCGCCACTACAGGAAAAATACATAAAAACTGAGATAGATTAGGAGCAAAGATGAATTCTGAAAATACTGCAGTCCGCAGCTTCTCGAAGGTCTTGGAGATATTGGAATCCTACGATTTCAATGCCAACAAGATCATCCCGATCCTGCAAGCCGTCCAACACGAGTATCGCTACCTTCCGCAAGAAGTGCTCACCTTTATCGCCACTTCCCTGAAGGTCTCGCCGGCGCACCTCTTTGGCGTCGCCACCTTTTACAGCCACTTCTCTCTTGAGCCCAAAGGCAAACACATCATCAAGATGTGTGACGGCACCGCCTGCCAC
>DAOTNF010000004.1:0-133616 GCA_035450685.1 Candidatus Cloacimonadota bacterium | reverse complement strand
GGTATTGGGCTGCCGAAGTCTGTTCGGCAGAGGCAACGGAGTTGCCTGTTTGGAAGAGACCTCCGGTCTCTGTGGCAAACGGAATTTGCCACCCCAATGGATCACGGGGCAAGTCACCCCACCAAACCGCTACGCGCTTTGGCGAGGACCCCGACAGCCCGTGATGACACGGTATATAGTCTGGGGTGCTTTGTTTTAGGGTCGGATGGCCACACTATACGGCGCTATGGCAAGCGCCGCTACACTACAACGGCTTCCTTTCCACCATTTCACCTTTCCACCTTTCCACCGCATCTGCCCATTGGCATCCGGAATCAGAGTTCGAGGTCGCCCAGATTGGCGAGGATGACAAATCTGGATGAGATCGTGTATCCCTGTTCCGAGATTGCCCGCACCCCCGCCAACGCTTTTTCATAATCTCTAAGCTGGGAGTCGTCCATGCTCGTTCCTGTCTTGTAGTCCAGGATCAGTGCCTCTTTCGCGTGAGTGTCCAGCATCAGCCTGTCCAGCCTCTTTTCCCGTCCGTCCAGATAGAGGGAAAACTCGGTGAAGACCTTGTCCCAACGGGGTTCAAAGAGATAGGCGTGCTCCGCCAGGGAAGACCGCAATAGTTCGATTCTGCTCACGATCTCATCCTGCGTCAGCAATGAGCCGTAGAAAGCCAGGCACTGCCTGAGCGCCCGCCCGTGCTCCCCATCCAGGTTCCTCTTGATAAAACTCAGGTAGTAGTGTGCCAGGTTGCCGAACAAGTTATGCCTGTCCTCGATCCAGATCTTTTTCCAGTTTTTGACAGCCGGAGGGTCAGGCACAACCGCTTCCGGCTCAAGCCCGGCATCTGGTTCCGGCAGAGCCGCGGCCAGGTCATCCAGGTTAATCTTTTGCGGTTGTTCTTTAATTTCGCCGGGGGCTTTTTCCGGGGCTGGAAGCGTTGAATGCCAACGGATGCCGGAGCCGAGTCTTTCCACTCCCTCAAAAGCCGCAAGCTGCCGGAGCGAGGCGTCACAGAGCAGGTGAGGCAGCTTGACCTGCCCCTTGTCCTCCCTGTCTGCCAGATAGCCGCCCCAATCATCTCCGCCACGATAGGCGAAGCATATGTGCAGGGCGGTTTTGGCCCGGGTGAACGCCACATAAAGGTTGTTCAGTTCCTCCAGGTTTTCGCGGCTTTCCATGGAGGCTGGCAGATATCCGAAGCTGGAGTGTTTGAGCAAATCCTCATAGTGATAGGTGAGGGCGTAATCGCTAAGCTTTTGCAGGTCATTCTGATCGTAGTTGAAAAACCATTTCAGTTTTGTCCGGTCGCTGCCGCTTCCTCCGCTGAGGTTGAAGAAGAGGAACACCCGGTCAAACTGGAGGCCCTTGGATTTGTGGATGGTGAGCAGTTGCAACTCCTCAGAACCCTCCACGGCCACCTGTTTGAGGAACTCCTGTTCTTTGTTGTCGTCCAGATAGTCCAGAAATCCCGGGATGGATTTGTCGCGCTGAGCCGAGGAAAGCTCATAGTCGTTGGCCAGGGTCAAAAACGCGTTGATGTTCAGATAGTCCCTTTCATGCAGTTGCTTGCCTTTGAGGCAGATGTCCACAAAGTCCTGGCAAGCCCCGGCCAGGGAACCGGTCGTGCCGTCCGCCAGCTCGAGCAGGGCCGCTGCCAGCGGAATGGCGCTGAAATCCGGAGTCTGATCCCCGCTGCGGTCAATGCTATCAACCACCGCCTTGAGAGGCGCGGCTTTGAGCATAATGTAATTGGAACGCAGCACCGCCAGGAAATCCAGCCAGTCCCTCCAGGCCAAAAACCTGAGCCAGTAGATCAGGGGCGCCACCCAGGGATGCTCCGTCAGCAAGCTGGTGGGCTGGAAGATATTGGGAATTCCGGTTTCCTGCAAAACCTGCTGAATTTCAGTCAGCTCGTTGGTTTTCCTGCAAAGGATGGCCACGCTCTCCCGCTTGCCCTGGACACGGTTTTTTTCGACAGTCCCCTGCACAAATTCATTGAACACGGAGTGCAGGTCATCTTCCTCGCCTCTGGCTCCGTAGCTGATGGTCTTCACCTCCAATTGAGTGAGATGCTCAAGCTCTGGGCGCGCGCTGTTGACAGTGCGGTAATCCCAAACTTGACCTTGCTCCGCGAGGTGTTGATGCAGGGCTTGATCCTGAAACACCGCGTTGATGAACCTCATCATGCCGGGGCTGCTGCGGTAGGAGTCGTCCAAATCCTCAATCTGCAGTTCTCCCAAGGAAGGAATCAGGACAGGTAGCTTGCGCAGCAACTCACGCTCTCCACCCCGCCAGCCGAAGATGGATTGCTTTTCGTCACCCACCACGATCATGCCCCCGAAATCCTTGCTGCCCTGCCCCGAGCAAACCTCCTCCAGAATGGGTTTCAAGATGGCAAACTGCATCAGGGAGGTGTCCTGAAACTCATCGATCAGGATAAAGCGGCTGCGATGGGAAAGAAACTGGTAAAACTCGGTGGCGATCACCTCATTGCTGAGGTCAAACAGCGGCGGCTCCTCGCTGAATAGCGCTTCCAGGCTGAACCAGGCGACGTCGTCGTAGGTCATGTTCTTGTATTTGTAGATCAGCTTGTCATACTCGGACAGGGTGGTTCCCCAAAGATCAAGAATCTCCTTTTGCTCAGGCAGGAACAGGGTTAGCATCAGATAGTCCGCCATTTTACTTCGCAGCAGCTCCTGCAGTTCGGCAAGCTGCTTTACCTGCTCCTCCAGTCCCTTGCCTTTGATCCTGCCCGCGTGGTAGATGTTGCCATCGGAAATGGCTTTGAAAAACATGTGGCAGCGTTGGGGCGTGCGGCAAAACTCCCGTGCCCTGGCGGCCAGGTCCAACTCCTGTAAGCCTTTTTGGGAAAGCAGCGACCTCAGCGATTTCTTGATCAGTTCCTCAGGATCCTTATCCGGCTTGGCAGACTCTATCAGAGACACCATCCTGCCAAACAGATCCATGCACTCCTCCAAGCGGGCTTGCTTAGAGTCGTCAGTTTCTTCCCGGTCAGCCAGTTCCAGGGCGGAAGCTCCCTGCCTGGAATGGAGCTTGTCGATGAGGTGCTTGAGCCAGCGCTGCTGAACCAGGGAGATAAAGAAATCCTTGTAATCGTCCAGAGAGGGCGTAACCTTCCGCCTCAAGAGACTGTCCAGCTTGGACTTCACACTTGGGTCCAAGAGGTGCTGCATCAGGAAGGGCAAGCGTTTCTCCACCGCCTGCAGATCGATCTCAAAGCGGTCGATGCTGCGCAAAGGACGCACAATGTTGCGGAAGATGGAATTGATGTAGGAGTCGATGGTCATCACCTGCAACTGTTTGCGGTCGATGGAAAGCCTGTTCAGGCTCCCCTCCAGCACCATTCTTTCGGCAGGGCTGAGTTCGCGCGGGCCGTCCTGGGGGTGGATAACGGCAAGTAACTCCATCCTCTTGGTCTTATCATCCTCTTTTTCGGAAAGCAGCAGGCTGATATGCCCGATGATGCGTTCGCGAATCTCGGCTGTGGCCTTGCGGGTGAAAGTGAGCACCAGGATATTGTCCGGACTGAAACCCTCGGCGTTGTAGTATTCCAGCAGGATGCGGATGTATTCCACCGCCAGGCGGTAGGTCTTGCCTGTGCCGGCGCTGGCAGTGATGATCCGGTTTTTGAACTGCTTCATGCAAGGCCTCCATATTTTTTGCGATACAGATCGGCTCTGGATATACTGATCAGATACTGCCTGTCGGCGGCCTTCTTCGCCAGCCCGAAGCCTTCCGCCAATCTGGCCGCAAAGGCTTCCCTTGTTCTGGCCAGCCACTGAGTCCGCTTGAGGGGGGAACTGGCTTTATCCGCCAGCTTTTGATTCAGAATCTCCCAAAAACGGGACTCCAGCTTCGCGTCCTGATGTTCGGAATCAATCAGATAGTAGAAGTATTCGTAGAAGATGAGTTGATCCACCTCGTATGCGCCAGTCTTGAAATCTATGATGTAATACTTGTCCGGGCACTCGATCCGCAGGTCGGCGCGGCCCCTGATCATCAGGGCATACTCCTTTCCCTGGTGGGGTACGGTGTGCAGTAGCCTGGCATCGGTCTCATCTTTTGTGGTCTTCAAATCCTCCGGTATCAGACGGTAGGGGCCGGATTTCAAAGTGGGAAACAGGTAGTCCCGGTAGAACTGCAAGACCGACTCCACCAGGCAGTCCGAGATGATCCCCCGCAGAAATTCGTAGTTGTAATTCTGCGGAATCTTATACAGATACAGTTCATCCGAAATCTTCCTGTCAAGAATGTCGTGCAAGGCGCTCTTGTCTTTGAAGGCGAGTTCCAGCGGAGTTATATCCCGGTGGAGGCCTGCCAGGGGTTGCAGCACGTCCCTGAGAAAATCGTGCATCAGGCTGCCAAACAACCTGCGGCTGATCGTTTCCCTGGGGCGCAACTCCACCTGTTTCAGATGCCGCAGGTCGCAGATATACCACAGCATGGGATTCTTTTCCAGGTTCGACAGGCTGTAGTAGGAAGCTGTCACCTCTGTGCCATTGTTTAGGTCATTCGCGGGATCGGCGGGCAGGTTGAAAAAGCTGGCAGGATTATTCTCGTCCAGGCTACATTGGGACGCGTCGGCAAGCTGAGGCAGAGCTTTCCAGTCCGGTGGCATGATCTGCTGCCTCGCTTTGAATAAGAGCGAAACCTCAGTTTTGTAGGGAACCTCGGATATTTCCACTCCTTCCAGCCAGCCTTGCTCTTTGGCATGCAGCAGTTCGGTAACAAAGCTGCCTGGCTCGATATCTTTCTCCTGGTTGCGGTAGGTGTAGATACACACATTCTGCGAACTCAGGATCAGGCGCAGAAAATAGTACCGTTCCCTCTCCCGCAGCACGGGATAGCTCTTGAGACCCAGCAGGCCGCGCTGCGCTTCGTTTAGCAGCCAGACTGGCTGGGGATTGGAGGGATATTCGCCCTCGATGGCGTGCAGGATGGCTACCGACTCGAAGCTCAGGTTGCGGCTGTCCAGAAGGTTGCTGACCTCTATCTGGGTGCACTTGCCGCTCTGATCGCTTCTGATGCCGGTTCCTGCGATGGATTCCAGAAACAGCCTCAACAAGCTGGAAGCAAGGTCTATGCCCTCCTCTCCGAACAGCGTCTGCCAGTCTGATACCAGCGGCAACAGATCAAGGCTGGCATAGTTGGCAAGACGTTCGTAAAACTGCTCCAGTAAATCGCTGTGCAGCAACTCCTGCTGAGAGCAAATCTTCTGTATCTCCAGCCCTCCATCGATGTCGATAAGATTCACCAAATCCAGGGGAGAACCAATCCCAGCCAACCTGTCCAGCACTGCGAAATGGGCAGCAAGCAGGGCACGGGAAAGGGGAAACTCCCCGCTGCGCCTGAGTTGGTCAAACACCCTCAGTTCCCGGTCAAGATACAGCACTTCCTGATCGAGCAGGGTCCTGATCTCATGTAGTAGCATCCGGTGCTCCCGCTCACTCCAGTTGGGCTGGTAACAGGCAATGAATTCCCGCTTGGAACAAGCGTCCAGCACAAGGCGGGTGGGCAAAAAAGCCTGATCCAGAGTGCCTGCCATGGCAGTGAGATGGGTCTGATAAGTGAGCAGCATCCTGTACAGGCAGGTACCTGTCATTCTGGCGGGAAGGCCGCTGGAAGGGCGATCCGGGTTTATCATCCGGCTGTAATGCCGCTCGTGAAAGTGTGCATCGAGGAGCGCCGCCTGCTCTCCCTGCTGGCGCATTTGCCTGGCCTGAGTAGCCAGGAACACGCTGATCATCTGGTCTTCATTTTCGCAGTTGACTATCCTGACAGTCTTGGTCCTGACCTGCTCCGCGCTGATTTTATCCAATCTTAGCGCTTCGGCAGCAAGGCCTTGTTCCTCTTCCTGCTCCAGATTTTGTGACATAATGAGCAGTTCACAGCCCGAGTCCTCCAACCTGTCCAACAGCTTCAGCTCCAGATTGCTATAGTAGTATTGGTTTACGAAAACAAAGCGATAACCCGTCCAGGGGTTGCTTAACTCGTCAGTAAGTAAACAATTTATAGGATCGGTATAGCCTTTGCCATCCAAAAAAGCAAGATAGCGCTGGCGGATGGAGAGCACCTTTTGGATGTAATCCTGCTGCCAGGCAAGCAGATTGACCACACCCGAAGCCCCCATCCCGCTTAGTTCTGCCACCGGCACCATCTCGTCGCAAAGCTCGGAAAAGAACTGGAAGAAATGATTTCCCCACTCCACAATGTCAAAATAGCTGTTCAGATGAAAGAACTCCCGCTCCCCGGCGCTCAGGGTCTGCCAAAGGCACAGCAGGCGTTTGTCTTCCTGCACCACAGGCTTGTCTGCCAACAGCAGCCTTTGCTTGAACTGCTCCATGGAAAGAAACTCGCAATCCTGCAACTGCCAGGCGGCGATGAAGCGTCGCCGGGCCTGATTGGCAGAAACCTTGGTAGGATACACCAGGACAGTCTTGTCCCTGGCCTCGGCCACGGAGACCGCAATGATGTCCTCAGTGAAAGGAATCCTGACAAATGTGCGCAACATTACCTCCTACAGCAGGGGCGAAAACAGGCGGCAGAGCGATTCCACGCCTTTTTTGAAGATGGATCGCCGCTGAAACTCGTCCAGCACAACCTTGCGGCTCTTGCTCATGTCCTCCGCAAAATGCTCCAGCGCCTGGGCTGTAATGCTTTCATCATAGATCATGGCTGCCACCTCAAAGTTGTGGTTGAAACTGCGCAGATCCATGTTTGCCGTGCCCGTGCTAAGTAATTCATCGTCCACAATCAGCACTTTGGCATGGATGAAGCCCGCCTGATACTCGTAGATCTCGACCCCCAATTCCAGCAATTCACGGTAGTAGGAACGGCTGCCCCAGAACACGATGAAGTGGTCGGCCTTGCCTGGCAGGATGATCTGGATTTTGACCCCGCTAAGCGCGGCGGTCTTGAAAGCCATCAGCAGGCTGCCATTGAGGATCAGGTAGGGTGTGGTGATCCTGATGCTCCAGCGGGCATTGCTGATCGCGCAGAAATAGGCCTGCATGATGCTGGCGTGGTCGGTGTCCGGGCCGCTGGCCGTGATCTGCACTGGCTTATACAACTCCTCTTGGGAAGATAGTTCCGGCAACTGCGCGAAATTGGCAAAAGACTCCCTGGTCAGCAGATTCTGCTTGCTCACAAAAAACCAGTCCATGAGGAAAATCGCCTGCAGGGCCATCACGCTTTCGCCGCGCAGCTTGACCTGCGAATCGCGCCAGTAGCCGAAATACTTGCTTTTGCCCATATACTTGTCCCCGATGTTGAGGCCGCCCAAAAAGCCGATGCTGCCATCCACGATCACCAGCTTGCGATGGTTGCGGTAGTTGAGCCGGCTGTTCAGGAAAGGTATCCACACCGGCATAAAGGGCACAAACTGCACCCCCGCCTTTCTCAGCTCGGCCTTGAAACGCGGGCCCAGATTCCAGCAGCCCACATCATCGTAGATGAAACGAATCTCCACCCCTTCGGAGGCTTTGCTGATCAGCAATTCTTTCAATCTCTTTCCCGTGGAGTCGCGCGCTATGGAAAAATACTCCAGATGCACGTAGCGGCGGGCCTTGGCTATCTCTTCGCAGATAAGGTCCAGGGCGTCGTTGGTGTCGGCCAGGATATCCACCTCGTTCCTGTAGGTGAGAATGGCCTTGCTGTTGTTATCCAGCAGCTTGCTTATCCGTATTTGCAGAGGGGAAAAGTTTTCCCGTTCGTCCGGCTTGAAAAAGTTCCCCGCCACATCCTCGAAGCTGAAGCTATCCTGCAACTCTTTGCGGCTGAACAGCCTGCTTTTGCGCCAGTTGCGCCCGAAGAACAGATAGATGAAAAAACCAACCACGGGGATATAGAGCAAAACCAGAATCCAGGCCAGGGTGTGCACGGGATCTTCGTTTTCCAACACCAGCACCACAATCATCAACACAATCGTGATCCCAAAGATGATCTCCACCGCTCTCAGCATCCAGGCAGACACGTTGGAAAAAAGCGATCCGCCCAGGATCACCTGAACCAAGCCAATGGGAATGGCCAACAGTATGATCAGAAACATAATCAGCGTGATGCTGTCCAGTGCTTTTTGGGAAATCACAGCGTCTCCTCAGTCCGATAATTTATTAAGGATAAAAGCGTGCCCAATTCTGTCAAGCCCTAATCAAATGAACCGGAACGGCCAGCCTGGCAGACCTCCCGCAGCGGACAATCCTCGCACCTGGGTTTGGCTTTGCAGATGTCTTTACACAGGCAGACAATCTGCGCGTGAAAGTCCTTGTAGAGCGCCAAATCCCTGGGTATCCGCCTGCAGATGTAGTCCTGCAGTTCGTCATAACTCGCTTTTTCCGCGGTGAAGCCCAGCCTGTACAGCAAGCGCCGGGTATAGGCATCAACCACAAAGACCAGCCTATCGCCCGCGTAGAGCAGCAGCGAATCCACCGTCTCCGGCCCCAGTCCTTTCAGGGAAAGCAGCCGCGAGCGCAGGCCGTCTATTTCGCCGCTGAACAGCCTGGTGAAATCTGACCCCGCCTCAGCCTGGAAATAGCGGGCAAAACGCTGCAAACGCTCCGCTTTCTGATTGTAATAGAGGGTGGGCACGATCAGGGCGGCCAGTTCGTCCTGCTCCAGTTCCACCAGCTTTGCCAGGCTGCATACACCCCTCTGTTTCAGGTTCCGCAAGGCTTTTTCCACATTTTTCCAAGCCACGCTCTGGGCCAGGATCGCGCCGATGGTAATCTCGTCCTGGTTCTCTCCAGGCCACCAGCCCCGGTTTCCGTAGAGTTCCAGCAGCAGGCGGTAGATGTCGGTCAGCTTTGTCTGTTTCATATTTTCCCCGCAGCGCAGCCTAATTATTCGCGTGCTGCCTTGTCAAGCCCAATTTCCTTCCCGGCATCGGGAAAAAGCAGTTGACAGATTGCCCGCCCCGCCTGCTTTGTATTGGAACACAATGCGGGATAGCTCCCGGATACAAGATCAGAGGTGATATTTTGAGAAAGACTTTTAGCATCATTAGTTTGGGGATAATCCTGCTGGTTGTGGGTGCAGTCTCATCCTGCCAAAAAACCCCGCCAAGCTCCACAGAGCCACGCCTGGTGGTGCTCTCTCCCGAAGTGGCGGAGATCATCGCCGCCCTGGGCGCGGAGGATCAGATCGTGGGCCTCACCCAGGAATGCGACTTCCCCCCGCAGTTGTCTAAGATCAAGAAAGTGGGCAACTTTGGCCTGGTTGACCGCGAGGCGGTGATTGCCCTCAAACCGGATATGATCTTCACCTCCTCGCTGGAGCACGATGCCCTGGCCCAGGAGTTCAGCAAACTGGGCTACACAGTGCATCAGATCTATCCACGCTCGGTGAGGGATATCTCCCACGCTGTAACTCACATTGGCGAAAAGATCGGCAGGGTGGCGGAAGCCAACTCACTGGCCCGAGAACTGGAAGGCAAGATCGAGGAGCTGCGCCGCCGCTCAGAGGGTAAGCCCAGGCCCAGGGTTTACATGGAAATCTACCGCGACCCTTTGATGAGCGTCTCGGATGCCTCCTACGTGGGCGACCTGATCGAGACCGCCGGCGGTAACAACGTGTTCGACGTTCTGGAACGCGACTATTGCCGCATTGACGCCGAGGATGTGGTGGCCGCCAAGCCGGATATCATCATCTGCTACTCGCAGGAAACCTTGCAAACCATCCTCAACCGCAAGGGCTGGCAAGACATCCCCGCCATCCGAAACAAGCGCGTCTATTTTGAAAAAGACATCAATCCGGATTGGATGCAGCGTGCCACACCCAGGGCAATTCTGGGCATGGAACGCCTGCGTGAACTGCTGGACACTTTTTAGGAACTCATGCCAAGGAGGCTGATCTATCCCCTGATCATTCTGGCGCTGGGCGTTGCAGTGGTCGTGGCTTACCTCTTCAGCGGGGCTCCGGATGCCAACGTGATCGTCAACATCCGCCTACCCCGCCTGATCCTGACCCTTTATACAGGGATGGTTCTGGCCGCCGTGGGTTCGGTCTATCAACTGATGCTGGCCAATCCGCTGGCAGAGCCGTATATCCTCGGCGTCTCTTCCGGTTCGGCCTTCGGCGCTATCCTCACCGGCGTATTGGGACTCACTTTGCTCATGCCGGTTGGGGGCTTCCTCGGAGCGGGGATTACCCTGCTGGTGGTGTGGTCACTGGCTCGCCGCAAAGGCAGCTTCGACCGCAGCCGGCTGCTTATCGCGGGCGTGATAGCCGGGATGTTCTTTTCGGCGGGCATCTCGCTGTTGATGTATCTCTTTCAAAAGGATAGCATGGTTATTCTGGGCACTTTGATGGGAAATCTGGGGCACGTATTCACTTTCCGGGAGTGGAACTTCTTCCTGGGATTGCTGGCCATCTCCCTGCTACTGATGATCTGGCTCTATTTCAAATCCACGGCGCTGGACATCCTCAGCGGCGGCGACATCTACGCGGGCAGCGTGGGCATCGACGTTCCCGCACTGAGAAAGAAGGTCTTTATCGTAAGCTCACTGCTGATCGGGATCACGGTTTCCTTTGCCGGGATCATCGGCTTTGTGGGACTCATCATCCCCCATATCGTGAGGTTTTTCATCCCTTCCGGACAAAAGAGGATCTACCTCTACTCACTGCTTAGCGGCGGCGTTTTCCTGCTGCTTTGCGACCTGATCGCCAAAAACATCGCTGTGATAGAACTACCCGTGGGCGTCATCACCGCGGCTGTCGGCTGCCCCTTCTTCATGTGGCTGATGTTGAGAAAGTAGGATTCCCATGAGGTTTATTTCGGTTACGTATGCCTTTTGTCCCCAATGTGAAGTCGATTATTGAAGTTCATGCAAAGCGTTGTTTTGGATTGACAGAATCTGCCACTACTGTATCGTAGGATTATAATAGCATTTTACACTGGCTCATAAGTTTGTAATATTTTAGGATTTATCGATTGAGTTTAAGGCCAAGAGGACGAAAATGGAAGCACAAGTATCTTTTAAACAAGCAAACACTAAAAAACTCAAAATAGACTATACCCGCTTGTGTAGTTGTCCAACAACACATATCAACTGTATGACGGCTAAGGAGTGGTTAGTATCTCAGTTGGGAGTTTGGCAATTCTTCTATGAGAAAAGGGACATAAGAGATAAAGAACTTCATCCTGCCACTTTCCCAATCAGCCTGTCTAATAAAGTAATATCTCTGTTTTCTCATGTTGGTGAGTTAGTTGTCGATCCATTTGTGGGAAGCGGCACAACACTTGTAGCTGCTCAGGATTTAAACAGGAATGCAGTTGGATTCGATCTAAAAAAAGAATACATAGAATTATGCAATCAACGTCTCAATGCAGATAATATCTTTAACACAAGTCAGCAATTAGCAGTGTTGGATGACGCCAGAAACATCGCTGATTATCTTGAACCAGATAGTGTGAGTCTTATCTGGACATCCCCTCCCTATGCGAATCTGTTAAACAGAAAGCGGAAAAATAAGTCAAGACGCGACCGCAATAACGAGCAACTAAACAAAATTGAGCAATATTCACAGGACGAACGTGACCTTGGTACTTATGAAATCGAAAAATGGACGACTGTGATGGGGGATATCTTCAGTTCTTTGCTTCCAGTTATGCGCGAAAAGGCACATTGTGTTATCAATGTTCCTGACTTCTGGTGGGAAAACAAGAGGATAACACAGCATACTTACCTGATTGAAGAGTTGAGAAACAGAGGATTTGAACTCCGTAATATCATTATTTGGGACAGAACCAATATAGTCAATAAAATAGGGATATTTGGGTGGCCCAGCAATTACATTACGATGGGTACAACATTTGAATATCTGTTAGATTTCTGGAAACCTCCAAGGGAATGATTATGATAACCACATACACGAAAGAAGATGTGATAGAGTCGCTTAGGAAGATTAAAGCCAAGGGCTGGGTACAGAATAGAAGGCATGGAAATGCAGGCGGTGTTGGCAATACGCTGGAAGACTTATTAGGCGTTAAAGAGAATAACCTGGCAATAGCAAACGCTGGCGAATGGGAGTTAAAAACCCAGCGCAAACAAACTAACTCTTTATTAACTCTCTTTCACTGTGAACCCTCTCCAAGAAATGCAAGGCTTGTTCCTCAGATGCTTCTTCCCTTGTATGGATGGAGGCATAAAGAGGCAGGAAATAAATATCCTGATAGTGAACTGAGCTTTAGGCAGACTATTGATGCAATTTCACCAAGCGACAGGGGATTCATGGTCAATATTGATTACGCTAACAAGAGATTTCAAATATCTTTTAATAGTCGTGCTGTTTCAGAGAGACATGAAATATGGCTTGAATCAGTTAAGTCCGGAGCAGGATTGGGCGAACTCGATCCGCAACCCTATTGGGGTTTTAGTGATATAGAGCATAAAGCGGGCACCAAACTCTTAAACTGCTTTTATATATTAGCTGAAACAAAGAGAGAAAACGGTCAGGAATACTACTTATACGACGACATTAAAATGCTCAACACGTTTTCTTTTGATAAGTTACTGGAAGCAATCAAACAAGGTGATGTTCTCGTTGATTTTGATGCCAGAACAGGCCATAATCATGGAACGAAGTTTCGTGTAAAACAAAGCGCTATCGTAAATTTGTACGATAGTGTAACAACCATCTCATAACTTGGATATCCAAAACAAGATACCTTTGTTAAAACCATCGTTCATGTACTCGGCCCTCATTTGCAACCGGCAGCTAAGTCTTTGTCTTCCGTGGGTCATCCTTAACCCGGTGAGGGATGACCTAAGGATGATGGCACCAAAGCCAGTAGCAGCAAAGGACGGAGCTATGAAGCAAAATCAGGATAGTTAGCTTATTATATTCTGCAAAGCAAGTATGGTAGGAAGGTTTTTACACCAGATTCAGAGCGGAAAAAACCAGGTTTCCCGTCCTTACCCTATATGGATTCCTGTCCATTTCTCCAGTATGAAAGACCTTTTTGAATCCGCCTGTCCCTGTTCCATCTCCCGGTCATGCCTGTATCTTATTAGTAAGATATGACCTTACAAACGCATTGTTTGAAATAATCAAATTATCTGCTATTAACAATCTACTCCCATATTTTGAAATATAGCCGATTTTCCTTGACATCAAACACAAGCGCAGCTATCATGCCGCCCAGTTCTATCAATGACGTAAGGAGTGATCATTATGCGTTGGTTAATAGCTCTGGTTGTGCTTTCGCTGGCGCTTGCCCCCCTGGCAGGCCAGACGGAAGAAAAGCAGGAGCCCGTGAAGCAAATGAAAGTCAGGTTTGAGGCCCGTAAGCCTTTCTCCGTGATGGGCTTGGAAGCAGAAAACTCCATGGAAGGCAATGCCATGGCAGAAATCTGGAACAAATTCTACTCCCTCATGGGCGAGATTAAGGAACCGGTTGGCAACTGCTGCTATGGAATCCACTTTACCGGAGAGGATTATGACCCCAAGACCCAGAAAGGCTACAAGTATTTTGTGGGAATGGAGGTCAGGGAATCGGAGAAGTTGCCGGAAATGTTTATGCTGCACAATGTCCCGGGCGGCGATTATGCCGTTTTTGACTATGTTGGCAACATCAAAGGCATCGGCTCCGCCTATGGCTATATCTTTGGCGAATGGCTGGCATCCTCTGGCTTTGTCCCCGCCAAGGGCGATATGTTTGAGTCCTATGACAAGCGTTTCGCAGCGGACTCCGATGAGTCAGTGGTTGAAATCTGGATACCCGTACAAAAACACGAACTCAAGGCTGCTTCGGAAGATACGCCACTCAAGGAGAACAACCTCAAGAAAAAGAACTCCGAATAAATCCGTCCGCATCCCTCTGGGGATGGGCGGGGTTGGCGCGTCTGACGCCAAGGTGTATTGTCAGAGGATAACCCCTCAGAGTTATCTGGAATGGAAGCAGTGGCGTTTGTGGATTGCGTGCCAGACCTGGCTGCTGATGGCGGAGTCTGTAAATATATGTATAATTATGATTATAAGCGCGGGAGAAAGATATGACCGATACCAAGCTGATTCCGTATATTGTTGAATCTATAAAGACTTACTGGGACTTGCCAGCCTTCACCGACTACCCCGGAAAAGCCATGAGCTATGGGGATGCTGCCAGGCGGATCATGTGGTTACACAAATTATACAAGACCTGTGGCATGAAAAAGGGCTCCAAGGTTGCAGTGGTAGGTAAAAACTCCAGTTCCTGGGCTCTGACCTGGCTTTCCACCGTCACCTACGGCGGCACCATCGTGCCAATCATGGCCAGTTTTTCCCCCGAGGATACGCAATACATCGTAAACCATTCCGACTCGGAACTGCTGTTTATCAACCGGGACAAGTTTGAAGCGATCGATGAAGACAAGCTGCGCAAAGTAAAGTATATTTTTGCTTTGGAAGATTTCCGCCTGCTCGTCAACCGGGTGGACAACAAGAAAGAACTGCTGCCAGCCTTGGAAAATACGCCAGAATTGCTCAAACTGGGCCCGTCCGGCTTTTCTCCGCCGGATGTGTGTGACAACGAGGATATTGCTTCGATCGTTTACACCTCCGGCACCGCGGGATTTTCCAAAGGCGTGATGCTTCCCCATCGCTCCTTGCTGGCCAATGTGAACTTTGCAGTGGGTAAACTGTGCTTTAAGATCGGCGCCAATGTCTTTGCCTTCCTGCCCATTGCGCATGCCTATGCCAGCGCCTTTGACATGCTCTATCCTGTTACACGCGGTAATCATATCAATTTTTTGGACAAGATTCCGGCTCCCAAGCTGCTGCTCAACGCCCTGCAGGATCTCAAACCCAATGTGGTGCTGACCGTTCCCCTGCTGATCGAAAAGATCTACAAGCGCCAGTTGCAGCCGCAGGTGGAGAGCGGAAAGATCAAGGCCCTGCTCAAGATTCCGCTTGTCAAAAACGTGATCCTGAAAAAAATCCACAGTAAGCTGATGGCAGCTTTCGGCGGAAACATTGTGGAGCTGATCACAGGCGGTGCGCCGATGAACGCGGAAGTGGAACTCTTTATGAAGAAAATCAAGTTTCCTTTTACCATCGGCTACGGCATGACAGAGTGCGGTCCCCTGATCTCCTATGCCAACTGGTTCGATCATCGCTTTGAATCCAGTGGCAAGATCGTGGATGGGATGCAATGCAAGATTCTGTCACCTGATCCCCAGAACATCCCAGGAGAGGTGCTGCTCAAAGGCGACCAGGTGTTCAGCGGCTATTACAACAACCCCGAAGCCACGGCAGAGACTCTGGTGGACGGCTGGCTGCACACCGGCGATATCGGCACCCTGGATAAAGACGGCTTCATCTACCTGAAGGGCAGATCAAAGAACATGATCCTGGGCCCCAGCGGAGAAAATATCTATCCAGAACTGGTGGAGCAAAAGCTGAACAACCTTCCCTATGTTGGGGAGACGCTGGTTTTGGAGCGGGACAGGCAATTGCATGCCCTCATCTATCCGGATATGGATGCCCTGGACGCGGATCACCTCAAAGAGGCTGACCTGCCGCGCATCATGGAAGAGAACCGGCAAAACGTGAACAAGGTGTTGGCAAGCTTCAGCCGCATCGTCAAGATCCATATCGTTAACGAGCCTTTTCAAAAGACACCCACCCAGAAGATAAAGAGATATTTGTACCGCTGACGCCATTATACCTTTGACAGGAACAGCGGCATATTTTTCCTAGTATCTAACAAGATATTATAGGGAGAACACTCCATGAATAACTACATTAGGGATCTGCTGTCCTTTTTGGACGCATCGCCCACCTCCGTTCAAGCCTCCCAGCAAATAGTGAAGCGGCTTGAGGAACGGGGATTCGCCGCCCTGGACGAGGGCAAAAAATGGAAGCTGAAACCAGGCACGAAATACTATCTGCAACGCGAAACCAGTGTGGTGGCACTGGTGACAGGCAGCCAGCCCCTGGCTAAAACAGGCTTTCAGCTTGCGGCAGCACATATCGACAGCCCTGGCCTGAAGCTGAAACCAAGCAGCCTGAAGACAGATGGAAACGTCGCCCGGGTGGCAATGGAAGTGTATGGCGGCCCCATCATCAGCAGTTGGATCGACCGGGAACTGGGCATCGCCGGAAGGGCTGCCGTCAACTACGGAAAAGAGGTCAGAGTGGTGCCCGTTGACCTGCAAAAGCCAGTGGCTGTGATCCCCAACGCCGCCATCCATCTGAACCGGGAAGTGAACAACGGCTTTATCTACAACAAACAGGTTCACTTGCAGGCGATCGTGGACGTGGGCAGGCAGGAGGGCGATCCTCTCAAAGCGGCTGTGGCGAAATCCCTGAAAGTGAAGCCGGAGCAGATCGTAGAACTGGAGCTGTTCCTCTATGACTTTGCCAAAGCGGCTTTGGGCGGCTTGCAGGGGAATCTGCTGTTTAGCGGCAGGCTGGACAACCTTGGCATGAGCCACGCGATCCTGAGCGCAATCATGGCATCCGACAAACCGAAAGCCACCTGCGCGGCTGTTCTCTACGATCATGAGGAAATTGGTTCCGAAACCCGCCAGGGAGCTGGTTCAAGCATGCTGTCCGTGGTTTTGGATCGTGTGGGTATTTCCCTGGGACTGGACGCCGAGGAACGGCATCTGGCTCTCAGCAACTCGTTTTTGATATCGGCAGACATGGCACACGCCTACCATCCTTCCTATCCTGAGAAATACGAGCAGTCCTGCTCTCCGGTGATGAATGGCGGGCCGGTCATCAAATGGCAGGCGGGGCACAAATATGCCACCACCGCCGCCAGCGCCCAGCGGTTCGCCGCCCTTTGCGAAGCTGCCAAAGTTCCCTGCCAGAAGTTTATGATGCGTAGCGACCTGCTCTGTGGAAGCACGGTGGGTCCGATCGTCTCCGCCCAGTTGGGCATCCCTGTCGTGGATGTGGGAGACCCACTCTGGGCAATGCATTCAGCCCGCGAAACAGCCGGAGTGGAAGACCATCTGGCCATGATCAAGGTGCTAACCAAGTTTTACAGTTAAAAAAAGATATAGGAGAAAAGCCAATGGCTACTTTTAAACCCTTTCGCGCCCTGCGCCCGATCCCGGAAAAAGCGGCTGCCATAGCCTCCATGCCTTACGACGTGATGGATTCCGATGAAGCGCGGGCTGAAGTGAAGAAAAACCCCCTCAGCTACCTGCATGTGGAAAAACCGGAGATCGACCTGCCCCTGGGCACCGATCTCTACGCGCCTGAAGTGTATGCCAAAGCCAGGGAAAACCTGCTCAGATATGTCAACGAAGGCCTGATGAAACAGGACTCGCGCCCGATGTTCTACATCTACCGCCAAACCATGGATGGACGCGACCAGATCGGCTTGGTGGGGCTCGCTTCCGTGGATGAATATATGAATGGGATCATCAAGAAACACGAGCTCACCCGGGCGGACAAGGAAGCCGACCGCATCAGACACGTGGATACCTGCGACGCGCACCCTTCGCCTGTGTTCTTCACCTACCGCCATCAGGATGAGATCGATGCCACGGTTGCCAAAGTCATGCGGCAAAAAGACCCCGTTTATGACTTTGTTTCCGACGACGGGATCGGCCACGCCCTGTGGCTGATGGACTCTGAGGAAGACATCAACGCCATCCAGGCTGCTTTTGCCAAGCTACCCTGCCTGTATGTGGCAGACGGTCACCACCGGACAGCCTCCGCTGCCAAAGTGGGCCTGGTGCGCCGGGAGCAGAATCCGGACTATACGGGCGAGGAAGAATTCAACTTCTTTATGACAGTAATCTTCCCTGACAACCAACTGAAGATATTCGACTATAACCGCGTGGTGAAAGACCTCAACGGACTGACTGAGGACGAATTCCTGGCCAAAGTGCGCGAGAAATTCAGCGTGGAACCGGTATCCCAGGCTGAACCCTTCAAGCCCTCCAAGCTGCACGAGTTTGGCATGTATCTGGGCGGCACCTGGTATAAACTGGAAGCCCTGCCGGGAACCTGGGACGACACCAACGTGGTGGATTCGCTCGACGTGTCCATTATGCAAAACAACCTGCTGCATCCCATCCTGGGCATTGGCGATCCGCGCAGAGACAACCGCATCGACTTTGTGGGCGGCATCCGCGGCCTCGGCGAACTGGTGCGCAGGGTTGACAGCGGCAGGGAAGCCGTGGCCTTTGCCATGTTCCCTACATCCATGGACGAACTGCTCGGCATTGCCGACGCCGGCGAGATCATGCCTCCCAAATCTACCTGGTTTGAACCCAAACTGCGTTCAGGATTGTTCATCCATCCTTTGCAATGAAAACTTACTACCTTGAGAGCCTTGGCTGCGCCAAGAATCTGGTGGACAGCGAAAGCTTCGCCGCCATCCTTGAGCGGGCGGGCTATCAAGCCTTGGAAACGCCGGAAGGGGCAGACCTGGTGTTGGTGAACACCTGCTCCTTCCTGCGTGATTCCCTGCACGAGCTCGATCTGGTGCTCGCCGAGCTGGCAGAATTGAAAAACAGCGGTAGCTGTGGCAGCCTGCTGGTCACTGGATGCGTCACCAAACGCGGTCTGGAAGAATTCCAGCGCTGCTACCCGGAAGTGGACGCCTGGATCCCCTTGAAGGATTTTGCCGCCCTGGAACGCTATCTGAAGCTGGATGGCAGCGGCAAAACAGAGCGCAAGGCGATTACGCACTCCTATTACCGCTATCTGCGGATCAGCGACGGCTGCAGCAACCACTGCTCCTATTGTGCCATCCCTTCCATCCGCGGGGAGATGCAAAGCGTGCCGATCCCGGAACTGGTGGAGGAAGCCGAGCGTCTGGCGTCCGATCCCGATTTTCCGGCTCAGGAACTGATCGTCATCGCCCAGGATACCGCGTCTTACGGGATGGATATCTACGGGTGCAAAGCCTTGCCGGAGCTGCTGGAAAAGCTGCACGCCATTCCCCAGTTCCAGTGGATCAGGGTGATGTATCTGCATCCTGACCACTTTGAAACCGGCTGGCTGGAGCTGTGGAAAAGGCTTCCCAAGCTGCTGCCCTGTTTTGAGATTCCCATCCAGCACAGCGAAGACGGAATCCTGAGCTCCATGCGCAGAAAACTGGGCGGAATGGAGCTTATACACATGTTTCATAAGATTCGGGAAAGCTTGCCCCAGGCCGTTCTGCGCACCACTCTGATCTGCGGCTACCCGGGCGAGAAAAGGCGGCACGCGCAGGCCTTGCAGCGCTTCATCAGGGAAGTCCGCTTCCTGCATCTGGGCGCCTTCGTTTACTCCCCGGAAGAGGGCACCCTGGCCATCAGGATGGAAGGGCAGGTGCCCGTCCGCACCGCGAAAAACCGCCGCAACAGGCTTCTTGCCCTGCAAAGCGAAATATCCGCGGAGCTGCTGCAACAATATGTGGGACAGACTCTGCCCGTGCTGATTGAAGACTTTGATGAGCATGACGAGGAAGGAATGCTGCAGGGACGCGCCTGGTTCCAGGCTCCCGAAGTGGATGGCCTCACCTTCGTCGAACCTGCCGGTGTGGAACCTGGCAAGATCTACCCGGTGCTGGTCACTGACGTGATCGACATGGATCTCTTTGGCAGGATAGTTATATAATAAACGAGGAAACAATGAAAGTAGCTCTAACCGGCATCAAACCGACTGGAATTCCCCACATAGGCAACTATCTGGGAGCGATCAAGCCCGCCCTGAAGCTTAGCGAAACCTGCGAAGCACGTTATTTTATCGCGGATTACCACGCGCTGAACGCCTGCAAGGATCCAGCCGCGATACGCAACATGACTTTGGAGATCGCGGCAGCCTGGCTGGCTTCCGGGCTGGACCCCAAAAAGGTTCTTTTTTACAAGCAGTCGCTTGTGCCCCAGACCTTTGAGCTGCTCACCATATTGCTGGCCTTCACCCCCAAAGGCCTGATGAACCGAGCCCACGCCTACAAAGCCATGCTACAGGCCAATGCCGAAGCGGGCAGGGATCCGGACGACGGGGTGAACATGGGCCTCTATACCTATCCGGTCTTGATGGCGGCGGACATCCTGCTCTTCGATACGGACTACGTTCCGGTGGGAAATGACCAGTTTCAGCATGTGGAAATGGCGGTGGATATTGCCCAGAGCTTCAATTTCGTCTATGGGCAGGAGTGTTTCCGCCTGCCTCAGCCCCTTGCTACCGAACACAGCAAAACCCTGATGGGGCTGGACGGCCGCAAAATGTCCAAAAGCTATGGCAATATCATTCCCATATTCGCCCCCGAAAAAGAGCTGCGCAAGCTGGTGATGCGCATCGTCACCAACTCCCAGGGCGTGGAAGAACCCAAAGACCCGGAGACCTGCACCATCTTTTCTATCTACCGCAATTTTGCCACTCCTGAACAGGTGGAAGCACTGCGGCAACGCTATCTGGCTGGCGGGATGGGCTGGGGGCATGCCAAGCAGGAACTCTTTGAGGTGATGAACGCCGCCCTGACTCCGCTGCGGGAGCGCTACACGGAACTGATGGCAAATCCCCGGGGCATCATCGAGATTTTAGAAGAGGGCTCTGCCAGGGCGCGCCAGCTTGCCGCCGAAAAGATTCGCATGCTGCGCGACGTTATCGGCATGGATTAGAGGCCGGAATAAGCCGTCTCTGCCAAACATACAAGTTTTCAGCAAAGTTCAAACAGTCCTTAAAAGACTGGATCCCGGGTCAAGCAAGCTTGCCCGGGATGACGCAGTACATAGTCTGTAGATGCTTTCTTCAGGGTTGGCTGGTTGTTTCAAAAGACTGGATCACGGGTCAAGCCCGTGATGACACGGTATATAGACTGGGGGTATTTGTTTCGGGGCTGACGTCCACTACGGGGGAACCTTTCCACCATTTCACCTTTCCACCTTTCCACCTCAAAAACACCTTTCCAACTTTCCACGATCTTTTCATAGCACCTATATATATGGGGAAGCTTGTGCCTCATTTGCATCACCCTCACAGACAGTGGTCTTCCGGGGGTCATCCTTAACCTGGTAAGGGATGACCTAAGGATGATGGCACCAAATGCAGGAGCAGCAAAGGAGGGCGGTATGAAGCATTATGCGGATTGTATAGGAATAATTATGCGATTGTCAAGTAATTGATGCCGGTTTTTCCGGGCTGGGTGCTTGTTTCTAAAAGACTGGATCACGGGTAATGCGGTTCACGCAGATATGCGCGGATAAAAGAAAAGACGCGGATCGGCGCAGATTAATGTTATGTTAGGTTCGGGAATTGGTATTTGTTTTTCGGCTGGACACTTATCCTGTTCTTTTAATTCGTGTTAATTTGTGTAATTTGTGGATGATTATTCTAAAAGATTGGATCACGGCTCTATCCACCCCACCAAACCGCTAAGCGCTTTGGCGAGGACCCCGACAGCCCGTGATGACACGGTATGTAGTCTGGGGCGATTTGTTTTTACTTCCTACCCATCCGGTTTGAAAGAGAACAAGAAAAAACCCCACTGGCGCGGGGTTTGCAATATGTTAGGGCAAAAAGCCTATTCTTCTGGCAACCAGGAATCCAGCACGGTTGGTTTGGCATCCGGATTGGGATCGTCAATTTCGAAGGATTTGCCGGGGATATTATAGTTGACTTTGATGCCTTCCTTGCCAAAATCCTTGGTGGAGGTGGCGGTCACAACGCCATCGTCGCTGATGGTGAACCTAAATTCCTTGGTATCCAATTCAGAAGGCGGAAAGAGCTCACTGATATCGATCGGCCAGGCGCCGAATTCGTCTTTCGCCTGATAGGCTTTGGCGGCGGTGGTGACCTTTTCGAAGGTGGGCAAAATCTGCTCAAAGAGGTTTTGAGTTCTGGCGATCTCGGCTTTTTCTATCCGCATCTGTCTCAGTCCGAAGATAAAAATGAAGATCACTCCAGCCAGCAACAGGATCAAAATCATTTCCACCAGACCGAACCTGGGTCCGACTTTGAGTTCGTCTTTGGCGGCAGAATCTGTCTGCTTTACTTCTTTGGGTTTGGTATCGTTGAGAACAGGGGCTTTCTTTTTATCCATGACATCAGCCATGTGAACCTCCAGGGTATAGTTCTTTTTTTTTCATAATTTATAGCAAGCCATTTTTGTCAAAGGATTTGTTACAATCCCCAAAATCTGAAGGAGCGGAAGAGCATAATCTCGTGGGTGATGGCCTTGTCTTCGTGCTCAAATCTGAAGGTGTAGGTGAGGCGAAACTTTTCAGGCAGGAAGAGCCGCAGGGATGTGTCGTGGGTCACCGTGATCTTGGTCTGGCTCTGCAAATCGGTGGCTTCCTGCAGGGTGACCATATAGTCCAGATAGAGCTTGCGTCCCAGGTATTTACTGATGGAAACGTTGAGATTGTTGAGCAGGATGGACGAGCTGAATCTGGCCACGTCTCCCATCAGTTGGTTCATGTTGCCAAAGCCGCCGGATTGACCGGAGACCGTGGAATACTCGTTGAACAGGTTTTGGATAAAGCCCGCGTTGATGCTCACGCTATCCAGCCTCAGCCAGCGGCGCAGGCTGTTTTCCACCGGCAGGAGGAAGGGGGCCACCAGCGAGGAATTGAGATTGTCCGAGATCAGGTTGAGCGCTTCATCCTTCAAGGCGTTGCCATCCTGCTGCCCCTCTTCATTTCCGGAGGCGCTGTATCTGAGCCGGGCAAAGATGTTGGAGATGGTGCGGTCGTCCGGATTATCGCTCTGGAGCGAGAATTTGAGGCGGTCAAAGATCGGTTTGGAGGTGTCGGAATCGGTGCTTACCGCCAGGGTGATGATGGTTCCGTCCTCCGCCCTGCGGTAAAACGATCCCTCGATATCGATCAGGTCTTGGGATTCCAGGATATTGATGGTGAGTTCCTCGGCCTGGAACACGGTGCCAAAGAAGTCGATGGAGCCGCGTTGCGCCAGGAAATATGCCTCCGCGGCGTGCCACTCCTTGCCGTCATAGATGATATGCAGATGGGCGTCCGGTTCGATATAAAGCTCTGTGGGGTAGGTGGTGTATTTAATATTGTCCTTTAGGCGGATCATCAGATCCATGGTGAAGGGCAGGGGCAGCTCCTCAGTTTGCTCCTGCGGTTTGCTGAGCGCGCCGCTGAAGCTGTAGATCAGATTGAGGAGGTTGTCGGTATTGGGCGGATACACGGCATCCGCGTTGTAAACCAGCACTTCCGCCGAGATCGCCATGTCTTCGAAAGGACCGCGCACGGTGGCATATTCGGAGTTTTGCCCGCGCAACACAATGTTGCTGGAAGTGCGGGGCACGGTGAAGAGGGGGATGTTGGCGATGATGCCCGGTTCGTCGATCTTGAGCTTCAAGCTGCCAAGATCCAGAAATCCCACCGAGAAATGAGAACTGCTGTCCTCGCCAAACTCGTTGAGGATAGTCAGCTTACCCTTGCCCATGAAGGCATGGGCGGAGTCGATATTTACCCTGTTGTTGTCAAAACTGAGTTCAAAGTTGAGATCGCGGATCGGTTCGGGCTGGTCTTTGATTGAAATCGAAGCCCGCCTCAGGGACAGATTTCCGCTCTTGATCAGGAACTGGTCTTCCAGGGTTTGCACCGTGCATTGCAGGTCGGATTCGCCGCGGGCTGAGGTGATGATATCCAGAGACCTGTCCAGCCAGTCAAAGAGATATCCCTGCACCTTCAGTTCCAGGCTGTTGCCGCCCTCAAAGAAGTTTTGGGTGAGGAAATTGTAATCCAAGGCGCCGGAACATTCCACTTTGGCCAGATCAGCCGCGCGGACAAACAGGGTGTCCACCCGCAAAAGCTCGGGGAACTGAGCCAGCCGCACATCCAGGTCTTCCAAATCCAGCATATCCGGAATGCTGATCCTGGGTGAGTTCAGATCGGCAGTAAAGCTGATCTCCCGTTCCGCGCTGATGAAACTGTCCACTGCCAGTCCCAGTTCTCCACTGATCGCGCCTTCCGCCGGAGCGGATTCCAACAGGTCGCCAAATCCCAGTTTGTCGAGCGTGGCCTTCAGGTCCAGGGAGCCTTGATCGATGAGATTGGCGGTGCCTTGCAGCGCGATAAGCTGACGCAGCGGATTGTTCACGGTTCCCGCAATCTCTATATGCTCCGGCTGCCCCTGTAAACTTAGCCTTGCCTGCAGGGGCTGGACTCCAGGCAGCTTCAGTTCACCCAGCATCACCTCCGCCTGCAGTTCCTCACCGCGTTGCTGATTGTAGCTCACAGAAAACCCCAGGCCGGAAAACTCAGGCAGGTCAAGGATTGGGTAATAGTCGCTGATCTGGCTGCTGGAAAGGTCTTTCAGGCTGAGATCAAAGGCGAAATCCCGCAGGTCATTCAGATCCAGGTCTCCACTGAGCAGGAGTTGCTGGTTCAAATCGAGTGAATGGACTTTCAGGGCAGTGTTATCCAGTTCGCACACCAAATCCAGATCGAGAGGCTGGCCATTGAAGCTGCCAGATTCTGTTTTCAGGGAGGCAAAACCCTGTCGCGACTTCATGTTGTAGGAGCCAAGCAGGTCCAGCCCGGAATTCAGTTCGATCTGTCCCCGGGTGCCAAGCGTCAGGCTCGAGGAGGCGACAATCTCATCTCCCTGCATAAAAGCGGAGAGCTGTCCGCCCACCAGGGGGGCGAGCTGGCTTAGCAGCGGATGGGGATAGATTCCAGCTACTTCCAGGGTATTGAGGTTGGCATCAAGCAGCAAATTCCTGTCCAGCAGATCACCCACCGCGCTGATTTGGGTGCCGTCCGCCGCTTTCAGGTCCAAGTCCACATAGTAGTTCTGTTGTTGTCCGCTGCTTGCCGGAACAAGCAACAACTGCCCAATGATGCCGTCAAAACTCATTCCCTGACCACGGAAATCGATACCACCAAAAGTGGCTTTCACTTCCGGCAGCTTGTCATATAAGGCAAGCTCGAGCTCAGCCGAGCCGTCAATGCTCAGAGGAGGGTTCGCGCCTGCCACGGGAGAGACATCCAGGGTGGCAAGCAGACGGCGATACTTGGTGTCCATCGCGCCAGCCAGGCTGACTGCCAGACCGTTCCAGATCGCATCCTGCAAACTGAAAGAAAGCTCTTCCTCGCTATAGTTGGCTTCCAGAGTAACCGCTCTGACCTCCTGTCCCTGATAGGAGATGCCTGGGGATGAAGCCTTTAAGGAAAGCGAGGGAGATTTGAGCGGCCCTTCCGCAAAGAGCTGAGCGTCCACCCGTCCCGACAAGCCAGGATCGAGCATGCCAAGATCCAGTTGGAGGGTAAGTTCGCTTGGCTGAAGGGACATCTTTCCCCCCAGGCCTGTCAAGCTCAGGCTTCCTCCCAGGGAGCTGCTACCCACGTTGCTGGGCGAGATATCGGCAGAAAGGCGGTCGCCATCTATCTCTGCCGTCAGATAAGGGATGCGCACCGGATAGTCATCAAGCAGGGTGGCGTGGGTGTTCCAGAGTATCGCCTTGCCGCTCATCTCGATGCGGGCATTTTTGGCGGGCTGGGAGGCGTCAAGCACAAGGTTAAGTTCCGTGCCCGCGCCCTTGATCTGGGGATGGTCGATGTATTGGGGGATAAAGTTTCTGATCTCGGCATGGCTGGAAACGAGGCGCCCCTTGTCCAGAACCGCCGTCGCAGATATTTGTCCCTTGCTGGAGCTGCGCGCGCTGAGGCTGACTCTGGTTACCTTGGAATTGCGCGCCTCAATATCGATGGCGCCAAGGCTGTCAGCCAGCACCAGCATGCCTTCTTCCGTGAGCGCGAGCGGAATCTCGCCCCGAAAGCGGAAGCTGGATTCCTTAACTTTCAGGTCGTTGAAAAAAGGGGTCAGGTCCGGAAGTTCAAACCTCTTGCCAGGTTTCTTGGGTTCTTCATCGGGCAAGAGGTTGAAGGCTACATCCGCCTTGTTGATCTCAATATGGTTCAGGATGTTGCGGATTTTGAAACCGGAAACGATAAAGCGCAGCAGATTGAAGCGCACCCGGGCGTTGTCCACCTCGAAAGAGAGGGAGTTGTCCGCTGCCTTGAAACTGATGCCCTGAGCATAGACTTGCCTGTCACTGATGGTGAAATCCGCAATGCGCAACTTTCCGCCGAGCGCCTTACCCGCTTCCCGCTCCACTATTCCCTTCACAGTGCCCTGCAGGTCGAGAGCATACCATGCGAAGAAGAACAAGCTGTTGATCAGCAGCAGAAAGAGAATGAAGGACAGGAACTTGCGCGGGCGTTTCATGGTCTCAGAACAGTATCCCGTCTCTCAGTTCATATCTTTTCTTGCTGCGTCCAGCCAGCTCCGCGTCGTGGGTCACGATCACAAAGGTCTGCCCCAGTTCCCGGTTCAGCTTCTCAAAAAGGTTCCAGATTTCCATGCTGTGCTGTGGGTCCAGATTTCCCGTGGGCTCATCCGCCAATACTATTTTGGGTTTGTTGATCAGGGCTCGCGCCAGCGCCAGCCTTTGCTGTTCGCCTCCGCTGAGCATATTCGGATAGTGGTTCACCCGCTGCTCCAAATCAAGCAAAGCCAGCAGTTCATCCGCCCGCTGGAAAGCGCTGTGCTTGTTCGAACCGGCAATCAGCATCGGCAGGGCAACGTTTTCTCTGGAGTTAAGATCCTCCATCAGATAGTGAAACTGAAACACGAAGCCGATATCCCGGTTGCGGATCTGGTTGGCTTTGGCCATTTTGGAAGACACCTCTTCACCGCCGATCAGCACTTTGCCACTGTCGGGATCATCCAAAAGCCCCAGAATATGCAAGAGCGTGCTCTTTCCGCAGCCAGATTTTCCGGTGATGCAGACAAGTTCTCCGCATTCCACCTCAAAGTTTGTATCTCTCAGGACTTCTATGAGTTGACCCCGGTCAGAGTAGGTCTTGTGCAGCGATTTTCCAGCCAGGCAGATCAATTTGCTTCCTCCTTAGGGATTTCGCAGAAGATCGATGATGAACATGCGGTCTATCCTGCGCAGGGGGATTCTGATGCACAGAATGGCGACAACGGCGGCTACCAGAAAGATCACCAGCTGGTTCAGCGGTGAAACGTAGAGCTCGAGGCGGTTGATAAAGTAAACTTCTCCCTTGAGCTGATAGAAGCGCTGATGCACCACCAGCCAGGAAAGGATGTAGCCAAAGAGTTGCCCGGCAAGGATGGATGCCAGGCAGACAAAGGCCACCTGGTAATAGAGCAGCCGCTTGATGGTGCCTGAGCCGGCGCCCAGGGTCTTGAGCACAGCGATCTCGTTCTTTTTGTCATAGATCAGTGTGCTTACCGCGCTGATTACATTGATTCCTGCGATCAGCAGCAGAAAGCTGAAGATGATAAAGATAAGCCACTTCTGCATTTTTACTATGCGCAGCAACTGGGTGTTGGCCACTCCTGTGGCGCTCATATCCCGTCCCAACAACTTGCCAAAGTCATAAGCCAAGTCTTCCACCCCATCGAGGTATTCAGGTTTGAGCTTGATCTCCAGGCTGCTGAAACCCTCGGGCAGGCTGATGATCTCTCGCGCATCGTTCAGATTGCAGATGATCAGGGAGCGGTCGTATTCGTAAAAGCCAGAGTCATAGATGCCTGTAATTTTCATGGGATGATCGTTGGGATACAGTCCCAGGGGGCTGATCTGATCCATCCTGGGATAGACCAGATGCAGGGTGTCGCCCAGAGCCAGTCCCAGTTCCCTGGCCAGATAGCTGCCCACGACCACTTCTCCCTGACCTGCGAGGGCCTTGCCTTTTTTAACATATTTGGCATAGTTGACGCGTCCCCCCCGTTTCCAGGCATAGGCATTCACCAGCCCGCCCCTGACCTTGTTTCCGCTATAGGCCATCAGGTTGAAAGTGAGTTTGGGTGTGAGCAATGATATCTCCGCCCGTTCCGCGAGAGCCTGCCTGGCTGTTTCGCAGCTTTGGGGATCCAGGTGCTGAGAGTACACCGCCTGTATGCTGATATGGGGAAATGAATCCAGCAAAGCGGATTTCAGGGCTCGCTCATAGCCTTCAAAGAGGTTGAGGGCGGCTGTGAGGATGCCCACGGAAAGCACAATCCCCAAGACCATGAACACAAAGCTGAAGCGCAGGAGATTGCGCTTGGGTTCTTGCACATAGCGTTGCAGGAAAAAGCGCTCCACCTGATTCACTCTATTTGGCCTCCGGTGCGGGGAGATTGATCGTCTTCTCTATCGAAACAGGCAGACCCTGTTCAGGAACCACCCGGTTGATGATCAGCTCCGAAATCAGCCCCAGAGAGATGAACTGCAATCCGCCCAGGATGAGCATAATGCCCAGAAAGAGCAGGGGCCGGTTGTAAAGCGGCTGTCCAAAAAAGAGTTTGAGGACAGTGAGATAGATCGTGATGGCGGTTCCCAACAGCGTGGAGATCAAGCCAATGCGGCCAAAGAGATAAAGCGGGCTTTTGACATATTGGGTCACCATCTTCACCGTGAGCAGGTCGAAGAACCCACGCAGATATCTCTCGAACCCATACTTGGACTTGCCAAATTCGCGCCGCCTGTGTTCCACCGGAATCTCGGTGATCCGGTAACCCAGAGAATGTGCCAGCGCGGGGATGTAGCGGTGCATTTCGCCATACATCCTCAATTCCTTGACCACCTCACGGCGGTACGCTTTGAACCCGCAGTTGTAATCACGCAGTTTGAGGCCGAAAGCGCGGGCGGTGACAAAGTTGAACAGCTTTGAAGGTATCACCTTGTGCAGGGGATCCAGGCGCTTGCGCTTCCATCCGGTCACCAGATCCCAGCCTTCATCGAGCTTAGCCAGAAAATGGGGAATCTCTTGGGGATTGTCCTGCAGATCGGCATCCAGGGTAAAGACCACATCTCCCTGGGCAAGCTGGAACCCGCACTGCAGAGCCGCCGCCTTGCCAAAGTTGCGGCGAAACTTGACCACCCGGATATTGGCATCAGCCTCTGCCAGTTCGGACATCACGTCAAAGCTCGCATCCTTGCTGCCGTCATCGATGAAGATGATCTCATATGCGTGGGGATGGCTGTTGGCAACTATTTCCGCCACCAGTTGCCGCAGAGAATCCTGTTCGTTGAGGGTGGGGATCACATAGGAAAGCAACATAAAACTACCTTACTCAAACAAATATCCTGGTGATTGACATGACCAGGGCAGACGCCAGCGGCATTTCCAGATTGTCGTCTATGGGCAGGTTGGCCACCTCGGACGCCGTAGCAGCCAGAGCGCCGGTGAAAGCCGTTATGGGATTGAGCTTGAAGGCAAGGGCATAGATGAAGCAGCTCAGGAAACAGGCCAGGCTGCCTTCCAGTGACTTATTGCCGCCGCGAAACTTGCGCTTGCCCAGGTTTATTCCCACCAAAGCGGCAAAGGTATCACCGATCGAAAGGAAAGACATGGCAAAGAAAGCCACTTCCGGCTCGAAGAACGTAACGCAGATCATTGCCGAAAAAAGCAGATAAGTGGCTCCGGTGAAATCGCGCACCTCATGCTTGCGCAGCACGATGCCGAATATCTTCCAGAAAGTCTTGCGGAAGCTTTTCTGCCAGAAGCGCTGGAACTCTATGACCATGCTAACCATGAACGCCGCCAGCAACAGATAGGACATCCAGTCGCGCTGCTCGAAACCCAGCACATACCGATAGAAAAGCGGGATCGACAACGATCCGATGTGGATGCTTTTACGCAGGGTTTCTTTCACGTGGATCATGGGCCTGGCTACCTTGATTTATGCTCTTTCCTTTTGCGAAACTCCAGCAAGCGCACTGTCTGGGGCCCTTTCCAGGAAACGATCGCCTCGCCTTGCTCCCCGCTGCGCAGATTGCTTCCGCAGTTTTCGATATTGAAGCGCTTTTGCAGATCATCGACACTAACGTTGCGGATCAGGATGACAGGCTCGGGATTCTGCTGGCCGAAGGGGAGCAACAGTTCAAGCTCCCGCCAGGCTTCCACGCTGAGGTCTGCCAAATCCGCTTTGGCGTCCACTTCAATTTCCCGCTTGGCATGATCTTGATCCAGTTCGGACTTGAGGTATTCGTTGTAGCACTCCAGGAAGGCATCGTAATTCTCCTTATCCAGCGAGAAACCTGCCGCCTTGACGTGCCCGCCATACTGGATCAGCAAATCCCGGCAATGGCGGAAGGCCTCCACCATGTTGAAACCATCGGAGCAGCGCCCTTCACAGACGATATGTCCGTTGTGGGGCGCCAGGATAATGGTGGGTGTTCCCAGTTTGTTCTGAATATAGGTTGCCGCCGTGCCGAGCAGGCTGTAGGGGATCACTCCCTCGTCATCAAAATAGATGAATCCGTTGCCCTCATAATCCACGGTGATGGTATCCAAAAACCTGAAGACCTTGTTCAGTTCGCTTTCCCATTGTTTTTTCTGGGCTTCCATATCTTCAAACAGCTCGGCTTTGGCATCGCCCATCTGCAACAAAAAGCGCATCGCGGTGTGTTGTCCCCGTTCTTCCCTGCCATTGGCGATCAGCCTGGATGCCGACTGCATAAAGTTGAAGATGTCCGTATAGCTGTCGATGCGGTTGAAGTTGCGCAGCAAAAAATCCACGCTTTGGTCATGTATATCGTTCCATCTTTCAAACACATGGCGCACGATTACCCTGTTCAGTCCAATCATAGGCACCTTGTCCGCGATGGAGCCAACCGCCGTCCAGAAGAAAGCGGATTCCGGCACGGGATGTTCGAGCAGCCTGCCCAGATAGCGGGTAAGCATCAGCACAACCCCCACTCCCGCCAAAGCTTTGAAGGGATACTGGCAGTCAGGCAGTTGGGGATTGACGATGCCATAGGCCTTGGGAAGCTGTTCCGGCTGGATCAGGTGGTGATCCACGATGATCGTGTCACAGCCAAGCCTGCTGAGGGCTTCCACCCCCTGATAGCTGGAAATGCCGTTGTCAACGGCGATCGCCAGCGTGTAGCCCCCATCACGCACATAGTCGATGAAGCCCTGCTGAATGCCGTGCGGTTCCAGGTTGCGGTTGGGGATAAAGTAGTTGTGCCTCTGATAGCCGCAGGAGTTTAAAAACTGGTAGAGGATGTAGGTGCTGGTGATGCCATCCGGATCGTCATGCCCGAAGATCACCAGCGGTTCATTGGAATAGAGCGCTTTACGGATGCGGTCGGAAACCAGGTCGATATTGGCAAGCAGCGCTTCATCGGGCAGGTCTTCCACTGTAGCGCGCAGGTCTGCTTCCAGAAGTCCTCTTCTGGCAGCCACCGCGCGCAGAATTCGTTTACCTTCCGGGTTTGCTTGTGATCCCATCACTATTCAGCGTCCTCCTTCACAGGTATCTCTCTGGGGGCGCTGCGGTTGGCAGCTTTGTTCAGAAGGTCGGATCCGGTAAAGCCAAACATCAGCATGAAGCTATTGTCGGAAAGCCCGTTCTGATCCAGCGATCCTCTTTGCAGATACTGAAAACCGATGTCGATCCTGTTTTGCCCGTCCTTGAATTTCACGGACATGCCTCCGCTCAACGTCAGCTCGTCCAGATACTCTCCGCCGGAGCGGAAAGGCAACTGGCGGTAGGCAACCCCAGCCCGCAGGGGCAGCCTCAAAAACACCTTTTTATCCTTGTCGGGACGCGGTTCGTAAGCCAGGCCCAGCCCCAGTTTCCAGCCGTCCCGGTAATCCTCCTCATTGATCTGGCTCCACAGCTCATAGTTAAGGTCGCTGGCTACCTTGATCTCCTTGCTCAAACGCGCGGTTCCGCTCAAGCCGAGCCTGTCGGGAAGCTTGTATTCGCAGTCGCTTTGCTCCTCCTCGTGGATGGAGGTGCGGGTCTCATCGCCTTTGAGGGTGGCGCGCAAGCCATAGTACGCGCCAAAGGAGTAGTTGTCAAAATACTTGAGCACGCCGGCGGTCAGGCTGGGATTGCTGTATCCCCTGGAAAGCTCTTCCCTGGTGTTAAAATACACGTCCGCGTCCGTGCGTGACAAAGTGCGCGTCTCGTGCCCGAAATAGTAGTTGCCGCTCACTCCCGCCTGAAATCCCGGCCAGGCGTAACTGTAGATCAGATCGCCCCGGAACAGGTATCTGTCCATGCTTTGCTTTTCCAGCGAGCCGTTGAACTCTCGCTGGTTTTCCACCACCCCGGAGGCTTGGGAATGGAACTGGAAGCCCACGCGGTGGCTTTTGACGGGAACGCTCAGGCTGAAATAGGGGAAGTCCAGCGAGTTGTCCAGATAGCTGTAATCGCCTCCCCCGTCCCTGGAACGGTACCGGTTATAGCCGGCCAGGATGCCGGTGGAAAACAGAGTCCGGTTGCCAAGGCTGCTCATGGCGGGGTTGCCGTAACCCGCGTTGATGCGGAAGATGTCGCTGGCGCCGGTGTCCCCCATGCCCAGGCTGTAGATATCCGTGCCGTAATACTGCACTGGAAAGCCATCATAGGAAAAGATGGAGTTGCCCGCCCACAACCAGCCCGCGGCCAGACAGAGCGCAAAGCTCAGGATCAGTAGTTTATTCATTATCTATCTCTTTGGATTTATTTAGTTTTCTTGCTTTTTTTGCTTTTGCCTTTGTGTCCGGCTTTGTGATGTTGCGGTTTCACCGGATCAGGCGGCACTCGGAAAAACCGGTGCGCGTTGATAAAAGCTTGTTCGGCAATCTCGTTGGGCGTGGTTTCCCGCACCTCAGCCAGCTTTTCTGCCACTTTGTGCAGATGCAGCGGGCTGTTGCGCTCTCCCCGGTGATGCTGGGGAGGCAGGTAGGGGCAGTCGGTTTCCAGCATGAACTGGTCTGCCGGCACCATGCGGATCACGTCGTTCAGATTGGAGTTGGCATAGGTGACCGTGGCGGTGAAGGAGATCAGCCAGCCCTCGTCCAGCACCTGCTGGGCAAAGATGATATCGCCGGAAAAGCAGTGGAATACAACGTCTTTGGCGTTTACGCTTTTCAGTATCTTGAAGCACTCCTGGTGAGCGTCCCGGTTGTGCACCACAATCGGCAGGTCATAATCCACGGCCAGCATCGCCTGGTTGTAAAAAACATCCCGCTGCACCGTAAAAGGCGACAGGTTGCGGAAAAAGTCCAGACCGATCTCTCCGATCGCCAGCACCTTTTTTTCTCTGGCCAGACGCTTCACAAACTCGGCATCGAAATCGGTGGCATCGTGGGGATGGTATCCCACCGTGGCAAAGATATGGGGATGCTTCTTCGCCAGTTCCAGCGAATTAAGCGAGGTTTCGCGGTTAAAACCGATGTTGATGATATACTCGATTCCGCTGTCGAAGCATTTCTGGATCAGCGCTTCCCGGTCTGGTTCAAAATCCGGCAGGTCGAGGTGGGCATGTGTTTCAAACAGTCTCATGTATAGTGCTTTATCCCTAAGATATATTTCAAACAAGAAAAATACACGGCTGATTTCTTGTCAATTGAAAAGAACAATCCGACCTCGCGGAGGAAGCTCTCCGCAGTTTTTTCCAACCGAATTGTTCCCTATGGATTGTCCACGGTATCATTTCTGTGCGAGGATCCCTTCAGATGCGGCTTTCCCGCGTCTTTGCCCTTTGCACCACAGTTAGTTGATAGGGATGAATTATTTCCTTGACTTAAACTGGCATCGGAATATTATGACTCGAACCACAAAAAATATGAGGTAAATTTAATGACAAAGATTACACGCATCATTCTGATAGCATTGGTTATAATGGCTGTCTCACAGCTTGCTTTCGCCTTTGAAAGCACCGTTAGCCTGCGCGGCGGACTCACCATGTCCAAAAGCGATTTTGACGGAACTGACGACACCCACGGCAATTTCGGCCTTTCCTATGAAGCATGGCTCAAGGACTATCTGAGCGTCGGCATCGCTCCCTATATGACCCGCATGGGCGGCGAGCGCGATGTGGAAAAACAAAATCAAACCGGCAACTACGAAGCCAGCCTGTTCGGCGCCGACCTGCTGGTAAAATACCGTCCCACCAAGAAAGCGGTCATCAATTTTGAAGACTGCGCCCTGACCCGCATCGCCCCCTACGCCAATCTGGGCCTGGGCCTTGCCAGCTTCAGCTCCGAGGGTTACCTCCAGCCGGTGGCGGGTGGCAAAAAGACAGAATTTGACGAAAGCGGCCTGGCATTTATGCTTCCCACCTTTGGCGTGGGCGTGTCTTTCATGACCAAATGGAACCTGAATATGGACCTTGGCCTGCAGCTTGTGCACTCACTCAACGACAAGATCGACAACCTCGAAGAAGACGACATGAACGACGGCTTCCTCAATCCATACCTGAGCGTTGGCTACACCTTCGGCGGCAAAAAGGACGACAGCTCCGCCCGCAGAAAACCCACCCGCATCTTGCGCAACTATGTGACCATGGAAGAAGACTTCTCCCTCAAGGGAGTCCAGTTTGAATTTGACAGCGACAAGCTGACCGATGAAGCCCAGGACATCCTCAAAGAAGTGGTGGAAGCCATGCAGAAAAGCCCCAAGGTCAAACTCGACATCCAGGGCCACACCGACAACGTCGGCACCGATAAATACAACGATGACCTCTCCCTGCGTCGCGCCGAGTCTGTGAAGAAATTCCTGGCCAGCAACGGCATCGATGAAGCCCGCCTCACCACCCAGGGCTTTGGCTCCTCCCAACCCATCGCCACCAACGATACTGAAGAAGGCCGCGCCGAAAACCGCCGCATCGAATTCGTTATCGTTAAGTAAGATATTACGTTAGGCAGCCGCAACGCGCTGCATAATCCTTCAGCCCCCAGCCACTTGGGGGCTTTTCTTTGCCCCTTTCGCGCGGAACTTGCCAATTAATGCGCATGCCTGAAATAAATGCCGCCCTCATTTGACGGGGTGGGCTAAGTCTATATTTTCCGTAGGTCATCCTTAACTTGGTGAGGGATGACCTAAGGATGATGGCACCAAATGCAGGAGCAGCAAGGGAGGGCGCTATGAAGGAATATGCAGATTATTGACATTGTATTTGGTGAATGTAATACTATATTGTTTGCGTTCTGTTTATGAGTTGGTGAAATGGTGGAAAGGATTATAGAACGCGGATAACGGGATCGACAGGATCAGCAGGATATTTGAAGGTGAAAAGGTAGTTCACGCAGATTGGCGCAGATAAAAGCGCAGATATTTGACGGTGGAATGGTTCCCCCCGAAACAAAACACACCGGACCTCAAAACTGTGTCATCCCGGGCAGCGACCCGGGATCCAGTTCCCAGGGGTGGCAAAGTCCGTTTGCCACAGAGACCGGAGGTCTCTTCCAGACAGGCAACTCCGTTGCCTCTGCCGAACAGACTTCGGCAGCCCTTATATTATCCGCGTAAATATGTGTGAACCGCTTGAGCTGGGAGCCAGTGTTTGATAATAATGTTTGAAGTCCGAGCCGGCTTCAGGACTTGCATAAGCATGAAACCTATATTGCCGTCTCGAACTCCAAACACAGCCAGCATGGAGTTCAAGAGCCTTACCAGACTGCAAACTGCCTCCAGACAAGTTGGCTCTTGGACTTCATGCGGACAGAGAGCCAGTAATGAAAACACAAACGCAAGATCATCATACTCAAATAAAGCAAAGTATGAAACTGCAAACGGAAGAATGTCATGCCAGAAAAAAGTAAATTGTGATAACGCAAAAGCAAAGAATATCATACGGCGTCAGCCGCGGATACCGACAAAGAGAAAAAAGAACTTGACCTGTAATTATCAGATGATAAAATGCGCTTAGTAGCTTTGCAATAATAAGATTGTTAGTAACGAGGAGTGCCGTATGCCCTCAAAGAGCCGTAAAAACAAGGGGTGGAGTCTTGCGCCAGCATCTGGGGCACAGCTTTATGCCCTCCCCGCTTATGGGAGTTGACATGCAAAGATATAGATGGATCATAGCCGGGCTCTTGTGTTTGATGGGCATGGGGCTGCGTGCCGTAACCAGAATTGTCGATATCAACGGAGCAGGGCAATATTCCAGTATTCAAACGGCGGTTACAGCATCGTCACCCGGGGATTCAATTCTTGTGTACCCGGGCAGGTATATGGAGAATGTAAATATTTCTGTAAACAATATCGTTATCGTAAGTTTGGAATATTCATCCAATGACCCCTCATATATTGCTTCAACCATCATTGATGGCGGCCTGAATGCGCGAGGCATAAGAGTCAACCAAAATGTCCAGAACATCAGTATCCGTGGCTTTTCCATAACTAATAGCAGGACAGGAATATCATTAGGGGAGAATAGCACATCAGTAATTACAAATTGTTCACTGTTTGGAAATGCTTCTCCATACGGAGCAGGCATAAACATATTTAAGAGCACGACAGTGCTGAGTGGGGTTCGGATATTTGACAATTATGCTTATATAATGGCAGGTGGTATATACATCAATGGCTACATGGGGTCAGTAAACGTTACCTTTGATCCGGTTAACCGCTGTTCCATATACAACAACACAGCCGGGGCAGGACAGGATATAGTTGCCCACTCGATCAACAATGACCTGAGCATTCCCCTCGAGATGTTCACGGTAACCAATCCCAGCAGTTTCTACGCCGCAGCTTTAAGGGCTTCCGGCAATGAATTTGAACTGCTGATAGACGCCCAGGCGTTCCATCACCAGGAGATCAACCACGACCTATACGTGTCTCCGGAGGGAGACGACGCCAACGACGGTTTGAGTCCCGCGACAGCCCTCAAGACAATCAGAACGGCAATCTACAGGGTTGCCTCCGACAGCTCGAACCCTAAGACGGTACACCTGCTTCCGGGCACCTATTCCCGCACCGTCAACCAGCAGGTGTTTCCAATACCTTTAAAAAGCTGGGTAAGGGTCAGGGGTGCAGGGATTGAGGAGACCCAGGTAGTGGGTGAGATGGACCCATTTTATGCCAATGTGCAATACAATCCTTTAAATGTATTCACAAGCTTTTATCAGAGCAATGCCAGCCTGGAGGACCTGTCCATCACTTCCACCGGATCGGACAACAGTTGTGCTATCTGGGGCTTTGAGGAAGAAGCGCTGCACCTGAAAAACCTCAGGATGCATGAACTGAGTCCGGATTTGTATGCAGTGATAGATATTTCACGGGCTTCAAATGTATTTTGGGATGGTATTACGATCGAGGATATAACAACCGACCAAATGGGAATGTTATATACTGATGGCTACATCACCGGAACAATCCGGAACTCAGTTTTCAGAAACGCAGCATCAACATATACCAGTAATCAAGTGTGGGCAAAGCCTTTAATATGGACATCGGCAGGACAGAGTTTTACAGTAGAGAATTCAATATTTACTAATCTATCAATGGCGGATGATGATGCTCAGGCTATTTGTTTTGGTGGAGTTTTAAATCCCCAATCACAACAGTATTATACGTTCCGGAACTGTTTGTTTTCGAATATAAACTGCAACGAAAGAGGTGTGTTAATAGTTGGACACACATATCCGGAGATGAACATCACCAATTGCACCTTTTCCGGGCATACCGGTAACGGCGAAGCTCTGATGGTAAATGGGAATGTAACAATCTCCAACTGCATATTTTATAACAACAGGTCCAAGGAAATCGCCATCAATCCCATGGATGGGACAGGTATCCCCACTACATTGACCCTCGAAAACAACCTGATCAGGAATGGTTATAGCGATATTTGGCCATGGATTGGTTGTACAATTAACTACTCTGATACCAATATCACTGGCAACCCCCTCTTTCTGGGTGGTGATGATACCAACGATCCGCTCTATTACAGCCTTTCCGCCGCCTCACCCTGCATCAACTGCGGGACTCCGGACACGGAGGGCCTTGGCCTGCTTCCTTACGATCTGGCAGGCAACTGGCGCATCTGGGATGGTCGCATCGACATGGGCTGTTATGAGTATGGAGCAGAGCCCTGGGTTGCCATTGACGATCCGGTGGTTCCGGAGCTACCTGCCCCGAAGCTTGCCGCCTATCCCAATCCCTTTACGGTTTTCACCAATCTCAAGGTTATTCTGTCCTCCAATCAGTGTAATAACAAAACAAGGGTAACAAGCACAAGCATAGACATCTACAACATCAAGGGACAAAGAGTAAAGAGCATCGCGCTTGATCCCGGCAAGGCAGGTGAGCAATTCAGCTATTGGGATGGCAGGGATGAAGCTGGCAGGCAGTGTTCCAGCGGTGTTTACATTCTCAACCTGAAGGTCAATGGGATAGGGGCGTTGAGTAAAAAGGTTACGCTTGTCAGGTGATGTTTATGGTGGTTGTTTGAAGCCTTAAAAGACTGGATCCCGGGGCAAGCTATCTCACCCCAACGGATCGTTGCCGATCCGTCGAGGACCCCGGCTTGCCCGGGATGACACGGGTTGGTGTCTGATGCGCTTTGTTTTGTGGTCGGGTGATTGTTTTTAAAAGACTGGATCACGGCTCGCAGGCCGTGATGACACAGTTTTATGGTTTGGTGTGGTTTGTTTCGGGGTCGGGTGGTTGTTTCTAAAAGACTGGATCACAGCTCTCAGGCCGTGATGACACGGTTGGTAGTCTGGGGGGCTTTGTTTCGGTATCGGGTGGTTGTTTTTTGGCTGGACACTTGCCCCAATCCTGTTCTTATAATTCGTGTTAATTCGTGTAATTCGTGGGCGTTTCTAAAAGACTGGATCCCGGGTCAGCCACCCCAGAGGGGCCCCGTCTGCCCGGGATGACACGGAGTATGGTCTGGGGTGCTTGTTTTCAGGGCTCCTTTCCACCATTTCACCTTTCCACCCTTTATAATTCGTGTAATTCGTGGACAATATTTAAAACTGAAGTGATGCGGTTTTTCTTGACTGAACCCAAGCGGTGGAAAAGATGAGCAACCATGGCTTGCCAAAGAAAAAGCGACAGGGAACAGCATGTATATAATCAAAGCTTACGTTGAAAGGATAAAGGGGTTCTACTCCATATTGGGGGAGTGCGTTGACAGCTACAGGATGGTGAAGCCACGCAAACCATTGGCGCGGCAGATCTGGGAATTCCTGGCCCTCAGCCTGCATTGGCGCGCATTTCCCCAGCAGTATTTCCAGCACCGGATGTTCGCGAAGGACTGCCAGCTCAGCCTTGCCCAAATGAAGAGCTACGTGCCTCCCACCACTTGGTGGAGGATTTCGCAACGAGCCCACACTCCCCACAATTACAGCATCATCTGCAGGGATAAAAGCCTATTTGCAGACCTGATGGAACGCTATGGCCTTCCGCATCCGGGCATAATCCTCAAATACAGGGGAAGACGCTTTTACGGCGCGGATGGCCAGCCTCTGACGGACAGCGCCGCCGACGTCCTGATCCAAAGCCAGAAATCAGGCAGATTGATCCTCAAATACAGTATGGGCAGGCTTGGCACGGATATCTTTGCCTACGACCTCAATGCCGATGGCAACTTCAAACACGGCGGTGAGATACTATCTGCGCAACAGATCAGGCAGCGCTGCGGAAAACGCCCGTTCATCCTGCAGCCTGGCGTTGAGCAATGCGAGTCCCTGAGCCGGGTCTATCCCGATTCCGTAAACTCGATCAGGGTGCTGAGCCGCTACCGGCGTGGCCAGGCAAAGATACTCGCCGCCAGCATCCGCTTTGGCAGGGACGGCCAGGTTGTGGACAATATGCACAAGGGCGGCCTGGCTTTGAATGTGAATCTGGAAACTGGCAGACTGGACAGGGTGGGCACAGCTTTTTACGACACGCTGAGTTATGAGGCGCATCCCAACAGCGGAATCCGCTTCGAAGACGTGACGGTGGAGCATTGGCAGGAGCTGAAAAACCTGGTTGAAAGAGCATGCCACGCCTTCCACGAACTGGAATTCGCAGGATGGGACGTGGCGGTGTCGGTCAACGGGCCGGTGATCCTGGAAATCAACGCCTGCCCTGACCTCTATCTTTCCCAGCTCACCGCAGGCGGCCTGGCGGCTGAGGTCTGCTCCTGAATCCAGGCGCTTTGGCAAAACCTGAATCCCCCTGGCGTGCCATCCAACCGCGTGAAGCACTAAGCCATTGACAAAATAGCGGCTGAGAAAAGACTTGCGCCAAAAATCAGCTTGAAATGAGAAAAGCACAATGAGGAAACACGTTGTCTCCATAGTGGGACGCCCCAACGTGGGCAAATCCACGTTATTCAACCGCTTATGCCGTAAGCGGGTGGCTATTGTGGATCCGGAAGCGGGTATCACGCGAGACCGCAAATATGAAGACGTGGAATGGAACGGCAAGGTTTTCAAGCTGGTGGATACCGGAGGCATTGTTTTTGACAGCGGCGAAGCGATGGACAAGATGATCCGGCATCAGGCCATCCTGGCCATCGATGAATCCGACCTGATCATCTTTATGGTGGACGCTCAAACCGGAAGCACCGACATCGACCGCGAGATAGCCCGCATCCTCTATCCCCACCGGGATAAGGTGATGCTGGTAGCCAACAAAACAGACAGCGAGAAGTTTGAGTGGGAACTCTACGACTTTTTGCAGCTTGGCTATGGCGACCCCTTCCCCATCTCAGCCAGTCACGGACGCAACACCGGAAACTTCCTGGATGAGCTGCTCAAACTGATGCCGGATACCCAAGCCGCGGCGGATGAACCCGCCGATGAACGCATCAAGATAGCCGTGGTAGGCAAACCCAATGTGGGCAAGTCCTCCATCGTCAACCTGCTTTTGGGGCAGGAAAAACAGATCGTGACAGATGTGCCCGGCACCACGAGGGATGCCATCGACAGTGTCTTCCGCTATCATGGAAACGAATATATCTTGATCGACACAGCAGGACTGCGGCGCAAGACCAAGGTCAACTATGGAGTGGAATATTACAGCGTGATGCGCACCATCGAAGCGGTTGACCGCTCGGATGTGGTGGTTATCGTGCTGGCTGCCGATGAGCCCCTTTCCGCCCAGGATGTGAAGATCGCCTCCTACGCCAAACGCAGGCACAAGGAAGTGATGGTGGTCTTCAACAAATGGGATCTGGTGGAAAAGGACAGCGGCAGCACCGGCAGGTTCATAGCCAGCCTGCACGAGGAGATGCCATTTTTGCAATACGCTCCGGTGCTGTTCATCTCCGCCAAAACAGGCCAGCGCATCAACCGGGTGATGGAAATGGTGGTCAAGATCGAGGAAGAAAGCAAAAAGAGGATCAGCACCAGCGAACTGAACCGCTTTATGGAACAGGTTGTGGAGCGCCGCCCACCCACACACAAAACGGGCAAGCATGTCAAGATCCACTATGTGACCCAGGCGGCGGTCAAGCCCCCCACCTTCGTCTTTTTCTGCAATCAGCCCGCCCTGGTGAGCGAGAACTACCGCCGCTACCTGCAAAATCAGATCAGGGACATGTTCTCCTTCGAAGGCGTGAGCATCAAGTTAATTTTTAAAGGTAAAAAAGAAAGCGAGTTGGAACAATGACTTTCCCGCTTCTCTGGCTAATCGTATGCGCCGCCAGCTATCTGCTCGGCAGCGTCCCCTTCGGTTACCTGCTTGGCAGGCTGTTGCACCGCAAGGACATCCGTAGCGGCGGCAGCGGAAATATCGGAGCCACCAACGCCCTGCGCCAGTTTGGCGCGGGAACCGGAGTCCTGGTGCTGCTGTTTGACCTTCTCAAAGGCTTCTGCGTGGCCTGGCTCTGCCTGCGCGTGATCCCCGCCTGTTTTCCCGCCCTGTTCGATAGCCCCATCGATCCATTCGTGGCTCTGTTGCCTGCCCTGATGGTCATTTTGGGGCACATGTACTCCATCTTTCTGGGAGGAAAGGGAGGCAAAGGCGTTGCCACTGCAGCGGGCGTGTTCATCTATGCGGCTCCCGTTCCGCTTTTTGCCACCCTGATATTCTTTGTGCTGATCGTGGCTCTCACCCGCTATGTTTCCCTGGCATCCGTGACCGGGGTGCTTTTTCTCTGCCTGGCTCAATTCTTTTGGAACTGGTATCATTCCGGAGCTCCTTCCATTCCGTGGTTCACCATGGTGGTGGCGGCGCTGATCATCTACAAGCATCAGGAAAACATTCTGCGCTTGCTTGAAAAGCGTGAGAACAAGCTGGATTTTTCCGGCAAAGGGAAAAGCTGATGTGCGGGATCATAGGCGTATTCGGCAGCCCTGAAGCTGCCAATCTTGCGACACTGGGGCTGTTTACCGAGCAACACCGGGGCCAGGAAAGCTGCGGCATGGCTGTGAGCGATGGCAAGGTGGTGAGGCTGCACAAGAGCATGGGCCTGGTGAAGGATGTTTTCCACGAAGATGTGCTGGATTCCCTGCCCGGCAGCCTGGCTATCGGCCATGTCCGCTATCCCACCAAAGGCAGCGCCACCAGCTTCAACTCGCAACCCCACCTGGTGGAGACCCTCTTTGGCCCTTCCTACGCCCTGGCCAGCAATGGCGACCTCGTCAACTATGCCGCCGTAAGGGCCAAACTGGAAGCGGAAAACGTCTATTTCAACAGCGACAACGATGGCGAGCTGCTGGTCAAATACATTGCCTGGCAAATCTCCCAGGGACGGGAAATCGCTGACGCCATCCGCCTGTTGATGCGCGATATCAAAGGCGCGTATTCCAGCGTATTCTGCACCCGCAGCGAACTCTACATGTTTCGCGATCCGCTCAGCATCCGGCCCATGGTGTGGGGCAAAACCCGGGACGGGGCTGTGGTGGTAGCCTCTGAAAGCTGCGTCCTGGATATCCTGGGTGTACTGGAGCGGCGGGAAGTGCCTCCAGCCGGAATCATCAGGGTAAACAGCGAGGGAACCACAGTGATGGAAAACGATCCCAATCTTTACCGGGAACGGCACAGAAATGCCTATTGCAGTTTTGAACACATCTATTTCTCGCGTCCGGACAGTTTCCATTTTGGCGAAAACGTGTTTGACGTGAGGGAAAAGATCGGTGCCCGGCTTGCCCAAAAAGACCCCGATCTGCAGGCGGACTGCGTGGTGCCCGTGCCGGACTCGTCTAACTTTATCGGGGTGGGATACGCGGCAGAAAAAGGCATCCCACTTTCCATAGGCCTGATCCGCAACCACTATGTCGGACGAACCTTTATCAAACCGGAACAGACCATCCGCGACGAGAGCGTGCATCAGAAATTCAACGCCCTGCCCAACTTCTTTGAAGGCAAAAGAGTGGTGTTGATTGACGACTCAATCGTGAGGGGAACCACCATCCGCAAGATAGTGAAGATAATCAAAAGAGCCGGAGCGGCTGAGATACACCTGCGCATCGGCTCGCCCCAGGTGTGCCATTCCTGCCATTACGGCATCGATACGCCCCATCCCGAAGAACTGGTGGCAAACCGCTTCAGCCTGGAAGAAATCCGGCAACGGACGGGGGTTGACAGCCTCAAGCACCTGGAACTGGATGAACTGAGAGCTTGCCTGCACAGTCCGGACGAGTATTGCTACGCCTGCTTCAACGGCCAGTATCCACTGGAGAAATCATGATCAGGGAGTTTCTGGCCAAGTTTGGCAAGCAACGCGTCCTCGTTCTGGGCGACATCATGCTGGATCATTACATCTGGGGCAAGGTGGAGCGCATTTCCGCCGAAGCGCCCGTGCCTGTCCTGGAAGCTCAGAAAGAGGAGTTCCGCCTGGGTGGCGCCGCAAACGCTGCGTTGAACGTAAAATCCCTGGGCGGGGATGCAATCTTGCTTGGCGTGACCGGCAGGGACAGCGCGGCGCAAGACCTGAAACAGATAATGGAGCGCAAAGGCCTGGCAACTGACGGTTTGATCGCCGATCCGGACAGAAAGACAACCCTGAAGACCAGGATCGTAGCAACGAACCAGCAGATCGTACGTATCGACCGCGAGACCCAAATTGACCTGGGAAACGAAGCCCGGACAGCCCTCCTTGACAGCTTGCGCAGGCTTCTTCCCGGCTGCCAGGCGCTGATTATTGAAGATTACAACAAGGGGGTATTGACCAGAGAGGTGATCTCCGGGGCTTTGGAACTGGCAAAAAGTCTGGGCATTCCAGTGGCCGTTGATCCCAAACATAGGAATTTCAGGCAGTATCGGGGAGTGGATATCTTCAAACCCAATTTCCGCGAATTGCAGGACATTCTGGATATGGAATTTGAAAGCGAGGACGAGTTTCTGGCTGCTGCCAGCCAATTGCGCAGCGAGATGCAGATCAAAAACCTGATTGTGACCAGAGGCAGTCTGGGAATGTATGTTTTCGACGGCGGCAAACAAGCCAGGCACCTGCCCACCGCGGCTCGGGAAGTGTTTGACGTTTCCGGAGCCGGCGACACCGTCATCAGCGCTCTGACCCTGGCTTACGTGAGCGGCGCGGATATCCATCTTGCGGCAAAAGTGGCAAATCACGCCGCCGGAGTCGCCTGCGGCATCGTGGGCACAGCCAGCGTAGGCCCGGACGAACTGCTGAAGAGCTACAATGAGCAGCGCTAAGATCAAAACCTGGCAAGAGCTTCCCTCTCTGCTTGAAAGCTGGCGCAAGCAGGGGAGCAAAATAGTGTTTACCAACGGCTGCTTCGATATCCTGCATGCAGGCCATGTATGCTATCTGGAAGAAGCCCGCGAACTGGGAGACCGTCTCATTGTCGGGCTCAACAGCGATTCCAGCGTGTCCAGGCTCAAGGGCGACAGTCGCCCGGTCATCCCCCAGCAAGAACGAGCTTTGGTTTTGGCAGCCCTGGAATGCGTGGATTGCGTGGTGATCTTTGAACAGGATACGCCATCTGAACTGATAGAATTGATCTGCCCGGATGTCCTTGTAAAAGGCGGAGATTGGGCAGTGAAAGATATAGTAGGCTCGGATTTTGTCTTGAGCAGGGGCGGTGTAGTCCACAGCCTGGCTTTTAAGGAAGGGCTTTCCAGCAGCGCGATACTGGCCCGGTTGGCAGCAGGCAGCCAGGCAAGGAAGTGAAGGGATGAAAGAAGAACTGCCGGAAGACGTGGGCACCGTGATTGAGGTGCGAGGAAGCCGGGTAAAAGTGGAAGTTACGCGGGGCGGAGGCTGCAAGAGCTGCTCCATGCAAGGTATGTGTTTTGCCAAAAGCACTCCCGCGGTGTTTGAGATAATCACCGATCTACGGCTACAGGAAGGCGATCTGGTGCAATTGAATATTGCTCCCGGCAACCGGGTATTATCTGCCATATTGGTGTTTCTGCTGCCTCTGACCTTTCTTTTTTTTGGTTATTGGCTGGCTTCCCGCAGTCTGTCAGAACTGCCATCTATCCTTATTGCTTTCGGAGCCATGGCGCTTAGTTTTTATATTGTCAGGTTGTTTGATAGAAAGATTGGCGGTAAAATGCAGGTAAGCATAGGAAGGAAATTATGATCATCAGGTTGAATGAGATGGTTTTTTATGGTTTTCACGGACTTCACGATGAAGAACGGAAACTGGGACAGCGCTTTATAGTGACAGCACAACTCTTTACAGATCCCCGGATTGACGACCGTATCAGACGCCTGGAAGATACCATAGATTATACTAAAGTTTACCAGGAAATCAAAACAGTGATGGAAACTCACCAGTTTCTGCTGCTTGAAGATTGCGCCAACACACTGGCCACCAAACTGCTGGCTGACTTTCCGCTGATCCAGCAAGTGACGCTGTGCATCCAGAAACCCTCTGTACCCATCCCGGGCAGCCTGAGATCGGTGGAGGTGGAGCTTTCCAGAACCCGCTCATGAACGCCTACCTATGCCTCGGCGCAAATCTTGAACAGCCCCGGGAACAGATACATAAAGCCTGTCTGGAACTGGCCGCTCAACCGGGAATCAGGATCCAGAGAGCTTCAAGCCTCGCCAAAACCAGACCCTGGGGCAAGACAGACCAGCCGGATTTCCACAATAAGGTCTTGGAGATCGAAACCACCCTCCCGCCCCTGGAGCTTCTGGAAGCAGCACTGGAGATAGAGCAAAAACTGGGCAGGGTACGCAAGGAGAAATGGGGGCCACGCCTGATCGACATCGATATCCTGTTGTATGGCAATCTGGTCATCAACACCGACAAGCTGACCGTGCCGCACCCCGAAATGCATCGCAGGCTTTTCGCGCTCAGGCTTATGGCTGAGCTGGCTCCCAATCTGGAGCATCCTGTGCTGCGCAAAAACATTGAGACATTAATACAAGAAATAGAATCACAAGGAGATATGTAATGAATAACCTCGCAGCTGTGATCCTTGCTGCAGGTAAAGGCACCCGGATGAAATCGACCCGGGCCAAGGTAACTTTTCCCATCGCCGGAAAACCCATGATCCAAAGGGTCGTGGATCTGGCGCTGGACTCTGAATGCCTGCGTGTATGCATCGTGGTGGGTTTCCAGAAAGAAAGCGTGATAGCCTGCCTCGCGGAAGATGAAAGGTTGGAGTTTGTCGAACAGACCGAACAATTGGGCACCGGCCATGCGGTAATGATGGCAGAACCGATATTCCATGATCATGGACATGATGTTTTGATTTTGTGCGGCGACGTTCCCCTGCTTGGCCGCGAAACTATGTCCCGCCTGTATCAGGAGCATCTGCGCAGCCAGGCTTCCTGCACCGTCCTCACCGCTTTCCTTGACGATCCCGGCAAGTATGGGCGCATCTTGCGGGATGACAAGGGACAGGTGATGGGTATTGTGGAATACAAAGACGCTTCCGAAACACAACGCGCCATCAAAGAATGGAACACGGGAATCTATTGCTTCAAATCTGAAGACCTCTTTGCGTCCCTGAAACAGATATCCAACGCCAATAATCAGCATGAATACTATCTAACGGACGTAGTTTCCATATTGCATTCAGCGGGCAAGACCGTCTCCTTTGTGGTGCTGGAGGATCTGATGGAGGTGGCCGGCGTCAACTCTCAGGAACAGCTCGCGGAACTGGAAGACCTCTTTGTAGACAGAATTCGCCGCAAATGGATGAACAACGGGGTGGTGATCCACAATCCCAATACCGTGTATATCGATGATGAAGTTGCCATCGAGCCGGATGTGGAAATCTTCCAAAACTGCATCCTGAAAGGAAAGACAACAGTGCGGACGGGATGCTCGATCGGACCGAACAGCCTCATTTCCGACAGCTATATCAGCGAAGACTGCATCCTGGAAGGACACAACATCCTGGTGCACGCGCACGTTCCGGAAGGACATATCCTGGGTCTGCGCGAGCAATTCATAGAAGACCCCTATGAATAAGGAATACTTGTATTCTCCCTGGCGTTCAGAATATATCCGTTCGCCCAAGCCTGGAGATTGCATCCTTTGCCGCTGGCAGGATACTGAGGCGGATGCCGAAAACTTGATCTTTTACCGGGGTAGGTTTTGTTATGCCATGCTCAACCGTTATCCCTACAACAACGGGCATATCATGCTGGTTCCCTACAGGCATTGCGCTTCGCTTTCCGGGCTAAAACCGGAAGAGCTGGCAGAATTGGGCCATCTGGCACAGCAAGCAGAGATAGCCCTCAAGTCTGTCTATGCCTGCGAAGGAGTAAATCTTGGGATGAACTTGGGCAAAGCAGCCGGGGCCGGGATCGACGAACATCTGCACCTGCACATGGTTCCCCGCTGGAGCGGAGATTGCAACTTTATGACTGTGATCGGCGGCCAAAGGGTGATACCCGAAGCTTTCGAGACAAGCTTTTCCTCTCTGCGGGACGCGTTTGCCAACTTGTTGGATGGCAAGGAATAATACATTGAATTTGACAATAAACGGTGTATCTGAAGATTTGACCCCTAAGCGTCCCTGGCGCTATCTGCTGATCCTGGTCTTGTTGATAGCCTTGGCTTTGCTGGCATATTTTACCAGAATGTTTGGCTTGCTCGAGCGTAATCAAGATAACGAGGAAAACTTGCCGGCTATTCGGGTGGAAGTAAGCAATGGTTGTGGCATCGAAAAGCTGGCAGCAGATTACAGCGTGTATATCAAGGACAAGAATATCGACGTGCTTAGGGTAAGCAGCACCCCCTACCCAATTTACAATAAATCGGTGCTGGTTCTCAACAACGGAGATGAGCAAGACCTGCGGCGCCTGCAAAGGATGACTGGTATCCAGCGTTATACGCTGGCACGTAATCCCGAGTCGGATGTCCAGTTCACAATCATCCTGGGTGAGGACTTTAAAGATTATATGAAGGATTAGCGACAGCTACAAGTGTATATGTATGAGATTGAAGTAAGTGGAGGAGATATTGTCTGACAATATCAAGCTCGAAGCCATTCTGGAATGGCTGAACGACAAGAAAGCGGAAAACATCCGCGTGTACGATGTGGAAAGCATCATCGACTATGCAGATGCAATCGTTGTCTGCGAAGGTAACGCCGATCTGCATAACAAAGCTATCGCAAACCATGTGCTGGATATGGCCAAGGAACACAAACTGAGCGTACTCGGCAAAGCCGGGCTGGAGTTTGGGCAGTGGATACTGGTCGATCTGGGAGATGTGATCCTGCATATATTCCTGCCTGAAAAACGTAATTTCTACAAGATAGACCAGTTATTTGAACAGCTTTCAAGCCATAACAAGGAAGGGCTTCCGCATGATCAAACACCTAATCCATGACAACATCTGCAAGATATTGCAAGACCTGAACCTCAGCCAGCAGCGCGAGTTCACGGTTGAAATACCTAATCTGGCCGACCATGGGGATTATTCTACCAATGTGGCCATGATCCTTGCCAAAGAGAACAAGACAGCCCCCAAAGTGCTGGCTGAAAAGCTGATCAAGGAATTGAAGAAGAACAAGTTTTACAAGAAGGTGGAACTGGCTGGCCCCGGATTCTTGAATTTCCATCTCTCCAAAGCGCTGTATCACGACATGCTGTGGGAAATCCACAAGGCAGGGCCGAGTTTTGGAGACTCAGAGTTCGGCCAGGAAGAGAAAGTTCTGCTGGAGTTTGTCAGCGCGAATCCAACTGGGCCATTGAATATAGTCAGTGCCAGGGCAGCCGCTTTTGGCGATACGCTTTATCGCGTCATGAAGAAAGTTGGCTACCAACCCTCACGTGAGTTCTATATCAACGACGCGGGCAATCAGGTCGATATCCTGGCGGAAAGCCTGGAGCTCAGACTGCGCGAGATACACGGCGAAAACATCGGCGAATTCCCCTATGATGCCTATCATGGCGAGTATGTGAAGCATCTGGCTCACAGACTCAACGCCACCGAGGGAGTGCGGGTGTTTATGATGCCCGAAAAAGAGCGCTCCGAACACCTTAAGGAATTTGCTCTCAACGAGATGCTTGAGATGCAAAGGCAATCTCTGGAAAGATTTGGGGTTACTTTTGAAAGCTGGGTCTCCGAGAAAACCCTGCGCATGGAAGGCATGGTAGAAGAGGTTCTCAGCTACCTTACCGAGGCCGATTGCACATATGAAAAGGAAGACGCCATCTGGTTCAGCTCCACCAAATTTGGTGACGATAAAGACCGCGTGCTGATGAAAAGTGATGGCTCGATCACCTACTTCGTTCCCGATCTGGCTTACCACCTGACCAAAATCCAAAGAGGATTCACCAAACTGATAGACATTTTTGGCCCCGACCATCATGGCTATGTGCCCAGGCTGAAAGCTGCTTTCCAGGCCCTCAAATACGATGAGAACATGCTGGAAATCATCTTCCTGCAACAGGTAAACCTGTTTGAGAGCGGAGAAAAGGTCAAAATGAGCAAAAGAGCCGGCAAGATTGTCACCATGGACGATCTTGTGGGCGTGGTGGGAAAAGACGCGGCACGTTATTTCTTTATTGCGCGCAAGGCCAACGCTCATCTGAACTTCGATCTGGAACTCGCTCTGCAACAAAACAACGAAAATCCGGTCTATTACTGCCAGTACGCCCACGCCCGCATCTGCAGTATTATCAAGAAAGCCAAAAAAGACAAGGTCCTGCCCAGAACCTTCAAAAAGGAGCTCTGCGAAAAACTGGTCAAAGCTGAGGAACTCGCTCTGATCCAGAAACTCACCGATTTACCTGAACTGCTGGAGCTGATAGCGGAATTTCGCGAACCTCACCGCCTTGCCACCTACACAGAGGAGCTTTGCGGCCTTTTCCACCGCTTCTACAACAAACACCAAGTGGTGGGAGGCAAGGACAAGGAACTTTCGCAGGCGCGCCTGCTGTTGATAGATACGGTGAGAAACGTGCTGGCCATCTGTCTGGACCTGATGGGCATCAGTGCGCCGGAAAAGATGTAACAGGAATTCCAATTGAGAGTAACCCGCCCCATGCGTCAGGACGACCTGCCCGCCGTGTTGCAGATCGAAAAGCAGGTGTTCAGCAGCCCCTGGCCGGAAGATGCCTTTAGCAGCTCAGACTTTGGGGAATCCTGGGTGATCTGTGAAGATGCCACCCTGGTGGGTTATATTATGTATCACAATGTGATCGACGAAAGCGTGATCATCAATCTGGCGATCGATCCCGCTTATCATCGTAAGGGTTATGGCAAGGAGCTGCTGGAAAAGACGCTCCGCCAGCTAACCGACAAAGGGTTCACCCATTTTTACCTGGATGTTCGGGTGTCCAACCTGGCTGCGCTGGCCCTGTATGAAGGGTTTGGTTTCCAGCGCGTCGGGTTGCGCAAAGGATATTACACCTTACCTGATGAAGACGCCTATGTAATGGCAATGATTGTAAAAGGAAATTGATTTGAGAGACTACGATTTTCTGGTGATCGGAAGCGGAATTGGGGGTTTGGTCTATGCGCTGCAGGTTTCACGCCTGGGCAAAGTGGCAATTGTGACCAAACGAGGCTTGTTCAACTGCAACACAGACTATGCCCAGGGTGGTATAGCGGCAGTTCTGGACGAAGCGGATACGTTTTCCGGCCATTGTGAGGATACTTTTATCGCCGGCGCGGAATTGGGCAAGCGGCAGGTGATCAGCCAGATCATTGCCGAAGGCCCCAGGCTGATTCAATACCTTATCGATCTGGGAACAGATTTTACCCTGGAAAACGAACACTATGACAACCGCCTGGAAAACCTCTCTCTGACCATGGAGGGCGGCCACAGGCACCGTCGCGTCGCTTACGCGGCAGATTCCACCGGGCATCAGATCATGGAAGCGCTCACCGAAAGCTGCCGCAAAAACAGCAACATCGATATCTTTGAAAACAGTATCGCCATAGATCTGATCACCCAACACCATATAGTCCAGGATGACGGTTTCATTCCCGGCATTTCCTGCTGGGGAGCCTATGTGATGGATATCCAGACCAATGAAGTGCATATCTTCCGCGCTCGCAAAACCATGCTTGCCACTGGCGGGGCTTCACGCATCTACGCGCACAACACCAATCCGGATGTCGCAACCGGTGACGGGATGGCCATGGCCAGGCTGGCAGGCGCGCGTCTGGCCAATATGGAGTTTGTGCAGTTTCACCCCACCGCATTCTGGAGCCCCGAAGGCAAAACCTTCCTCATCAGCGAGGCAGTGCGGGGTGAGGGAGCGGTGCTCAGGCTCAGCGATGGCAGCACCTTCATGGAAAACTATCACCCCCGGGGCAACCTTGCCCCCCGCGACATCGTCTCCCGTGCCATCGACGCCGAGCTTAAAAAGCGCGGCGAAAAATTCTGCTATCTGGATGCCACCAACATCCCCGCCAATGTCTTGCGCACTCACTTTCCCTACATTGGCAAACGCCTTGCGGAGCACGGCATAGACTTCACCAGGGATCCGATCCCGGTGGCTCCAGCGGCACACTATTTCTGCGGAGGGGTACTCTCAACCATCGACGGCATCACCGACATCCACAACCTCTTTGCCGCCGGAGAAGTAGCCTGCAGTGGCCTGCACGGGGCAAACCGCCTCGCTTCCAACTCCCTTTTGGAAGCCCTGGTGATAGCCTACCGCGCCGGCAACCATCCCTCAAACACCGAAGAGGTGGATTTCCCCAAGATTCCGGTCTGGAAACAGATGGATGAGTTCAACGAAAACGAATGGGTAGTGATCTCCCACAACCGGGAGATCATTGGCACCATCATGGACGGCTATGTCGGCATCCGCCGTTCCCGCCGTCTGCTCAAATACGCCCTGTCCCGCATCGAGAACATCTACAACGAAGTAAATAACTTTTATCAACACAACGCAGTGCGCAAGGAAGTGGTGGAAACGCGCAATATGGCCATCATCGCCATCGCCGTGATCCGCAGCGCACTGATGCGCAAGGAGAGCCGCGGCGCGCATTTTCTGATCGACAATCCCGAAAGAAACGACAACCTGTATCTGATAGATACGATAATATAGGATGGCCAGCTTACCATGAAAGGTCTATTTATCACATTTGAAGGAATCGAGGGCAGCGGCAAAAGCACCCAGATGAAGATGCTGGCGGAAAAGCTGGAAGAGCTTGGCAAACCCTCTCTGCTGACCCGTGAACCCGGAGGCCCCCCCATCGCGGAAAGCATCCGCGCCCTGCTGCTGGATCCCGGCAACAAAGAAATGCTGCGCGAAACGGAGCTGCTGCTCTACAGCGCCAGCCGTGCCCAGCATACCGGCCAATGGATACTGCCTGCTCTGCGCCAGGGCAAGATCGTGCTTTGCGACCGCTATTACGATTCCACCATCGCCTATCAGGGTGCTGCCCGCGAGCAAAACCTGGATTTCATCGCGGTGCTGACCAGATTTTCCACCTTCAACACAGTACCAGACATCACTTTTTTGCTTGACCTCCCTGTGGAGGAGGGCTTCGCGCGCATCGGGCACCGCCAGTTGGATCGACTGGAGCAGGAAGACCGTTCCTTTCACGAGAGGGTGCGCCAGCAATATCTTTTGCTTGCCAAAGAACAGCCGGGGCGTTTTGTGGTGCTGGATGCCACCTTGCCCCCCCAGGAGCTGCACAAACTGATCATCAACCAAGTTTTAACGCACACAGGAGTCTCAAGTGAACGATAAAAAACAGAAAACAGCTTTAATAACCATAGCCATCGTCTGGATCCTTGCTGCCATCATGCTGTTTGGAGCCACCTCGGCATTTGCCCAGAACAGCAGCGGCGGCAGCGACCTGTATTCCCAGTTGGGATTGTTTAGCGATGTCCTGAACAAGTTGAAACAGAACTATGTTACCAATCTTAGCGACGAAGAACTGATCAAGGCAGCCATCATCGGTATGCTGGGCTCCACGGATCCCCACACCACCTACTTTACCAAAGCAGAATTCGAAGAATTCACCACCTCCACAAAAGGCTCCTTTGGAGGCCTGGGTATCCAGATCGACAAGGTGGGAGACTATATCACGGTCATCTCCCCCATCGAAGGCACTCCGGCTTACCGTATGGGCATCACTGCCGGTGACAGGATCATTCGCGTCAACGATATAAATGTAGTAGGCTTCAGCACCGATGAAGCGATCAAACACATGCGCGGCGAGGTGGGCACTACTGTGATCATAACGATCAGCCGCCCCGGCGTTTCCAATCCCCTGGAGTTCAAGATCACCCGCGAGACCATCAAAATCAAGAGCGTTCCCTACTACTTCAAACTGGACAACGGCGTGGGTTACATCCGCATGAGCCAGTTCAGCGAGAACACCGTTCGTGAACTGCGCACCGCCCTGAATTCGCTGGAAGAGGAAAACATCCGTGGCCTGATCATCGATCTGCGCTGGAATCCCGGCGGATTGCTGGACCAGGCTGTGGACACAGTGAACGAGTTCATCGGCAAAGGCAAACTGGTGGTGGAAACCAAAGGCCGTGCCGCTGTGGCCAACCGTCAGCACTTCACCCGCTTTGAGACCAAGAACCGCAACTATCCCATCGTGGTGCTGGTCAACGAAGCCTCTGCCAGTGCCTCCGAAATCTTTGCGGGATCGATCCAGGACTGGGACAAGGGACTGGTGATGGGCAAGCCCACCTTTGGCAAGGGCAGCGTGCAACAGCTTTTCCCCCTCGCCAACGGCAATGGCATCAAGATCACCAACGCCTATTACTACATCAAATCCGGACGCTGCATCCACAAACTGAGCAACGACAAGCTGCTCAAAGGCGAGGAAGTGAGCAAGAGCGAACAGGAAGCCGAGGCCGAGAAAAATAAGAAGCAGGTCTATTACACGGTCAACAAACGCGAGGTCTTCGGCGGCGGAGGCATCACTCCCGACATCGAAACAGAATCTGATCTGCTGACCCAGTTTGGCGCCGAACTGCGTCGCAAGAACGCTTTCTTCAACTTCACCGTGGACTACATGGTGGAACACGACCATACCGTGGAGAAAGATATCAAGATCACCGATTCACTGATGCAACGCTTCCTCGGCTATGCCAAATCCCTGGATATCAAATACACCCAAGCTGACCTGGACAGCGCAGACACCTATATCCGCACCATGCTGAAAAGCGAGCTGCTGCGCAAAGCGTACGGCGATCAGGAAGCTTACAAGGTTACCATCACCATGGACAAGCAGTTGCAGGCAGCCATCGACCTTTTCAACCGCTTTGACACCCTCGAGGCCATGTTTGCCCATGTGGCGGAACAGAGCAGGAAGCGATAGGCCTGCCACCGCTGCCTTGTCATTATGGAAAATGATGTTTATATCAACGTATCTTTTCAGGATTCCCCTGCTGGTCAAAGGCAACGAGACCGAAGTGACCGCCGAATCTAACAAGTCGGGAAGAAAACCTTCCAAAATTGTCTTGAACTGACAGCCGACAAGGCTTTTGTGATACAAGGAGCAGCCGGAAGTGATTCCGGCTCTTCTTTTTGCCCCTGTTTACCAATCCCCATTTTATCCCCAGATGACACTCCCCCCCAACGGTAGCCGAAAATCAACGGGACAGCGATCGCTGGTATTGCGATTATGGGTTGACTGCTAATGCTTGAAATCAGCTTTGCTTGAAAAAAAGAAAAAGAAGGTCAGGAAACTATGCTACGATTAACTGCAACCCTCTGCTGCCTGCTGCTTTGCGCCAGTGCCTTTGCGGCTACCGTCAGCGGTTTTGTGACCCGGTCCGGAAGCGCCGAACCGATGCAATACGTTAATGTAGTTGTAGCCGGAACGGGCATAGGCGGTCAGACTAACAGAAAAGGCTACTATGTGATCACGCTCAAAGAACACGGTCGATACACCCTGCAATTCAGCCAGATTTCGAGCCTGCCCAAAAGCGTGGAATTTGAGGTAAGCGAGCATTCCCCGGACGCCGTGGTCAATGTCAGCCTGGATAAGAGTTCGGTGGAACTCAGCAAGGTGGTGGTGAGCGCCACGGCGGAAGCCACCTATGAAGGCCCTCAAATCCGCACTGGCACGATCCACCGTGGAAGCGAAGACATCCAGAGCGTGGTTTCTCCGGTGGAAGCCGATATCTTCCGAGCGGTCCTCACCCTGCCCGGCGTGGCCCCGATCTCCGATTTTTCTTCCGGACTCTATGTCCGGGGCGGTTCTCCCGATCAAAACCTGATCCTGCTGGATGACATCGATGTGTACAATCCCAACCACTTTGGCGGCATCTTCAGCACCTTCAACACCGATGCCGTGGAAAGCGTGGAACTGATAAAAGGCGGATATCCGGCTAAGTATGGAGGCAGAATGTCTTCCGTGCTGGATGTGCTCAACCGGCAGGGGAACCGTGTGCATCACCAGGGAGTCGCCCGCTGGAGCCTGATCTCATCCTCTGCGACCTTGGAGGGCCCCTGGAAAATTGGTTCGCAAAGAGGCTCCTACATGGGCTCCATACGCAGAACCTATGTGGAACTGCTCAAGGCCTTCTACGACGAACTGCCGGATTACTATTTTTACGATGGCCACTTCAAATTGAATTGGGATCTGGGAGACAAGGACAAACTGAGCATAAGCACATATTTTGGCAGGGATGATCTCAGTTTTGATTATGGCCCCGTCCTGGATTTGGCATGGGGGAACAAGACTTTTACCACCCAGTGGGTGCACCTTTTCAGTCCCCGGCTGTTTTCCCAATTTGTGCTGGCTGGCAGCGAGTTCACCAACAACTTCAGCCAGAACACCAAAGAGGGCGAAACAACCGTGGAACGCAAAAACGGCATCCACGACCTCACCGCCAAAGCCCTCCTCAGTTGGAAACCGAACAACCGGCATCTGCTGGATGGAGGCCTGGAACTGAAATGGAACAACACCTGGCTGAAGATGGGCACCAGCTATCAGTTCCAGCAGAACGCGCTGCCCGACGTGAAGGTCTCATCGCTCACCACGGCGGCTTTCCTGCAGGAGGTTTGGGAGATAGACGGCTACTGGACCCTGCAGCCCGGTTTGCGGGCAAACCTGTACCACACACTCTCTGTGCGTCCCTCTCAAGCACCGGATGCCGCCTACATCAATCTGGAGCCGCGCCTGTCCCTGCGTCGCCGCCTGCGCGAGGGAGAAAGCGTGTATCTGAACTATGGCCTCTATCACCAGTATCTGACTTTGATGTCCATGGAAATAAGCACTCCCATGGATGTGTGGATTCCTTTGGATGGAAGCCTTGATCCTGGCCTTTCCGCTCATTACATTCTGGGTTACAAGCGTGAGTTGAGCCGCTTCTTCAACTTTGATCTGGAAACCTATTACAAGAGCTATAACAACCTGCTGCAATACAACGTAGCCACCGAGTTTAGCTGGAACAACGACACCGGCACCCTGGCCGATGTGTTTCATGTGGGCAAAGGCCACACCTATGGGATTGACCTGATGCTCCGTAATGATTGGCGGGGACTGCAGGGCTTTATCGGCTACACGCTAAGCCAAACGCGTAGGAAAATGGAGGGCACCAACATCAATCCCGATACAGGCCAAAGCGAATACTTCTACCCCCGCTACGACCGCACCCACGCCATTTCATTGGTGGAAACCTTCAATGTGAGCCAGAATAGCGGGTTTCAGGTGTTTGGCGCTGATCTCAAGCTGGGTGTCAACTTCAGCTACAATACAGGCCAGCCAACCTCCCTCCCTGAACGCATCTACTTCGACGGCGAGGATTTTCAGATCATCTACAGCTATTCCGACAAAGAAAGGCTGCCAGCCTATATCCGCCTCGATCTTAGCACCAAATATGAGTGGGTCACCAAGTGGGGCTCCATCGAACCGTACCTTGAGGTGATCAACGTGTTCAACCGCAAAAACATCGGCTCCCGCAGCTACTTTCTGACCTTGGAAGAAGGCGGTCTGCTGCTGAAGCATAACGACAGTGCCCAGTTTCCCTTTCTACCCTTTGTGGGAATCAACGTACAATGGTAAAAATCATGAGAAAAATCTTACTTCTTCTGGCTCTTTTTGCCATGCTCCTCCTGTTTTCCTGCGAATCAACCTCCGGCCCGCGCTTCAAAGGCGAGGTTTACTCGCTTTCGGCTCTGCTGGTAGCAGGGCAACCGCTGAACGAGGAGCATCCTGTGTATCTGACCCGCAGTTCGGAGATTGAAGACTTCAACTATCTGCAGATCTTTGTAACCGATGCGAAAATAACCCTGCGCGATCTGACCTCCGGCCAGGAGTTCACGCTGCAGCCTGGCATGGCGGGAATCCTGCCCGCCTATCTGGATCCGGAACAGCGCCTGATAGAAGCGGAGCATCGCTACCGGATCGAAGCGAGGATCCCCGGCTATCAGCCTGTGATTTGGGCGGAAACCACAGTACCCCAGGCCATTACGCTGGAAACAGATGTGTATGGCAACAATGCTGACGGAGAGGGCTATTCTTTCGATGAGCAGACCCAAAACCAAATGCCTTTCAACAGGATAGACAGTGACTTCCCCCTGGTGCTCAACACTGGACAGATCGCCGGAAACTACAATTTCTTCAGCGAATTCTATTGTTTGGAAGAGTTTAGCACCGATCTGGAATATACCACCCAGATCATGGGTATGGTACATCCGGATGCCTCTATGGAAGAGACGTACAACTCAAGTGGAGAAACCATCCGCAGAATAAGCTCGGCTGTAAGATTCAGATCTGGGCCTCAGCAAGGCCTGCCGGACAACTACATCATGCTAAGGGGTTATAGCCAAGTCTTTATGTTCTACGGGCGCTACAGGATAAAGTCCTACATCTTGGACGACAACTATTACAACTACGTCAATATGCCCGAAGGCTACCTCTACGGAGGAGTCCACAACGCTCTTGGTTATTTTGGCTCCGCCAGCGGCGGTGTGATGTATGTCACAATCTGCAAATGAGTTAAACCCTCCGGCCTGTTATATGGCCCTCATTTGCATCCCTTGGACAACCTTGGGTCAAGCTTAGGTCATCCTTAACTTTTATAAGGATGACCTAAGGATGATGCTTCCCCGACCTCTGCCAGCAAATGAGGGAGACATGAGAGGCAAAGCTCGGGGAAACCACAAGAACCGCTATTTATTCAGATACAGCTTCCCGGCAGAATCGAGCACCTGGCTCACTTCTGATTCGCTCATGCCGGGCTTCAGATGATCTTTCAGATATAAATCCAACACATCCTTGGAAGGTGCTTTTGCTTTTACCGCCTGGTTAAGCACCACGGCTTTGACCTTGTAGAACACCCTGGGCTCCACAAGCAGCACGTAGGGATGGGAATAAGCGCAATCTGGGGTGAGGCCGTGGAAGATGAATCCATTCTGGGAATCCATGGCGCTTGTATATACAAAGTAATAATCTGTAACGATGGGGCCCCCGGCCGTGTTTTGGGTAACCGGATCCCAGGAGAGCACGGTGTTCACCCCCTGAATCCCGATCTGCAGATTGGCGGGAGGAAGCGGTACGGGCACGATCGCTTTGCCCAGAAGCCGGACCCTGCAATCGGGCTGGTTGGCGGAATCATTCAGTATCTGCAGGAAATCCGCGGCATCGCCCACGCTCTGGGGCGCGTAGCGCACAAAGAGAGAATCCGTGGCTCCCGGAGCAATGCTCATACCACTCTGCCACTCCATAACCTCAAACTGCCCGGAAGCGGAGATAAAACCGACCTCCGAGATATGCAGATCGGTGAGTCCGGTATTCCTGATAATCACCGGTTGATAGGGTGATACGGAGTCGATGGCAAGGGTGCCAAAATCCATGCTGGCGGGGCTCAGCAACTCGAGATTGGGAGCATCGGAAAGCACTGTAATACAGTCTGTCTGGGTCAAAACGTCGCTGTTTTGATAGCTGTCAATCACAGTTAAGCCAACCGTGTAAAGCCCGGGGTTCTGATAGGTGTAAAACGGATTTGCCTCCTCCGAACTCCCTCCATCGCCAAAATCCCAATGCCATGAAACAATGCTTCCCGTTCCGGCAGTGGACTGATCCGTAAACTGCACCGTGAGTGGAGCGGAGCCAGAAACAGGAGTGGCGATGAAAGCAGCCTGAGGCGCGGTAAGCGGCACCACGCTGGCAATGTTTGAATAATCAGAGACAGTCATGTCATTGAAAGCCCTCACCCGATAGCTGATAGTCTGAGTCCAGGCAGTCAACTCGTCCGTATATGAGGTGCTATTGGCGGGCACTTGGGCTATCTGGCTCCATTCAGATTCCACTTCCGTTTTACGTTCCACCTGGAAACCGTTTTCTTCCGTGGAATTGTCAACCCATAAAAGCTCGATGCCGGTAACGGAGACAGGCGAAGCGGTCAAAGACCCGGGGGCTTCCAGCGTGGCGACAAGCGTGGTAGCGTAGGCTTCGTTGGAATACACGGAATTGACGTTAACATTGTAGGCTCGCACGCGGTAGTAGTATGTGGTGCCATGTGTAAGGTCGGTATTTGAATAGGCTGTCACGTTGGCTCCCACAATCGCGATCTGGGCCCAGGTGCCGGAGCTTCCGGTCTTTCTCTCGATCTTGACACCTGTTTCCACACCCGAATTATCGGTCCAGGACAGATCGATCCGGGAAGTGGAGACCGCTGTCGCTCTCAGGTTGGAGGGCGCGGAGGGAGTTGCGTACGGGGTAGTGGCGCTGGCCTCGTTGGAATACTCTGAGTTTACGTTGTTGTTGTATGCCCGCACCCGGTAGAAGTAGGTGGTGTTTTGGCTGAGGCTGCTATTGGTGTAGGTGGTGACGTTAGCGCCCACAGTCGCAATCTGGGACCAGGTGCCGGAAGAGCCTGTCTTGCGCTCAATCTTAAAACCGGTCTCGATGCTGGAATTGTCCGTCCAATCGATCTTGATCCTGTTGTATGAAAGTGCTGTGGCCGTCAATCCCGATGGTGCGCCAGGGGTAGCGTAGGGCGTGGCCCCGCTGGCTTCATTGGAGTAGCCGGAGTTTCCCGCCTGGTTGCTGGCCAGCACCCGGTAGTAATATGTGGTGTTCTGGCTGAGGCCTGTATTGGAAAACGACGCAGTATTGGCATCAACTGTGCCTATCTGCGTCCAGGTGCCCGAGGAGCCGGTTTTTCTTTCTATCTTAAACTGGAGTTCGTTATCCGAGTTATCGGTCCATGTTAGATTGATCTGACTTGACGACACTACAGCCGCCACAAGGTCTGAAGGTGCATTTGGCGCGACATCAGCCAAATAGATACTGAAATAGGCATCCGAGACATCAAATACAGTTGAGTCCACCGAGTTTCTCACACGCACCAAAGCCTGGCTGCTGGCAGAGTATGGCAATACCCAGTCATAGCTCCCCAAGCCAGCGCTCACGGGGTCAACAGTGATTGTCGTCCAGGTTGTTCCTCCATCCATGGTGTAATCCAGAAGCACGGTGTCCACCCCGTTGGCTGTCCAGGTGATGGCCTGGGTTGAAGATGCCGCATAAGCTTCCCCTCCGTTGGGAGAAAGCAGAGTCAGAGGCGGAACCGCTATTCTGGCAAAGAAAGCGTCTGACATTCCTGCGCTGGTCAGGATGGTGCCAGAAAAGTCCGACGAATCAGTGAAACAACCGCAGAGCAAAGCTTCTGAATCCCCGTGGGCAACAACGCCATACCCAATATCCGTGCCTGTTCCTCCTGCCTGAAGCGCCCACTGCCAATCTCCCGCGGAGTTCAGCTTGCACAAAAAGGCATCGCTGAAATTGCCAGTGGCACTGGTTAGCGTGGTCGATCCAAAGTTTGCGCTGCCGGTGAACCTGCCAGCCAAAAATACGTTGGAATTGGCGTCCACGGATATTCCCAAACCCTCATCAAAGCCTGCTCCACCCGCCTTCCTGGCCCAGAGCCAGGTGCCAGAGGAATCCAATTTGGCCGCAAACACGTCATAACCACCGGAGGACGTCAAAGTTAAGTTGCCAAAATATGCAGAGGTGCTGAAGAAACCGGTTAGATAGATATTATCTGAGCTATCAACCGTTATTGCAGAACCGGAATCTGCGTTAATGCCGCCAAACCTGTCCCCCCACAGCCATTGCCCTTCAGGGCTGACTTTGGCGACAAATCCGTCAAACGTGGTGTCCCTGCGGTTGATGATCACTATATTGCCCAGGGTCAGGGTGGGAGAGTTAAACCCGCCTGTCACATAGGCATTGCCCTGACTATCCACAGCGATGCCACTACCTTGATCCATCGTCGCTCCGGAACCCTGGATCGCCCACTGCCAGACCCCGCTGCCGCTGATTTTGGCGACCAGCATATCATAGTATGAACTGGTTTGAGCTGTCAACGTGTCCACGCCTGTAGCGGTGGTAAAGGATATTGTGTTTTTAAAATATCCGGTCATATAGACATTTGAATTTGCGTCAACCGCTATCGCGTTTCCCAAATCCAGGCTGGTTCCACCGCCAGAGTTCTTTCTTGCCCACTGCCAGACACCATTGCTGTTGATCTTAGCCACAAAAAGGTCAGTTCCAGTGGTTCCGCTACGGTTCAATCTTAAGGAGGTGCTCGACACAAATACAAGTGCAGAGGAAGCGAAATTACCAGTAATGTAGGCATTGCCAGCAGAATCGACAGCAATGGATGAAGCTACATCATGACTGGTACCACCCGCTTTTCTCGCCCAAAGCCAGTTGCCGGAGGGGTCCAGTTTGCCCACAAAGATATCTCCGGAGCCGCTACAGGTGAGATTAGTGGACCCGAAGCTTGCCGTCCCTGAGAAATAACCAGCCACGTAATAGTTGCCGCTATTGTCTCTGGCTACGGAATAACTTATGTCATCGCTTCCACTACCCACACCTTTTGCCCAATTCCATCCAGGAACCTGGGCAAAGAGGCTTGCGCAGACTAAAACCAGAAATAGTATAATGATGCTTATTTTGATTAGTTTCATGATAACCTCATGTTAGGGATTGTTAATATTGTTTCCCATTGGCAGTATATGCGTTCCAAGTCAAGTTTTTTCTTATCACTCATATACTTTTGGATAAAAAATGTATGACGCACGCTTGGAGTAACAGAAGGCCAAGGCAGACTTTCTCCATCGGAAACCAAACAGCAAAGAGCCTGGCAGATAGGACTGGTAGTTAGTCCAAACAACCAGGCTCAAGCTTCTATGTCAAATATGAGTAACTGGAGTATTGCTGCTACAAGGATTGGGTCAAAACAGCCGAATTAGTTATTCTTTGAAGGCTACTATTTTGTAGAATATGTTACCGAAATCCAGAGTGGCGTCGTTGTGGGTGTAACTGGTGCAGGTGCCATCACGGATTTCAGCCAGCAAAAGGAACACAGTTGAATCGCCGTTGAACTCGTTGCAGTAGTAAATTCTATAGCCATCGGGAACCAGGCTTTCGCCATTCTGGTTCAGGGTGACAGCTTCCCAACTGATGGTGAAATTCTGAGGATTTGCATCGTCGAGTCCCACCTGTACCGCTTCCGGCGCCAATGGCGGCACGATTATCGCAAAGGTGGTATCGGAAACCGCAAAAAGTTCAGGATTGACACTATCGCTCACCCGCACCTTAGCCTGGTAATTGTTCAGGTTGGGCAAGTTCCATTCGCAGGAACCCAATGCGGCTGGCACAGCTTCGCCATTGTTGATGGTATTCCATGTGGATCCTCCATCCAGGCTGTAGTCCAATCTTACACTGTCAACCCACGAGGCAGTCCAGTTGATGTTCTGAACTGTATTGGCAGGATAAGAATCTCCGCCAATGAAGGAAAGTAGAGTCAGAGTCGGAGGTGGAAACGCGATTCTGGCAAAGAAAGCGTCTGACATTCCTGCGCTGGTCAGGATGGTGCCAGAAAAGTCCGACGAATCAGTGAAACAACCGCAGAGCAAAGCTTCTGAATCCCCGTGGGCAACAACGCCATACCCAATATCCGTGCCTGTTCCTCCTGCCTGAAGCGCCCACTGCCAATCTCCCGCGGAGTTCAGCTTGCACAAAAAGGCATCGCTGAAATTGCCAGTGGCACTGGTTAGCGTGGTCGATCCAAAGTTTGCGCTGCCGGTGAACCTGCCAGCCAAAAATACGTTGGAATTGGCGTCCACGGATATTCCCAAACCCTCATCAAAGCCTGCTCCACCCGCCTTCCTGGCCCAGAGCCAGGTGCCAGAGGAATCCAATTTGGCCGCAAACACGTCATAACCACCGGAGGACGTCAAAGTTAAGTTGCCAAAATATGCAGAGGTGCTGAAGAAACCGGTTAGATAGATATTATCTGAGCTATCAACCGTTATTGCAGAACCGGAATCTGCGTTAATGCCGCCAAACCTGTCCCCCCACAGCCATTGCCCTTCAGGGCTGACTTTGGCGACAAATCCGTCAAACGTGGTGTCCCTGCGGTTGATGATCACTATATTGCCCAGGGTCAGGGTGGGAGAGTTAAACCCGCCTGTCACATAGGCATTGCCCTGACTATCCACAGCGATGCCACTACCTTGATCCATCGTCGCTCCGGAACCCTGGATCGCCCACTGCCAGACCCCGCTGCCGCTGATTTTGGCGACCAGCATATCATAGTATGAACTGGTTTGAGCTGTCAACGTGTCCACGCCTGTAGCGGTGGTAAAGGATATTGTGTTTTTAAAATATCCGGTCATATAGACATTTGAATTTGCGTCAACCGCTATCGCGTTTCCCAAATCCAGGCTGGTTCCACCGCCAGAGTTCTTTCTTGCCCACTGCCAGACACCATTGCTGTTGATCTTAGCCACAAAAAGGTCAGTTCCGCCGCTACGGTTCAATCTTAAGGAGGTGCTCGACACAAATATAAGTGCAGAGGAAGCGAAATTACCAGTAATGTAGGCATTGCCCGCAGAATCGACAGCAATGGATGAAGCTACATCATGAAGGGTACCACCCGCTTTTCTCGCCCAAAGCCAGTTGCCGGAGGGGTCCAGTTTCCCCACAAATATATCCCCGGAACCGCTACTGGCGAGAGTAGTAGACCCGAAGCTTACCCGTCCTGAGAAAGAACCGGCTACGTAATAGTTGCCGCTATTGTCTCTGGCTACGGAATTGCATATATCTTCGCCCGTGCCACCTGCACCTTTGGCCCATGACCAATATGGACTTTGAGCATAAAGCAAAGACCCCGAAATGACAACCAATACGCTCAAAAATAGCAACTTATGGATACTCATATATTTCTCCAGTTAGAGGCTTCTAATACAATCAATTCATCTATAGACATTTAAGTTTTCTGTCAAGCAGAATGTTGGATTTTTAACATCTGTATTGTATTCACTTTGCTTTCCTAATATACTCAACTGCTTGTAAATAAGTTAGTTCGCAGAAAGCCGTTGTTGATATGTTTCCTCAAATACCGATGTTTATTTTCACATTTTCTTTAGCGTGCGGGAAACAAAGAGAGTGTCTTGAGGACTTTCCTATAAAGCGGGAAGATTACAACCACTTTTGCATCCTATGCTTTTAATAGATGCAGCTAATATATTGAAAATATTATAGAATAGCTACGATATTTCTTGTCGATTGCCTCGAACATTCAATGGCATAACCTGGGAAGTAACAATATAGCTCGATAGGCACCAGACAGTACTCCCAGCCATTTTTGGAGAATTTTCAATATCAAAACAATAGCCAGTTGTGAGTGTCCATGTTAAGCATCTATGCAGTTAGACCACCAGACTCAGCATGCCAAAGAAATGCGAGATGCTTCCGCCCAGCACGAACAGATGCCAGATCGAGTGATGATACGGCAGTTTCCTGAACAGATAGAACAACACCCCCAGTGTGTAGCACGCCCCGCCAATCAGCATCCAGGCGAGAAAGGTGCTGTCCATTGTTTTGCGCAAGGGATTGATGGCAATCAGAATCATCCAGCCCATGAGGATGTAAATGAGGATGGAAAGCCATTTCAGCTTGCCCAGGGCGAAGATCTTGAGATTGATGCCCAAAATGGCCAGGCCCCAGATCACTCCAAACAGCGTCCAACCCCAGCCGCCCCGGATGGTACCAATTGTGACCGGGGTGTAAGTGCCGGCGATGAGCAGGAAAATGTTGGAGTGATCAAGGATCCTGAAAAAGCGTTTGAGCTTTGGATTGCGGAAGGCGTGATAGAGTGTCGAGCAGAGGTACATGGAAATCAGGGTAGCGCCATAGATACTGAACGACACCACCTTCCATACATCGCTGCGTTTGGCGGCGAATACCACCAAAATCACCAGCGCGGCAATACTGAGCCCAACTCCTGTCCCGTGGGTGATGCTGTTGGCGATTTCCTCCCCCAGGCTCTGCCTGGGACTGAGGGGAATCCAGTCCAGGAAACCGACTTTATCTTTGGGAGGCTGTTCTTGCAATTTGCACTACTTTGCCAGCAGAGGACGGTAAAGCTCGATGATTGTCTGTTCCAGGCTTTCGGGCACCAGGCCGGAGATCGGTTTTCCCGCCGCGATGCGTGAGCGAACCTGGGAGGAAGAGATGGGACAGGGCTCGATCCTGAGCGTTTTGCGCTTGATCCTGCGCAATACATTCTGCGGTGACGGATAACCGGGGCGGGGAATGATCAGAAACCTGGCATTGGCCTTCAACCAGGCAAAGTCGTACCACAGAGGCAGGTTGGCAAGGTTATCGGATCCGATCACAAAATGGAATAGCAGTTGCGGATGCTTCCTGTATAGCTTCTGGAGCAGTTCCGCGGTATATCCCGATCCGTCAGCGTCGTCTTCCCAAGCTTCCATGCCTGGCTCAAGAGCCTCCCTCACCAAAGCCAGGCGATGCTGGAAATCGAGCACTACGTTGCCCTTTTTAAAGTTATGGCGCGCGTTGGGAAGAAAGACCAGACGTGACACATAGCCGGATTTCAGTATTTCTCTGGCAATATGCAAATGGCCGTTGTGGATGGGGTCGAAGCTCCCGCCCAGCAGCGCGCAGCCTGTCATTTGAACTTTCTTGCCAGTTTCTTGGTTTCCTTGGAGCCCGGATATTTGCGCTGAAGGGAATCGAATGCTTCCCTGGCCTGGTCGGATAGACCCTGTTTGTTGAGCAGCCTGGCGGTATAATACAGCGATCTGCGGTCCAACTGGTCGGTATTGCCCAGGTCGGTCACTTCCTTAAAATACATCAGGGCGCTGCTGTAGTCTTTCATTTTGTAATAGATATAGCCATTGCGGAATGACTTTTCGATCAACTTATACTGGGCTTTGCGGATATACTCGAGCGCTGTCTGCACACGCGGATTGCCCGGATATTTACTGATGAATTCCTTGAACGAGTCGATCGCGTGCAAAGTTTCCTTTTGATCGTAATGGGCTGGCAGTGAATCTTCATACAGACAGAGGGCATACTGAAAATGCGCGTCGCTCACCTGGGCATGGTTAGGAAACACATCCATGAACTCTTCATAGGCCTTCCTGGCGTTGGCAAACTTGTTAATCTTGAAATAGCTGTCGCCCTGGCGCATCAGAGCATGCGCCGAGGAGGCGGAAGACCTTTCAAAATAGACTTCGGAATACAGTTCCGCTGCGCGTGAGTATTTGCCTCGGGCAAACAACTGATCCGCCTTAGCAATCTTTTGATCCGTATTCAGATAGGTCTTGTTGGTCGAGCAAGCGCCGAGGATCAGCAGCGCCAGCAACAACAATGAAAGAACCTTATTCATGGGATTTCCTTCTGTCATTCTGTTGTCCAAAGTATGTAGATCACCGAGGCCAGGGCGGTTGCCGCCAGCAGCGGCTCAAACCACTTCAGGGTCAGGGGCCTGCTTGCCTCAAACTTGGCAGGCTGATCCACAAAACTGAGGTTATCGATCTTGGCCAGCTTCCATTTTGGCAATGAGATCTGCTTGATATTAAACACATAGAGGGGCAGCCGTTCGCTGCGAAAGGAGAAAAAACTGCGCTTTTCCTGGGTGGTCCAGTCCAGTTCCATACGTATCCTGACCAGGCGGGTAGGCATGGAAGCAAGGCTGGAAACCGGCTGCACTCCCAAAGTATCCGCCTGCTCTTCTTCCGGGATATCAAGCTCGCTTTCCCGCAGGTCTGCGCCTTTGGCAATCAGTAGCTGACGGATGCGGAAATCCAGCCTGGAGGTGAGATCGCCAGCCTGGATATCCAGGTAGATCGGTTCGCCAGGTTCGATCAGGTCCACTATCTTCTGGCTGATCAGTTCCGGTTCTGCCGGATCAAATCCAGTATTCGTGGCGCCAATGGCGGTGACCAGTAGCAAAAAAAGCAGACAGCAGATGCCAGGCAAGGCCCTGCTTGCTGTCCGCTCAATTCTGGCCATCATGATCTTCAGGCTGGCTCCAAAGCTCTGTTTCGCTTAATCGGCGGATGCCAAAAAAGCCTTGTATCCGCTATAGGTGGAATAGATATCCGCCTTGCTGGCAAGCTCATACAGGGAGTGCATCCCCATCAGTCCGGTGCCGCAGTCTATCACTTCTGCGCCCAGATTGGCAAGGATATAGGCGATCGTTCCGCCGCCGCCTTCGTCCACCTTGCCCAGTTCTCCCATCTGCCAAAACACTCCGGCTTTGTTGAAGATGCGGATGACCTTGGCGGTAAACTCCGCGTTGGCGTCGTTGCAGCCCGCTTTGCCGCCGCTGCCCGTAAATTTGCAGAGGCCGACACCGTGGTTGAACAGCACCGCGTTCTGGCGCTCGTGCACCCCTGGATAGTTGGGATCCACGGCTGCCGTGACGTCCCCGGAAAGGATTTGGGAATTGATGAAGGTCTTGCGCAGATTTGCGCTGCTGTCGGATTCACCATTGGCGCGCAGCAACGCAGCCACAAAGTCCTGAATGAATACAGAGTGCGCGCCTGTGTTACCTTGGCTTCCCACTTCCTCTTTATCTGAAAAATAGACGATCATGGTGCGTTTTGGAGTGCCGTCCAGATTATCCAGCAACCCGCGCAGAGCGGCGTAGGCACAGACCCGGTCATCCTGGCCGTAGCCCACAACCATGGAAGAGTCGAACCCACTGTGTCTGGCCTTTGTGGCAGGCACCAGTTCCAACTCGGCGGAGATGAAGTCGCTTTCCTCCATCTTGAGCTGTTTCTTTAGCAGTTGCAAGGTATAGGCTTTGATTGCTTCCTTCTCTTCTGAGGCAGGTTCCATCATCCCGCTGAAAACGAGGTTCATCCTGGAGGCGTCGATGGCGTCGGCAAGGTTTTTGGAATACTGCTCCTTGCGTGCCAGATGGGGAAGCAGGTCTGGAATGATGAACACCGGTTCATCGTCTTTCTCGCCAATGCTCACATCTATCTTAGAACCATCGGCGCGGATCACGATGCCATGCAAAGCCAGGGGGGTGGAAACCCACTGATACTTCTTGATGCCCCCATAGTAGTGGGTGCGCATGCAAGCCATGCCGCTGGAGCTGTCTTCATAAAACGGATTTTGTTTCAGGTCCACCCTGGGCGCGTCGATGTGTGACGCCACCATGTTGAATCCCCCGCTAAGCGGCTCGGAGCCAAGCACCGCCATGGCGATGGTCTTGCCTCTGAAGATCTGATACAGTCGGCGGGAACCTTTTTTGCCCCCGATGCTTTGAAACTTGTGTTCTTTCAACAGGGCTTCCGTGTAGGCAATGGTCTCGCGCACAGTTTTGGCCTTGTCTAAAAAGTCCATATATGGCTCCGCGAAGGCGAAAGCCTTTTTGATGGTGGAAGGAGTTGCTTCCTTCCAGAAGTTCTTGCGCTGGTAGAACAGCTTTTTATCTTGTTTCTTGTTCATGTGTGTCTCCATGATCTGTTTATTATTATATTATTTCCAGAATCAGCAGATGCCTCTCTCCGATGGGAGCTTTCACCACAGCCAGCTCGCCTGGCTTTTTGCCCAACAGGCCCTTGCCGATGGGTGAAAGCACTGAAACGACCTGCACTCCTTCTTCCTCTGAATAGTTGAGTTCGTCCACTCCCACCACACGATAGACCACTTCTTCCTGGGTGCTTTCCTCGCGGGTCCGGCAACGGCTCCCAAAGCGTACCGCGTCCTTGGGAAAGACGGAAGTGTCCACCACTTTCAGATGGGCGGAGCGCCGCCGCAAGTGATCGATCTCAGTGTCGATCTGCCTCTGTTTTTCCCGCGCGGCTTTATACTCCGCGTTCTCGCTCAGATCGCCGAATTCACGGGCGGTCATCAGGGCTTTGATCACTTCCGGCCGCTCTTCGTTCAACAGAAACTGGATGCGGCGCTGTATCTTTTCCATCCCCTCCTGGGTGACAAACAGGCTCAGATCCATCATCAGGGCTTCTTCTTGTTCAAAATTCTCTGCGCGGCCATCGCTGCCTTTTTGAGGCGGGCGTTGCCGCTTTTGGTCCAGTTTTCCACGATCTCCTCGATCTCCGGATGATAGCTCATAACCGACGCACAGAGGATCTCCGCGCTTTGGGGATCGCGGCTGCTCACATGCTGTCGCCAGATATCCAGATAGAGCTCATAGTCAAGTTTCTGCACTGCCTTCATCAGGGTGGTATGTTCCGCGGCTTCGTCTCCCAAAGGTTGCAACCATTGATTTACAAAGTATTGCACAATCTCAGCGGTCAACTCCGGTTTTCTTTTGATCAGCTTGACCAGCAGATTCACACTCTGTTTGCGGATCAGTTCATGAGGTGAGCGGCTCCAGCGGTAGGCATGGGTGAGATATTTCTCAGGTTTTTTGCGCAACAGCGGAAGCATCACTTTATCCAGCAGGGAAGTAAGCTCTGCCTTGTCCGCGTTTTGCATGGCGGTTTCCACCATAGGCAAATATAATGCTGGTTTCTTACCGGCTATCTTGCCCATGATCGCGATGAATGCCAGGCGCCCGTTCTCGCCCTTTTTGTTCCACAGGTGTTTGTAGAAGGCCACATGCTTGTCGTGCGCCTTGCCCAAGCCTTGCACAATGGAGTTTGCCACGTGCACGATGACATCGTTTGGGAGCTTACCATTTATCCTTTCCGGATATGCGATGAAGATAATCTCAAAATCGAAGTCGTGCTTCGGCAGCTTGTTTTCCAAATAGTCAGCTGTATCCTTTTTCAGCCTTTCTTTCCAGTCTATGGTAAGCATCGCTGTCTCCTTTTCAATAATCATTTTCTCAAATTGCCAAAGGCATTTAGAGGTGAAAATTGTCAAGCAAATTCAATAACTGAAAAGGGCTTTTATCTCCTCCTTATTGAGAGTTGACAGCAGCTTGGAGCCTTCGGAAACCACGGAGTCAAAGAGTTGTAGCTTGCTTTGCTGCAAGCTCATGATTTTTTCTTCCACCGTACCTTTGGTGATGAGACGGAACACCTGCACCTTGCGGGTCTGCCCGATACGATGGGTGCGGTCAATAGCCTGGTTTTCGGTCATCGGGTTCCACCAGGGATCGAAGAGGATCACTGTATCCGCGGAGGTAAGGTTTAGCCCCGTTCCGCCTGTCTTGAGGCTGATCAGAAACAGCTTGAGCTCAGGGTCGTCCTCAAAGCGGCGCACTTCCTCCAGCCTGTTCTTGCTGCGCCCATCCAGATAGGCATAGCGCAGATCCATGGCGTCAAACACCATGCGGATGATCTTGAGCATCTGCACAAACTGCGAAAACACCAGAATCTTGTGCCCGCTGTCGATGGAAGCCCTCACCAGCTCAACCAGTTGTTCCAGCTTGGCGGATGCTTCCAGTTCCGGTAGGATGTCCGGATTCGCCAGGTGCGGATGGTTGCAGACCTGCCTTAACTTTGTGAGCGCCGTCAGGACGTGGACGTAGTTTAGATTGGTGCCGGCGGGCTGGTTGAGCAGCTTCTTTTCCACCATATCGATGATCTGCAGATAGAGCTTTTCCTGCACCGGATGCATCTTACACCAGGATATCTGTTCCTGCTTATCGGGCAGTTCCAGCAGCACTTCCTTTTTCACCCTGCGCAGCATGAAGGGCGCCACCGCCCTTTGCAGCCTGGACGCGCCGCTCTCCTCATCCTCCATGAAGTCGCTCTTGAACCGCTTCAGGCTACCCAGATAGCCCGGCATCAGAAAGTCGAAGATCGACCATAGCTCGGTGAGGTTGTTTTCCACCGGAGTGCCCGTGAGTGCCAGCCTGTTTTCGCAGGCGATCTTTTTGATCGCGCCGGTGCGTTTGGCACCTACGTTTTTGATGTTTTGGGCTTCATCCAGCACTACCCATTCAAACCGCATCTCCCTCAGGGCCGCTATGTCGTTCAGCACCACCGTATAGGAGATGATGAACAGCCTCACGTTAGGATTGCGCAGCAGTTCCAGGCGGGTCAGCTTGTCGCCTTCCACGATCTGGTAAGGGATATTGGTATGAAACTTGTCGATTTCGGCAGCCCAGTTGTAGAGCAGCGTTTTGGGACACACCACCAAGCTGGGAAGCTCGGACTGGCTCATCAGGATCACGGACAGCGCCTGGATCGTTTTGCCAAGCCCCATCTCATCTGCCAGAATGCCGCCCATGCGATAGTGTTGCAGCATCTTCAGCCAGGCGAAGCCGGATTTTTGGTAGCCCCTCAACACGGTCTGCAGATACAGCGGCAAAGGCGGAGTATGCTCCAGATGCCCGCGCTGCAGGTCTCTGGAAAGCAGTTCCATCCATTCATCCCCCAGCATGCGGAAAGCCGGGTTCTCCTGCATGTAGCGTTGATAGTAGGGCAGGTGGATCATCCGGGCGCGATACACCGAATCGGCAATCTTCTCGCTGCGTTGCAGCAGCAGTTCCGTCTCGCGGTAGACATCCGGATTGACTATATACAGCAGCCGCCCGTCCTCTGTGTGCAAAAACTCCTCACGGGAGCGGAAAAAGCGGCTCAATTCCTCATGGCTGAAGCGCAGGTCTTGATGGCGGTAGCTGAACGAGTAGCTGAACCAGTCGATCTCATCGCTGCGCTGGGCTTTTACCTCGACCTGCAGGGTTACCTTTTGCACAAATTCCCCCCGTAGCTCCGGCGCGATCTGGATATCCCAGTCGCTATCCGCAAGCTCAAACAGATTTTTCCGGAGGGTTTGCAGGCTTCCTTCCCGCGGGAATGCTAGTTGCGAATATTGCTCCAGGCGGCTCAAATCCGCCTCGGGCAGACGCTTTGCCAGGCGCTCGACCTTGCTGAAAACCTGGGGCGGCAGATAGAACCACGCTTCTTGCTCGCCGCCCCCGTAAACATAGGCGCTGCGTATAAGCGGCGACTTGAAGCGCAGCACTGAGAGCGGGATTGCCAAATCCTCCCCAGAGTGAGTCTCGCCCCCTTCCTCATAAACCAGGCTGCCTTCCAGCAGGATGCTGTCCCCCTTGGCTGAAACCGCCAGGCGGACGCGGGGTTCGCCACCCACAATCTGAGGCAGTTCGATCGAGGTGTCAAAATCCAGGTAGATTCCCTTTTCCCTCAGTTCCCGATGCACGATAGTGCGCCAATACACCAGATCCTTGGCGCTCAGGATGAGGTCGTGGCTAAATATCTGTTCCAAAGCGGAGTTGGAGAGGGGAATACTGGAATAGCGCGCCTCGTTGCGGAAGAATATCCAGCATGGATAGCCCGGATACACCGCGGAAATCTCCTCCACCAGCACCGGAAGCACCACATAGTTATTCCTGCCGGCGGGTTCGATTCTCAGGTTCAGTTGATAGGGATGCGAGCCAAAACGCAGCGGCTCGCCGGTTTCTTTCACAAAGAGCCTGCCCTCCAGATTGCGCATCAGGTTCAGGGCGGCTGGAAAGTCCTTTTTATACAAGGAGAAAAAGTAGTTTTTGCTGCTGTAGGCGGCTTTCTTTTGCTGCAAAAACTCAAACAGCGCCAGTTCCGCATCACCCAGGGCGTCAAACTGCAGGGCATATTCCCCGGCGCTCAGCTTTGATGCTTCCGGAGGCAGGTTGCCCGCTTTAAAGCGCAGCAGCAGCGGGATATCCAGGGGATTGTAACTGCCGTGGTAAAAGCGTATCTTGTCGGTTTCAGGATCGTAGATTCCTTCCAGTTCCAGACGCGCCTGCTTCAGCAGATCCTGCCATTTTTCACCACCCCGGAGGGCGGTGCCGGTGCAGGTTTCCACCGCTGGAAGATCAAAGATATCCGTGGCCAGATGGTGATAAGCGTAACGCAATATAGACAGATAGTGGCGGCATTTGTCGTCCTCCCCGCATTCGCTGCAGTGATGGCTCACCACTTTCTCGCTTTGGGGATCATACACCAGGTCAAGCTGGGCGCAAAAGAATTCCCGCTTTTCCGGTGTGGGAACGAAATGCATGTGAAAACGCCCTGTTTCGTCAATCGATTTCCAATGCTGCAGATCGCCTTTGTCCAGGCCGATCACGGCATGATTGAAATACCAGGACGCCGATTTCTCGTGATAGTCCTTGCTAAACAGACGTGCCATCTATCCTCTTTGCAGTTTAATCATTCCAGTGGCAGCAGGAAGTCATTTTTTGTCAACAGATATTCGCCCCGAAAATCAATTTTCACTCGGTTTCTTATGCGGGTAAGCCCCATCCGGAGCGCGCTATTCCAGCAATTATCGGAGTCCAGTCTCTTTGAAATGGCCGTGGAAAGGTGATCACCCGTCCAAAATGAGAACCCAAGCTTTTCCCCACCCTCTTCAAACCACAAGCAGATTTGGCTGAATCAATGCCGTCTAAAGGGTCTTATGGTTCAATTCCAATTATTAAAAGTGGTACTGGCGGGCTGCTCCTACCCTGCCTCATTACGTTGTATACTTCACCCTCGAAATAAGCAACTCCGCTCGACATCTGAGTTTGCATCGATTTCATAGGTAATATCTCTATTCCCAGGTTGATAACACCACCAGAATAAAAGAGCATATGCTTTACAAACAAATCGAAAGCAACAAAGGCATATTTACCAAACTGCACTTCAACCGCCACTTTTTCCTTAACGAAATCAGTTTGATTATAGCTATAGATTGGATTCTGTTCCCCATTAGATTCGAGCATCTTCTTTTGATCTGCTGCCGGTAAATCAAGACTCGCCAGCATCAAATCACGATTCAAAGTGATGTAATAATTGTAGCGTGCTTCTTTCCAACCCAAAGGTTCAAATTGTTGTTTGAACGATGCATTTAGGTCGGTAGGACTGTAGAGAAGCTGCCCTGACATTTTCTTTTCTTTGCTGACCTTCGTTTTACAGGCTTGGGCATCTACGTTTGCAACAACATGTTTGATTTCTTTATACAGTGCAGAATGATGAACTATGAGATACTCTTCACCATTCATATGCGAAAAGGTTTTGGCAATTCTCATTTCTGCTCTCCGAAAACGCTGAGGTTCTTCCATTCATCAGGTACTGATGCTATCCTGTCGTTTGCTGATGGTTCGTGTATCTTCTGTCCAATTGGTCTTGTTTTTAAACATCCATTTTCTAAAGCTTTGATTCTCTCGACTGAAACCTTGCAGTAGTCTGCTTCTTTTTCTATCCCGATGGCATTGCGGTTGTTCTTCAGTGCAGCTACCAAAGTTGATCCAACACCAGAAAATGGATCGAGAACCCAATCATTCTCGTTAGTCAATGCAAGTACGCATCTTTCTACAAGTTCGACAGGAAACTGACAAGGATGGATAGTTTTTTCTGGATGATTTGACTTAACATTGGGAATATCCCAAATCTCGCTGTCCCAATCCTCCTGTATGGTTGTCCAGATATCGCTTGGATTCTTACCCAGGGGATTCCCGGAAAGCAAGCCTTTGTTCGGACCCTTGAAATGTCTCTTACCTGGATATTTAGAAGGCACTCTAACAGCATCGAGATTGAAGGTATAATCATTCGTTTTTGTAAACCAAAGAATGGTCTCATAGCGTCCCGAAAACCGGTTTGAAGCATGTAACCCATGTCCAAATCGCCATATTATTCTATTGCGTAGCTGAAGCCCATGTTTTTTAAAAATCTGATAATAGAATATATCCAAGGGGAAAACTTCCCCCTTATCCACATAGTTTCCCACTTCCCAACAGATGCTGCCTTTATCCGACAAAACCCTCACCAATTGAGTGATTATCTCCTCCTGAGTATTCAGATAGCTTTCAATGGATGTCTTAACTTCATAGGATTTGCCGATATTGTAGGGTGGTGAAGTCATTATTAAGGAAACAGACTCATTCTCCATGCCTAAGAGAACTTCCAGTGCATCTGCATTTTCGATGGCATATCTCAACTTTATCGGTTCGAAGTCAAAAGTTCCTTCATAGGTTTGAAACCGCATTAAATATCTCCATATATTTATTATCAACAACTGCGAAAGTAGTCTGTCAAACAGACCGCTAACCCAATTTACTTTTTGAAAACTGACATTTCTTGTCAACCCAAAAATCTGTCTCATTTGGCCTTATCCAGATTAGTCAGAATACAGGTTGATGCTTTTCTGAATCCGAGAGTGTGAATGCCTAAATAAGCGGAAAAGGCGGACCGGAGTCCGCCTCAAAACTCCCGCGTGAAGTTTTCACAACCCGCGACCCGGGGCAGCAGTCCCGCCTCCACCGCGCTTTTCACGGTGCGGCAGGGCAGGTCAGCGATGTCGTCCCGGGTCAGCGTGGCAAGGTCCAGCCCCAGTTTCCGTCCCATGGCCCACATCAGCTTGATGTAAAGGCTTTGCGCGCTTAGCAGTTGGGGCTCGTTTTCACTCGTGTTGCCATTGTGTATTTGGCGGTAGATATCCAGATCGTAAAGCCAGCCTTGGGATGGCTCCAGCGCCCACAGGTTGCGGGTTATGGCCGCTATCCTGTCGTTTTGTCCGCTTTGGCGGGGCTTGGCGTAGGCTCTGGCAATATACACCTTCAACCTCCTGTGGTAGTAATAGATAAGTCCGTCGCAGTGTCCGCTGTAGCTGAGTACTGGTTGATTGTAATTCACCTTCATGGTGTCCTCCTCGTTTTGCTTTGAGGGGCCGCGCTTGCGGGTCATCATCCTTAGGTCATCCCTCACCAGGTTAAGGATGACTGCCGGAAGACCACCAGCGAGCCGGGTATTGCAAACGCGGCCCCATATATATAGGTGCTACGATCCGTAAAAGACTGTGGAAATGTGAAATAGAACGCGGATAACAGAATCTTTGAAGGTGGAAAGGTGGAAAGGTGAAATGGTGGAAAGGAGCGTCCAGAAAGGACTTCGTGGTGAGGTGGTAATAATGAAAGAGTGAAATAGTGGACGTCAGCCCCGAAAGAAATCACCTCCAAACTATAAAGCTGTGTCATCATGGTATATAGTCTGGTGTGATTTGTTTTGAGGCTGGGTGGTAGTTTCTAAAAGACTGGATCACGGCTCGCAGGCCGTGATGACACGGTTTTATCGTCTGTGGTGCTTGTTTCTTGGCTGGCTGGTTGTTTCTAAAAGACTGGATCCCGGGTCAAGCACGCTTGCCCGGGATGACACGGTAGATAGACTGGTGTGATTTGTTTCGGGGTCGGGTGGTTGTTTTTTGCACGGCGCTATGGCAAGCGCCGCTACACTACGGCTCATTTCACCATTCCACCTTTCAACCTTTCCACCCTCTATAATTCGTGTTAATTTGTGTAATTTGTGGAAGATTTTTCTAAAAGACTGGATCACGGCCCGCGGTCTGGGTTGCTCACAAAAAAACCCGCGGTTGGAGCCGCGGGTATGATCTTTATTTGCTTAGATTGTTCAGAAACCGAACCAGGGGCCTATCGAGAACGTCAGGCCACGGTAGGGTGTATTGGGAGAGTTTTTCACATAGAAGGTTTCATCCGCGAGGCCCTGAACCCGCCAGCCTTCCTTGCCGGTGTAGCCATACACGTAACCCACTTCGGCGCGGATTGACAGCCAGTTGAGCAGACGGTACATCAGTTCCGCTTTGGGCTGTACGATCATGTAGGAGCGGTTGATGGTGGAATGATAGTTGCCGGAGGTGAATTCAGTATTATTGTCCGGCCAGGAATAATCCGCGTTGCTGTGCATCAGCTCAATCGTGTGTCCGCCGCCACCCAGCAGCACTCCCAGGGAACCCACAAAGTTCTTGCAGATCGGGAAGCGCTTATCCAGGGTCACGCCGCCAAAGCCGCTCTCATAGCGGACATAGTCGTGATAGTTACTGTCATTGGGGTTGTTTTGCTTATAGTTGTCCGAGTAAGAAGTAATCACTCCGCCGACAAAGAAGCCTTTGCCCACATGTCCCTTGCCGCCAATGCCTTGCATCAAAATGCCTTTATCCCCGATCGGTTTGAAATGCAGCCCTTCCAGGAGGGCGTTCACATCATCCATATCAATCATACACCACATGGGAATAAAGGAGCCCCCTCCGGAGCCTACCTTGCTGGGCGTGCTCTGTTTCTGGAGTTGATACTGCATTTGCGGCGTATCCCTGCCCTGCAGGGTCACTTCCTTGTTAAAGTCCTTGCCTGCCCGCCAGTATCCAATACTCACCACTTCGCCCGGCTCCAGATCTTCCCTGATCTCGTCGAAATCTTCCGTGTCTTTCACAGTTTCCCCATCGATGGCGGTGAGCACGTCGTTGGCTTGCAAGCCGTATCCCTCCGCGGGAGAACCCGGAACAACAGTGGTGATCAGGATTCCGTATCCATAAGGATAGTCCATAGCCTCCGCTGTTTTTGCGTCGATATCTTCCACTACAATGCCAAAAAACACTGCCGATGCCTGAGCATCGCCGGTCATGAAAACCATCTTGCCCATACCGTGGTCGCCACAGGTGCCGAAAACCATATTGACGGCGGCCGCCAATAGGATGATCAAGAGAACTTTTCGCATATGAACCTCCATGTTCAAATTCTATGTTCATTATATATACTCTCCTGTGTTAAATGTCAAGCACAAAAAATCATCCTTCTCCGGCAATGCAATCCGCAACTCCCCATCTGGCTGATGATTCCGCGGCAAATAATGTGAGACAGCGGAGATATTGGCAGGCTCCAGCCACTTTGACATAATTATTTCCGCGGCCAATTTTGGCTTGTTCTGGGAATGATTATTGCATTCTGTTCCACACAGTCAGACCGGATATTCAGAGGTCTGCGCAAATAAGAGGAACCCATGCAAAGAAAGATTATACCGCTTCTGGCCCTGCTCCTGCTCTTCAGCGCGGGAAAGCTGATGGCCAGCCACATCGCCGCCCTGCCGCTGGAAACCATTCAAAACGGGCAGACCAGCCTGCAACAGACCGTGCGCCAACTGCAAAGCGAGGGCTATGGGATATTGCACTACGACTCCACAAGCGTGATCGCCCTGGTGCCGGACGCGCCTTCAAAGCTTTACGAGGGCTTTGTCTGGCTGGCGCCCCATCCCTCTTCCGAAAACCTGTGGATCGTGGGCAAGCTGCCAGGCGAAGCGGTTCCCGCCCAGGCCGGAAAGCTGCTGTGGGAAATGGATAACGCCTGCCTGGTGAGCAACTCTTTGGATGAGATCGCGCTCCGCCCCCTGCTCCGCCATCCCTTTGCGCCCCTCAATCTGGAGCCTCTGCGCTTTCCTGATACCGGTTTGAGCCAGCAATCCTCGCGCGAGACCCGCACCGAGATCGACCAGATGGTGGCGATGGTGAACACCGCCTCCGTGCAGAACCTTTTGCAAAACCTGCAGGATTTCCAGACCCGCTACGCCCGCGCCAGCAATCGCCAGCAGGTGGCGGAGTGGATTCGCCAAAAGTTCATCAGCTTTGGCATCACCGACGTCGTGCTGCAGCAGTTTACCTGGCAAAACACCGACCAATACAACGTTGTCGCCACCATCCCCGGCACCGTCTATCCCAACCAGTATATCATCGTGGGCGGGCACCACGATTCCATCTCCGGCAACAGCGATCCCTACACCACCGCTCCCGGCGCGGATGATAACGCCAGCGGCAGCGTTGCCGCCCTGGAAATGGCGCGGGTGATGATGCAAAGCGGATACCAGCCCAAAACATCCATCCGGTTCGTGACCTTTGCCGCGGAAGAATTCGGCCTCTGGGGCTCAAGGCACTATGCCCAGACAGCCCTGCAAGCCGGCATGAACATCCGCCTGATGATCAATCACGACATGATCGCCAACAACACCAGTCCCGGCACCTGGCGGGTGCGCCTGATGCCCTATGACGGCTCTTTGGAGCACAGTTCCCATGCCGCCCAGATCACCGAACAATACACCACTCTGGATGCCTATTATGGAAACTTGAACAGCCCCAGCAGTGACAGCTCGTCGTTCTTTCAGGCGGGCTATAACGTGATCTACTTTTTTGAATCTGATTTCTCGCCTGTCTATCACACCGACCAGGATATCATCGCCAACCTCAATCCACCCTATTGCGCTGAAGTGATCCGCGCCTCACTTGCCTGCGCAGCCACCTTCGCGGATATGCCTTCCGCACCAGCCAATCTTGAAGTATTTGACACCGGCAACGGAAACTCGCTCTATGTGAGATGGGATCAGTGCCCCGATCCCTCTGTCAGCCAATACAGGGTATATTACAGCGAGACGGGCGAACAGTGGAGCGCTCCCCAGGTGGCTTCCGTCAACCACTTCACCCTCGCAGGGCTCACGGAAAACCAGATCTACTATGTGGCAGTTAGTTCCGTGGACTCCCAGGCCAACGAAAGCTACATGGTTTACTCCAGTGGCACGCCCCGCTCCGTCCCCCTGACTCCGGCAGGCTTCCGGGATCAGCCCCAGCCCACCTGCATCGCGTTAAACTGGGAAGCAAACACCGAACTTGACCTGCAGTGCTACCGGCTCTACCGCTCGCAAGATGGGGATGTATTGGGTGACCTGCTGGCCACCATCCAGGGCACGCCGAGCTATACGGACAACGCTGTGGAAGGATCGCATAACTATTACTATTACAGCCTTTACGCCGTGGATCAGGGCGGAAACACCAGCCCCTCCGCCGCGGTGTTGCGCAGCCGCCCCCTGACCCTGGATCAGGGCGTCCTGATCGTGGATGAGACCAGCGATCTGGCGGGAACCAATCCTTTCCAGCCCTCCGATCAGCAGGCAGACGAATTCTATGCCGCCATCGCCGCAGATTTCTCTCCCACCCAGCTTGATCTGAATATCCTGAACGCGGATGTCCGCCTGGCAGACCTCAGCGTCTATTCCTCCATCCTCTGGCATGGCAACGACCTCGCCAGCATGGACTACCCCTATTTCCACCAGGAAGTGCTGAGGGAATACATCGAAGCCGGAGGCAACATCTTCTTCAGCACCTACAAGCCTTCCATGGCCTTTGACCTCAACGCCACCTATCCCAACAGCTTTCCGGCGGATTCATTCATCAATTCCGTGATTGGCATCGGCGGATGCAACCTGCTGCATAGCGCGCGCTTCAGGTATGCGACGCCCGCGCAAGACCCGTTCCCCGCCATCTCGATTGATCCCAACAAGACCACCACCGCGCTCAACGGGCATATCCTCCAGGTGGAAAGCATCAGCCCCAATCCAAACTGCACCACTGTTTACAACTATGGCTCGGACTACGCGGCAGACTCACCCCAGGGAGCGATGAACGGCATGCCGGTGGGCGTGTTGAACATGAATCGCAACGGAAAGGTTTTCACCACCAGCATCCCGCTCTACAACATCCATCAGGACGAGGCCAAGAGCCTGGTGGACTACGTGTTTACGGAGTATTTTGCCGAGACATCCACCGCGCTGCAGGATCCCCAGGCTGTCCCAAACCCCGGGATCAGAATCCATGCCAACTATCCCAATCCCTTCCGCGGCCTTACCAGTTTCCGGGTGGACTCCAAAGACCAGCGCCAGGAGCTTAGCGTTGGCATCTACAACCTGCGTGGGCAACAGGTCAGGCAACTCTACGCCGGGCCTGGAGTGAAATCCCGAGTGTTTGACTGGGACGGCAGCGATGCCTCCGGCGCACAGGTTGCCAGCGGAGTCTATATCATCCGGGTCAGCCAGGGCTCGTCCTCTGCCCTGCGCAAGATGCTGCTTCTGCGCTGACAGTCTGGCATAGTGAATATTCAAGCCCTCCCTTGCCTGGAGGGCTTTTTTGCGCGTGAACACAAAAAAACCGGAGGCGGTTATTCCTCCGGCATCTGGCTATATATACAGGCTTGTGATCAGTCGCCCAAAGTGGCAACCATCACGGCCTTGATAGTGTGCATGCGGTTTTCCGCTTCATCGAAGACCACGGAGTTCGGGGATTCAAAGACCTCGTCGGTCACTTCCATGGCGGTTAATTTGAATTTCTCGTAGATTTGCTTGCCGATGGTGGTCTTGAGGTCGTGGAAGGAGGGCAGGCAATGCATGAAAAGGGTGTTCTTCTTGCCTGTCTTCTTCATCATGGCGGCGTTCACCTGATAGGGTTTGAGTTGTTTGATGCGGCTGGCCCAGACGCTATCCGGCTCGCCCATGGAGACCCAAACGTCGGTGTAGATCACATCCGCACCCTTCACGCCTTTGGCGATGTCATCGGTGATGGTGATGGTGGCGCCGGTTTCCTTGGCCACGTCCTTGCATTTCTTCAGCAGCTTGGCATCCGGGAACAGCTCTTTGGGGCTCACAATACGGAAGTCCATTCCGGTCTTGGCACCGCCGATCATGAGGGCGTTGGCGACGTTGTTACGTCCGTCTCCGGCATAGACGAAGGTCATTTCGTTGAGCGGCTTTTTCAGGTGTTCCATCGCGGTGAGGAAGTCGGCCAATACCTGGGTGGGGTGATCCTGGTCGGTAAGTCCGTTCCAGACAGGCACTCCGGCGTATTTGGCCAGCTCTTCCACGATTTCCTGGCCATAGCCACGGTATTCGATGCCATCATACATGCGACCCAACACTCTGGCGGTGTCGGCGATGGATTCCTTCTTGCCCATCTGGCTGCCGGTGGGGCCCAGATAGGTAACGTGGGCGCCCTGGTCCAGGGCTGCCACTTCAAAGGCGCAGCGGGTGCGGGTGCTGTCTTTTTCAAAGATCAGGGCGATGTTCTTCCCTTTGAGGCGGGGTTGTTCTGTGCCGGCATATTTGGCCCTCTTGAGTTCCAGTGAGAGTTCCAGCAAATAGTTGATCTCCTGCGGGGTGAAGTCCATCAGGGTCAGGAAATGGCGGTTTCTAAGATTGAAAGGCATCTTATCTCCTTGCATACGTAATTATGTTTATGAATGCCAGATTTTTCAGCTTGCGTTTATAGGCAAGGATTTTCCTTGTCTAAATATGTGGCTTCAAAATATATGTATCTTAAGTAGTGTTTCCCAAACTGGTTTTTCGACAGAGGAACTGCCAGTCTGGGTGGTATATAGTGTATTAAGGAATCTATTCCAGGTTCCCGTTTGAGACTTTCTTTTCTAATAATAGAGGATATATGAAAAACATTCTGTTACTACTGTTTCTGCTGCCCATCGCCTTGTGCGGCCAGCAGTACACGCTTGACGACCTCATCAGCCACGGCATGGAACACAGCTGGACCATGCAAAAAGCCGGCCTCGGCAGCCTGTCGAGCCGTTCCAGCCTCACCAGTGCCAGGCTCAACCTGCTGCCCGAGGTGGATTTGGGCTTCAATGTGCGGCACGACCTTTACAATCCCCAGGCGCCGGAGCTTTCCGACCTCAGCAGCAGCGCCAGGATTTCCGTGAACAAGACCATCAGCCTCAATGACGACGCCTGGTTCAACTACAAATATGCCAGGCTGGACGATCAGAAGGCTGCACTCACTTACTCCAAAAGCAGCAGCGGCTATGCCTATTCCGTCTTCTCGGCCTACCTGGAAGTGCTGAAGGCGCAGAAACAACTGCTCTCGCTGCGCAAGAACCTGGAAATCCAAACCAGGGTCTGGGAACAGAGCAAGGTGCTCAACCAACTGGGCAAAAACACCGCCTACGACGTGAAGGAAGCCGAGATCGCGGTGATGAACTCCCGCATTTCAATATTGCAACTGGAAAACACCATCTCCACCCAGCGCCAGCAGCTCTTTGCCCTAGTCTCACTGCAGGATGAAGGTTACGAGCTTGCCGACCTGGGACCTAACCCTGACTTTCAGACCGAAGGCTGCAGCGTGGAAAACAGCACCGCCGTCAAACTCCTCAAAGCCGATATCAAACGCAGCGAATTGAGCGGCAATCAGGTGTTTTTGGGCTACTTCCCCCGCGTAAACCTGGGCTACAACTACGACCGCGCCGTCAGCGGACAGGATTTTGAACTGGATCATTACAGCGGCTCCCACACCATCTCCCTCAACCTCTCCTACTCACTGTGGAACCCCCTGCGACAGAGCCAGGTGGACAAACGCTCCGGCATCGGGCTGCGCCTGGCAAAGCTGGAACTGGAAAACCAGATCGACGACCTGCGGGTGCAGTATGAGACCATGAACCTCGAACTTGAATACCTGCAAAACCTCGACGGCCTCTACCGGGAAAAGCTGGAACAATCCACCGAACAGATCAGGATTGCCGAAGAACGCTACCGCCTGGGCCTCATCGAACTGCTGGAACTGGACAAAACCCGCGTGGAATACATCAACTCCGACATCCAGTACAACAACAACCGCTACCAGATCCTGGCCAGGCAGGAAGCCATCAACAACCTGCTTTCCCGGAAACTGTTGGGCAAATGGTAAAAAGAAGAGCACATGAAGAATAAATACCTCAGATACACCCTGATCGCCCTGCTGATAATCGCAGCAGTGGTGGTCTATACCCAAATCCGCAAAAAGAGTTCCCGCCCCGAGTGGCGGACAGACAAGCCCTCGATGGGCACGATCCGCGAAGTGGTGACCGCCACCGGCTCCATCAACCCCTTTGAGCTGGTGGAGGTGGGCACCGAAGTCTCCGGCCGCATCGACAAGATTTACAAAGATTTTAACGACAGGGTGCGCAAAGGCGAACTCCTTGCCAAACTGGATACGGAGATCCTCAGCACCAACCTGGAATCCGCGCGCCTCGAGGTGAACAAGGCCAGGCTGGCCCTCAACAAGGCCAGGCTGGACTTTGAAAACTACCAAGGCCTGGCCGCCAAAGGCTACGCGCCCCAATATGACCTGCAGCAGGCGGAGTTTACCTTCCGGCAGGCGGAGCAAACCTTTAACAACGCCAATCTTGCCTTGCAGCGCGCGGAAAAGAACCTGCGCAATGCCTCCATCACCTCCCCCATAGATGGCGTGATCGTCTCCCGGGAAGTTGCCGCGGGACAGACTGTTGCGGCAAGTATGAGCTCCCCCACCCTCTTCACCATCGCCAACAACCTTGACCAGATGCAGATCACCGCCAACGTTGATGAAGCCGATATCGGCCGCATCAAGGAAGGCATGCCCGTGGAGTTTTCCGTGGACGCCTACGCCGGCGAGCAGTTTATGGGCTTTGTGAAGCAAATCCGCCTCAAATCGACCACCGAACAAAACGTGGTCAGCTACAGCGTGATCATCGACGCCGACAACCCCGGACACAAGCTGCTGCCCGGAATGACCACCAACGTAACCATCATCACCCAGTCCAAAGAGAACGTGCTCAGAATACCGGAAACCGCTTCCCGCTTTTCCCCCAGCAAAGAGGTGTGGGAACTCTTTGGCCTCAAATGGGAGGATGGCATGGTCAACGAAGCCCGCAAACAGGCCATGGAAAAGCTGATGAGTTCAATCAAGCCTCCCCGGGACAAAAGACCGGATGCCGGCCCGGCAGGCAAGCCGGACAGGACTGACAAGGCGAAGGCAGCCCCCAGCGGCGGAATGGAACCAGGCAGAAGCGGCGGCAGGCCCGGGCCCTTTGGCGGCGGGTTCTCCGGAAGGCCAGCGCCCTTTGGAGGCGGCAGCGGCGGCATATCCATGATCTGGGTGCTCAAAGACAAGACTCCCCAGTTGATCGCCGTGCGCACGGGTGTTTCCGACGGCGCCTTTGTGGAAGTGCTGAGTGAATTGGATCCCAAGCTGGAGATAATCACCGGAGTGAACTACAAAGACCCCTCCCAGGCTCCCGTCAACAGCGCCATCCAGGGCAGACCGGGCATGGGACCGAGATTCTAAGCTATGGCGGCCAAAACCCTCATCAGCGTGCGCGGCCTCACCAAGACCTACCAAATGGGCGAGGTGCAGGTGCACGCCCTGCGCGGCATCGACCTGGACATCCGGGAAGGCGAGTTCATCGCCATCATGGGCGCCAGCGGCTCTGGCAAGACCACCTTCATGAACCTTTTGGGTTGCCTGGATCACCCCAGTTCCGGCTCATACAGCCTGGATGGAGTGGACGTGCACAGCATGGACGACGCTGAACTCACCCGGGTGCGCAACCAGAAAATCGGCTACGTGTTTCAGAGTTTCTACCTGCTGCCCCGCACAACCGCCCTGGAAAACGTGGAGCTGCCCCTGCTCTATTCCAAAAAAGTGCTGCCCAAAGACCGCCACGCCATGGCCCTCAACGCGCTTGGCGCCGTAGGCTTGGACGAACGTGCCAAACACTTTCCCAATCAGCTCTCCGGTGGCCAGCAGCAGCGGGTGGCGATCGCCCGGGCCATTGTGAACGACCCGGTATTCCTGCTGGCGGATGAACCCACCGGAAACCTGGACACCCGCACCAGCGTGGAAGTGATGGGGTTTTTCCAGAAGTTTCACGCCCAGGGCAAGACCGTGGTTCTGGTCACCCACGAGTTCGATATTTCCCAATACACCGGGCGGATCATCACCTTCCGGGATGGCAGGATTATCTCCGATGTCGCCAATCCCAATCCCCGCAACGCGGCTGAAGACCTCAAAAAGCTTCCCCGCCTGGATGACGAACCACTGGAGGCAAGCTGATGTCCATCATCGGAATCATTCGCATCGCCCTTAAATCGCTCACCCGCAACAAGACCCGCACCTTTCTCACCATGCTGGGCATCATCATCGGCGTGGCCGCGGTGATAACCATGCTCGCCATCGGCGAGGGTGCAAAAAAAGTGGTGGATGACCAAATCTCCAGCATGGGCACCAACGTTATCATGGTCACCAGCAACTTCACCAACACCCAAAACACCGCCCGGCAAGCCGCCGGCAGCGGCAACACCCTGGAAGAGGAGGATGTGGACGCCATCAGGAACGGCGTGGATGGAGTCCTCTTCACCTCCCCGGTTTACAACACCTTTGGCCAGCTAAAGTATGGCAACAGCAACTGGCGGGGACGCGTGATGGGCGTGGATGTGGACTATTTTCAGATCAGGGATTTGAGCATGGAAAACGGTCACCCGTTTTACGCGTCGGACGTGGAAAGCGGCACCAAGGTCTGCGTGATCGGCAAGACCGTGGCGGACAACCTCTTCGCCGGCATCGATCCTGTGGGTAAGGTGATCCGCATCCGCAACATTCCCTTCACGGTGAAGGGCGTGCTCCGCTCCAAGGGATCCAGCGCCTCCGGCATGGATCAGGACGACATTGTGCTGGCGCCTTTCACCACCACCTCCACCCGTCTGATGGGGCACCGCTGGCGGTTTTTGACCATCTTTGTCTCGGCAGAGTCCAAAGAGCGCATCCCCCTGGTTCAGGATGACATCCTCAACCTGCTGCAAAACAGGCATCGCGGCACCACGGCGGATGATTTCAGCGTCAGCTCGCAAACCGACATCGCCGAAGCTGCCAGCACCGTTTCCGACACCATGACCATCCTGCTCGCCAGCATCGCGGGAATTTCGCTGCTGGTGGGTGGAATCGGCATCATGAACATCATGCTGGTCTCGGTGACGGAACGCATCAAGGAGATCGGCATCCGTATGGCCGTGGGCGCGGGTAAACGCGATGTGTTGCTGCAGTTTATCATCGAAGCCGTCACCATCAGTATTTTCGGGGGCCTGATCGGCATCCTGCTGGGCGTCACCGCGGCTGAACTGCTGGGCAAATATATGGAGTGGAGCATCAATATAACGGCGTGGTCGGTCTTCCTCTCGGTGGGCTTTTCCATGCTCATCGGCATCTTTTTCGGCTGGTATCCCGCCCGCAAGGCAGCCAACCTCAACCTGATCGACGCCTTGCGCTACGAGTAGCCATGCCAAAAGCAACACCTGCAATTTGGGAAAACGGAGCGGAATCTGCTCCGTTTTCCTTTGCCACTCGTCCCCTGGCGGGTTCTGGCATGCCTCGCGCGGGGAATTTCGCCCTCCTTTGCATCCTGTTCTCAAACGTGGGTCATCCTTAGGTCAACCTTAACCTCTATAAGGATGACCTAAGGATGATGGCATAAGGTGTTGATAGTGCAAAGGATAGCCTATGAAGGATCTTGCAGACAGTTGCCGGCTATTCTCCAGGGGATGAAGGATATGGAAATGCCTGAAATCCTGTCTGGCAGGGCTGTTGCTTAGCTTTTCTGATTTCCGGCGGAGATGAATTTTTCCAAAAGTTGTAGCGACTGCTCGAACTGCTCCCTGTATTCCATCTCTTTTGGAAAATAGATGAACATTTTAAGCCCTTTGGTGGCCTCGAAGCGCAGTTCATATTTCACCTGGGCGCTGAAAGCCAGGATCTTCTCTTTGGCGGGCAGCTTGTCAGGACGGAACTCCAGGGTAAGGGTATTATGGCGCACATGGCAGTTTTGCAGTCCGGCCTGTTTGCTCAGGATGTTCAGCTTGAAATACATAAGCAGCCAGGCGGCTTTCTCGGGCAGTTCTCCAAAGCGGTCGCGCAGTTCATCCTCAAAGTCGGCGATCTGGGCAAAGTCGTCGAATTCGCTCAAACGGCGGTAGATAGCCAGGCGCTGCTCGTCATCCTCGATAAAACTCGGGGGAAAGTAGAGGTCGATCTCGGTGATGAGTCGGCGGCGGGTCTTGGGCGTCTCGTCTTCCGGAGCGAAGGCCTCGCCCTTTTCCGCGGCGGCGATGGCTCCTCCCAGCAGGCTGTTGTAGTAGTTGAAGCCGATGGCCTGGATGATGCCGCTCTGTTTGGTGCCCAGAATCGTTCCCGCCCCGCGCAGTTCGAGATCGCGCAGCGCGACCTGGAATCCTGCGCCCAAATAGTCGTATTGGGTGAGCGCTTCCAGGCGCTGGCGGGCAACGTTGGTGGTGCCTTTGGGGATCAGCAGGTAGGCGTAGGCGCGGCGGTTGCTGCGTCCCACCCTGCCCCGCATCTGATATAGCTGGGCAAGGCCAAAGGTATCCGCGCGGTCGATGAGGATGGTGTTGGCGTTGGGGATGTCGATCCCGTTTTCCACAATGGTGGTTGAGATCAGCACCTGGTATTCGCGGTTGACGAAAGCCTGCATCACGTCTTCCAGATGGCGTTCCTGCATTTGGGCGTGGCCGACGGCGAACCTCACATCCGGCAGTAACTGGCGCAGTTCCTCGGCGACTGTCTCGATGGTCTGCACGCGGTTGTGGATGAAGAACACCTGCCCGCCCCGGTCGAGTTCGCGGCGGATGGCGTCCTTGATCACCTCGCTGTCGCGCGGGGTGATGATGGTGCGGATCGGCAGGCGCTCCTTGGGCGAGGTCTGCATCAGGGATATCTCTTTGAGCTTGGCGAGCGCCATATTGAGGGTGCGCGGGATCGGCGTTGCGCTCATGTAAAGGGTGTCCACGTTGGATTGCAGCTTGCGGAGGCGTTCCTTGTGGCGCACTCCGAAGCGGTGCTCCTCGTCAATTATCAGCAGCCCGAGCTTTTTGAACTGGACATCCCTGGAAAGCAAGCGGTGAGTTCCGATGGCGATATCCACCTTGCCGGAGGCCAGGCCTGCCATATCTTCGCTGATCATTTTATCGCTGCGGAAACGGCTGAACATGGCTATCCGCACGGGATACTTGGCCAGACGCTCCCTGAAGACGCGCCAATGCTGCTCCGCCAGCAGGGTGGTGGGCACCAGGACTGCCACCTGATAGCCCGAACATACCGCTTTGAAGGCGGCGCGGATGGCCACCTCCGTCTTGCCGAAACCCACATCCCCGCAAAGCAGGCGCTCCATCGGAGCGGGGCTTTCCATATCCGCTTTGATCTCGGCATTGGAACGCGCCTGGTCGGGGGTGTCCTCATAGATGAAGGATTCCTCCATCTCGCGCTGCCAGTCGGTGTCCGGTTTGTGGGCAATGCCCAGGCGGGAACTGCGTTCGGCGTAGAGTTTGACGATGTCCGCGGCGATCAGTTCGATCTGCTCCGTGGCCTTGCGCTTGGTGTGCTGCCATTTCGCCGAGCCAATCTTATTGAGGGTTGGGGACGCGCTTTCCTCGGCAATGTATTTGGAAACCAGTTTTAGTTGATAGGTTGGCACATAGACCCGGTCATCCCCGGCGTAGCGCAAGACCAGGCACTCCGTGTCCTGGCTGTCCAGACGAATGATCTTGAGCCCTTCAAAAACCCCGATGCCATGATCCACATGCACCACGTAATCGCCCGGGCTGAGGCTTTCGTAGTCCACGATCTCCTCTCCCGGAGCGTATCGGGGGGCGTAGCGCTTGCGCTTGTAGCGGTTGAAGATCTCGTGGTCGGTCCACAGCGCGAGGCCGCAATCCAGCACCTGGAAACCCTCGTGCAAAACACCGATCAGGCTTTGGGGCGAGCAGGCGTAATCCGCCAAGAGTTCGTGCATGCGCTTGCTCTGGCTGGGGTTGTCGAAGAGCAGGATGGGGTTTGTCCCCTGCACTTCCATCTGGCGGATGCTGTCCGCCAGCAACGCCAGATCGCCGTTGAAGGAAGGCTGGGACTCGAAGGGGGCTTTCAGGCCACGAGCGGCAAAGGGCAGCACAAACTCGCTCTGGGAAAGGAAGAGGCTGCTCTGGGGACGGGTGAGCGAGAGAAGGTAAGCCTCATCCGCCATCACCTTGTCCGGTGGGCTCAGCTTGGCTTTGGTCTTGCTTTTCAGTTCGCGGCGGTATTGTTCCAGCACCTGTTCCGCCAGTTGTTCAAACTCTTCCTGGATGTAGATGTAGTTGTTGAAAAGCATGATCCGCTGTTGAGGATCGAAGTAGTCGGCAAAGGTGGAAAGTTCGTCCAGCAGCAGCGAATACTGGTTTTCGATGCCTTCGTAGAAGCCCTTGGTTTTCAGCATGGCCGCCAGGGGGGAGCTATCCTTGATGTCGTCCAGGCAAAACTCGCGGGCGGGAATAATGGTGTAGGAAGGCACCTCTCCCGGTTCCGAGCGCTGTGTATTGGTGGAAAAGTAGCGCATGGTGATGATCTCGTCGCCGAAGAACTCGATGCGCACGGGCTTCAGGTCTGGCGGACTGAAGATGTCAACGATCCCGCCTCGCCGGGCTACCTGGAACACCTTGCCCACCTGGTATTGCGCTTCAAAGCCCATATTGACCAGGTCCAGGATCAACTGCTGGGGCGGATACTCCAGGCCGGGCGTGAGGACTTTCACATGGGAGGCGATGGAACTGAGGGGAGGCAGCCAGCGCATCAGGGCACGGATGGAGAGGCTATAGACAGCGGGTTTGCCGCTCAGGATGTGATTGACGCAGATCATGCGGGTGGCGCGGATGGAATAGTGGGGCGAGCGCTCCTCGTAGGGCAGAATCTCGTAATCAGGCAGGTAGTGGGCGTTGCCGGCACCCAGCAGGGCCACCAGGTCGTCCCAGATGTCCTCGGCGATGATATCGTCCTGTGAGACGATCAGAACGTTCTTTTGGGTATCTTCCCAGAGGCGGGCTGCCACCAGAGCCCTGGCGCTTTGGTTAAGATGATGGATCTGGACACGCTCTCCGCTTTGCAGCAGTGAAGGCAGTGAGGCAAGAAAGGGTGATCCATCCAGGATGGGACGGAGCTCTTTGAACAACATCCTTCCGTCCTAAAGTGGCTCGGTGCTCACAAAGGTGCCGATGATCTTGGTGAGCTTGCCCCTGTCAAAAGATATGGTGAGGCGGGCATCCGGCCCCACTCCGTCCACGCTGAGCACCAGTCCGCGCCCGTATTCAGAGTGCCAGACCTGCTGGCCAATCCTGAACTGCTTGTCCTTCTCGGTGACGGTGGCACGTTTCCTGGGACGGGGACGGGAGCCACGCGCGAGGTCTGCCGGGTCTTTGTTGCCGGCAAAGAGGTCTTGTTCCAGTTCCTGCAAAAAGAGGCTGGGTCGGGTGAAACTGAAAGTGTCGTAGATGCGGCGGCATTTGGCATAGCTGAGCAGCAGGCGGGTTTTGGCACGGGTGACGCCCACATAGAAGAGGCGCCGCTCTTCCTCGATGCTCTCCCTGCTTTCCATGCTCATGCGGTGGGGCAGCAGTTCCTCTTCCAATCCCGCGATGAACACACAGTCAAACTCCAGGCCCTTGGCGTTGTGCAGGGTCATAAGGCGCACACTCTCCGCCCCCTCTTCCACGCGGTCCATATCGGTCTGCAAGGCTACAAAGGGTAGGAAGTCCGCCAGCAAAGCCGGGCTCTCGTGTTCAGCGCTCCAGCGTTCGGAAAACTCACTTACAGAACTGACGAACTCTGTGAGGTTCTCCGCCCGGGAGATATCCTTGGGATCGCCGCTGCGCCTGTACTGGGGAATCAGTTCCAGGTCATCCAGGATGGCCTTGACCACATCCAATACCGGGGTGCGGAGCGACATTTCCCGCCAGGTGGCAAGCTTTTGGGCAAAATCCGCCACCCGCTTGCGGGCTGCGCTCTGCAGGTCTTCCACTGCCTGCACGTTTTGCACAGCCTGGTAAAGAGGGATGCGGGCTTTGGCAGCGAAGGTGAGCAGCCGGTTCACGGTGGTCTGTCCGATGCCGCGGGGTGGTTCGTTAATGACGCGCAGCAGGCTTTCCGAATCCGCCGTGTTGGAAATGGAGGAAAGGTAGCCCAGCAGGTCTTTGATCTCCTTGCGCTGGTAAAAGTGCAGGCTGCCTACGATGCTGTGGGGAATCTTGTTTTGCATGAAAGCGTATTCAAACACGCGTGACTGGGCGTTGGTGCGGTACAGCACCGCCATCTGGTTGAAGGAGACACCCTCTGAATGCAGTTTCATGACAAGTTCCGCGGTGCGGTTGGCTTCCTCGTTCTCATCATTATACACAAAAAGCTGTGGCCGCTCTCCCTCACCGAGGTCGGACCACAGGTCCTTGCTGTGGCGGCGGCGGTTGTTGCGGATGATGGCATTGGCGAGGTTCAGGATGCTCATCGTGCTGCGGTAGTTTTGTTCCAGCCTGATGGACATGACGTTCTGGTAGTCCCGCTCGAACTCCAGAATATTGCGGATCGTGGCTCCCCGGAAGCTGTAAATCGCCTGGTCGTCGTCACCCACAACGCAGACCCGCTGGTGCTCCCCGGCGATCTGGCGCACGATCTCGAACTGTGCCTGGTTGGTGTCCTGATACTCATCGATCATCACATAGCGGAAAAGCTGCTGATACTTGCTGCGCACAGTATCATTGCTTTGCAGCAGGCGCGCGGTATAGAGCAGGATATCGTCAAAATCCAGGGCCTGGTTGAGCAGCAGGCTTTGCTGGTAAAGGGTATAGATGCGCAGTATCTTGCTTTCAAATTCATCGTGGTAGCCTCTGCCGGAACCTCCATCCTGGCTGTCTTTGGCGAGGTCCTCGGGCAGCAGCAGGTCGCTTTTGTAACGCCCGATGCGGTACAGAACCCTGGGCAGGGGGTACTTCTGGCGGTCGAACCCCTCTTCTTTGTAGATCTTCTTGAGCAGCGACTTCTGGGCATCCTCGTCATAGATGGAAAAGTTCGCTCCAAATGGCAGATGCACAGCTTCATAGCGCAGGATGCGTGAACAGACACGATGGAAGGTGCCCACCCAAAGGGAGTGGACGGGAAAACGGAGCAGCGCCTCCAGCCTGTCCTGCAGTTCGCGGGCTGCTTTGTTGGTAAAAGTGACCACCAGGATATTCCAGGGCGGCACCTGCTTTTCCTTGAGCAGATAGGCGCAGCGGTAAATTATAGAGCGGGTTTTACCGCTGCCGGCTCCAGCCAGGACCAAGAGCGGCCCCTCGGTATTGGTAACCACCTGTAGCTGCTGGGAGTTCAGCTCTTTGGAGATATCCTGAAGCATCGCCCGCGGAACGCTTTACTTGACTTCTACATACACCGGAGAGGTACGGCGTCCTTCCAGGCGGCCCAAGTATTGGCCGGAATTGGGGTCGTAGTGATCTTTGAATCCGGACACCTGGTACCAGTATCTGCCCGGCACCACCGGCACACCGTTGGTCTCGGTATGGATAAACTGGCCGGTGTTCGATTCCACGATGCCCACCCGGGCAAAATCGCTGTTGTAAGATAAACCGCGATATACATAGTATCCGGAGGTGGTCTCATCCGAGTTCACATCCCAGTTCAGGCGCACAAACTTTTGTGGATTGCTGGTCACGGAACCCACGCAGACCAGATTGGACACATTTTCCGGGGCGGAGTCGATCCCGTCATTGCCACTCGGATCGAGGGGATTGTTGCGTTTGAGGCAGGCAGAGGCCAGCACAAGGGATGCAATCAATACAAATAAAACAATGCTTCTCATCTCTCCTCCTCAAAAGCGTATCTGCACCCCGCCGGGGCCGATATTGACTGGCTGGGATCCGTATTTTTCCACGATATCCTCCCAGATCATTGCGTTGTAATCGTCGGTGGTCTCGATCACGTCAAAGATGTTGTAAATCCAGATGATACCCCCCAATGAGAGCAGCAGGATCGAGTATTGCCTGGGTTTAACGGCGTCGCTGTAGTAGTTTTCAATATCATCGATCTGGGTGGCATTCATGTATTTGTCGTAATAGTAGTTGCTGCGGTCGAAGAAATAGAGGGACGCCCCCAATACAATCAGTTCGCTGCCCAGTATTATGGTGCCCTTGGTATAAGCCCGGCTGGAAATTTGTCCCCAACCAGGCAGCACCATGGATTTCGCGATCGAGCGGCGGATTGGGTTTGATTCCATCTCATAAATTTGCAGCAGTTTCTGGCGATCCAGCAGGTTTGCCCGATAGTCCCCCCGGTCTCTCCAGTCCTGCCATCCATATTTGGTACTGTCGGAAAAAGCGCTCAGATCAAAGCTTTCCTGAGCCTGAAGGCAGGAGGCCATAAGCAAAAACAAGATAGCGGGCAGCAGTATCCTGGGCATGTTTACCTCATCAGGTTTTCTGATATTTTATTCAGCGGGGTGATAATCCTGTCTCTCAGGTTGACCTGCCAGACATAGAAAAAGGTCTCGGTGGGAGTGATCAGGTCATAGCGGGCTTCATACTTGAACTGGCCGGAGGAGATGAGGAACTTCCAGCCGGAATCCCTGATCTCGTTTCGGTTGTTAGTGCGCAGCAGGACGCCCTTCTGTTGCTGGATGCGCTGGTTGAGCAGGCCACCCCGGTATTCATTGATTATCCTGCGGGCAAATTCGGTGGGATTGTTGGTGGCCTCGATCATGTTCTGCATCTGGGCAGCTTTGTTGCGATACTCGGCCTTGGCATCCAGGTTGTAAGCCTGCCGGTAAAGGCTTTGCGCTTCGGAATACTTGCCGCCGAGCTCGGCTTTTTCCGCCTGTTGATTCAGCTCTTCCGCCCTGATGATATTGGTTTTTATCGTATTCAGCCGGGCGATAGCCTTCTCCGCGGCAGTATAGTTCGGAATGATGTCGAAAGATTTACGGTAGAAAGCCAGAGCCTGGTCAAACTCCTTTCTGGCCAGCAGTTCATCCCCCCGCTTGATATAGAGCGAAGCGACATCTTCCAGCCTGCGTGACACCTGCGCTTCGATGGCCGGATCATATTGCATGGCGATGCGGAAAAACCTGTCCGCCTCCATGTAATCCTGGGTTTCAAGGAAGCTTTCCGCCTGGCCCAGATAGGCTTCGCTGATCATGCGGTTGTTCACCTCTGTGTTCACCACGGGATACCTGCCCAGTTCAAACAGCAGGACAAGCCCTTCATTGTAGTATCCGGTGCTGTAGAGTTGCCGGGCATATTCAACTTTGTTGGGAACGATCCTCATGATCTGCTTGCGGGCGACAAGCTCGTAACTGTTGTTGGGATAGCGGTCATAGAGCATTTTATAGTCTTCCCAGGCCTGATCGTGGTCGACATAGACATCCAGGGTAAAGCCGATCCGGCGGGAGAGCATCTCCGGCGTGAGCGGAGAGTCCGGAATCTCCCTGAGCGCCGCATTCACATAATCCAGCGCCAATCGCTGTTTGTTTTGCTCCAGTGCTTTCAGGCAAAGGGTCTTATACACATCAGCCAATGCCTGGTCTGCCTCTTCCGAATTGGATAGTTTCAAAAACTTAACCGCCAGATCCCAGTTTTCCCGTTGCCTTGCCATCAGACCCAGTTCGTGGTAACATTTACCGCGCAAGATCTCGCTGCGGGTGATCAGAGCGCCGTTCTTGGCTTTGCCGATGTAGGCGTCCAGTTCCTGGATCGCGGCGGCATAGCGTTTGTTTTCAAAGTGATCCTGAGCGCTGTTCAGCTTGTTGATTTCACAGGCGTTTAGCAGCAACAGCGCCAGCCCGGCAAGCACAAAACCGTATCCAATCTTTTTCATAATGTATCAAGCACCGTTATCTGATGAGTTTTCGCCGCGCCTTGTTGGGAGCCGACACGGTTGGCCAGAAATCCCCGCTTCATCTCTGCGCCTTTTTGGGAACCTTTTGCTGGTTGCCTGGAACAACGATGGGTATCTGATCCAACTTGCGGCCAAAAACCAGGAAGAAAGCGGCGAACATGACCGTGGTGATCAGCAGCAAAAGAGGTTTCCCGGTGATAAAGATGATGATCGTGGTGAGCACGATCAGGATATTGATGGTGTAGATGATCAAAGCAGTCACCTTGATCGACCCCAAAGCGGTGTAAATCCTGTGGGTGGAGTGGTCTTTTCCGCCCTGCATCACGTGTCTGCCATCCCTCTTGCGGGTGTAGCTGACCAGTGAGATGTCAAAGATGGCATAGCTCAGAAACAGCACCGGCAGCAGATAGAACACGTTATCCTCCCGGGTGATGACGGCGAAACGCGCCATCAAAATGCCCATGGAAGACAAAAAATAACCGATGAACATCGAACCGGCATCGCCTAAAAAGACTTGGGCAGAATTGAAGTTGTAGGGTAAAAAACCAAGTGTGGAACCGGCAAAACTGAGCGAGATCAGACCGATGAAGGCCATGTCCGCACCGTTGGAACTGGTGGTATTGGTGAGGCTGAAGACGAAGTATCCCAAACCCAGGATCCCTGCCATGCCGCTGAGAATCCCATCCATGTTGTCCAGAAAGTTTAGCGCATTCATCAAACCCACCATCCAAAAGACCATCAGAGGCAGGGAAATATAGATGGAGCCAAAGATCTGATCCAATTCCTGCAACTGGAAATTGCTCAGGATAAAGATCAGGCTCACGCAAATCTGCCCCAGCAGCTTCACCAGCGGGTGCATGCCTTTGCGGTCGTCGATCAGGCCAATGGTCACGATCAGCACCGACCCCAGCAGATAGCCCAGCATCGGGGTATCCAGAGAGCGGTCGGCAGTGATCGCTACATCGTACAGGGTGAGCAGCAGAAAGCCGATGAACACGCTCAGCCCCCCCATCAGGGGAACGCTCTTGAGGTGCATCTTGCGGGCTTCCGGCTTGTCCACAAAGTTCAACGCGTTGGCCAGCCGAATCATTAGCGGGGTGAGCCCGTATACCAGCAACCAGGACATTATGAACACAGCAAGGTATTCCCATGTCCGATTATTCATATTTGTACTCCATCTTTCAGATTTGCCAATAATCCCATGGGCGCATTTTCTGTCAATCTGAAATCCGAAAGCCCTTTGTGGCGCCTGCCTTTGCCTGCCAGTTAATCACTAACGCTTTTCATACCGGGAGTGGCTCTGGCCACAATCATTCCGCCCTCCTCTTCCCCACCCCGCTCCCATATGCATAATATCATTAACCACAGCAGGTTAACTTATCTTCTTTAGGTCATCCCTTCGGAAGTTAAGGTTGACCCAGGGTAAACCCTTGTTTGCCATCAGCATGCAAATGGCAGCGCCGCGGAGTTGCCAAAGCAATCCAAGTGCCATAAATCAGACCGCGTTAAGGCTTCGGGCTATACGGTATACCGCTGGGAAAAATATCTGCTTGACTCCAAAAGCATTCCTAATAAAGTGATTAATTATCTTGTTTATCATGCGCAAACACGCTCTGTTACAGCTTTTCCGGCTTGGCGGGCTGTTTTGCCTGCGAGATTTTATTGGGATTCGGCTTTTTTATTGCATGTATAATGGTAAGGGGATTGATGAATCCCCTGCTGATTAAGTAATAGTGTTTAGAAAATAGAACTTAAGGAGTCAACATGAAAAAGAGCTTACTGATGCTCATGTTGCTGGCTGTGGCAGGTCTGCTGGCCGCCATGCAAGGCACTATCAACCTGAGCGACACGCCAACCGCGTCGAACTTGTTGAGAAACACCATGGATGGACTTAGCGTTCGCTATAACATCCAACAACTTGATTATAAAGAGGTTGAAACGCCTGAAGGCATCTTCACCGACCTGTGGGTGGATGGCTATGCCAGCACCAACAAGACAGGTTATCCCCGGCTGCCCTTGCTTCGCCAGATCATCAGCGTCCCGGTTGGCGCTGAGGTTACAGCCACCTTCAACCAGAGGCAATCCCGCAGTCTCGATCTGAGTGCCAGCGGCATTGCCTATCCAGTCTTTCCCCGTCAGGAATCGGTATCCAAAAGCGTCGATCCAGCCACCGTTCCCTTTGTCGTGGATCGTGACTTTTACAACCGCAATTCCTGGACGGACGATGCTCCGGTTAGTGTGACCGAACTCGGTTACATGCGCGGAGAAAGGCTTTTCGCCCTGGATTTTGTCCCTGTTCGTTACAATCCCGCCACTGGACAGGCGGAAGTGATCTACCAGGCAGAAGTGGAAGTCCGTTTTACCGGAGCCGACCACGCCGCCACCGAAGAGCTGAAAGCCCGCACCTACTCCCCCGCTTTTGAGGGTATGTTCCAGCGCACCCTGCTCAACCCCAGCCCGCAAAGGGCATCCCTAAACCGCTACCCTATGAGTTATCTGATCATCACCCCGGAAAACTTCGTTTCCGCCCTGCAACCTTTTGTGGAATGGAAAACGCGGGAAGGATTCAACGTGATAGTGGCCACCACCGCTCAAACCGGAAACACCAGCTCGGCAATCCGCACCTATATCCAGAACATCTGGAACTCCGCCACCGCGGAGAATCCGGCTCCGTCCTACCTTCTGATCGTGGGCGACGTCGCCCAGGTGCCGGCTAACAACGCCTCTGCCAGCCCCGGCGGTCATATCACCGACCTCACCTATGTGCGCCTGCAGGGAAACGACTTCATGCCTGAGATGTATTTCGGCCGCTTCTCAGCAACCGATGCCGCGGGAGTGACCAACCAGGTCAACAAAACCCTCATGCACGAACAATACACCATGCCCGACGACAGCTACCTTGGCAATGTGGTGATGATCGCGGGAGTGGACTCCTACTGGGCACCCTCCCACGCCAACGGAGCCATCAACTATGCCACCAACAACTATTTCAACGCCGCGCATGGCATCACATCGAACACCTATCTCTACCCCGCTTCGCAGACCTCGTCCAACGCAATCGTCCAAAACGTTTCCGCGGGCAGGGGCTATGTCAATTACACTGCCCACGGCAGCGAAACTTCCTGGGCCGATCCCTCCTTCACCATATCCAACATCAATAGCCTGCAGAACACCAACAAGTGTTCATACGTGGTGGGCAACTGCTGTTCGACCAACGCTTTCGACACAGGCACCTGCTTTGGCGAAGCCTGGCTGCGCGCGACGAACAAGGGCGCGATCATCTATATCGGCGGAACCAACAGCACCTATTGGGATGAAGACTACTGGTGGGCCGTCGGCCACAAACCGCCCATAGTTGGCACAGGATCACCCTTTGTCGCGGGCCGCACCGGCGCGTATGACGCCCTGTTCCACGATCACAACGAGCCTTTGGCGGATTGGGCCAGCTGCGCCGGATCAAACGTCTTTATGGGCAACATGGCTGTGGTGCAGTCCAATAGCGGCCGCATCAATTACTATTGGGAAGTTTACTCCATCATGGGCGACCCCAGCCTGGTTCCTTACCTGGGCATCCCGGCTGTCAACAGCTACGAGCCTCCCCAGACCATTCTTATGGGCCTGAACTCCCTGGAAGTGATCGCCGATCCCTTCAGCTACGTGGCGCTCTCGATGAACAACGTGCTGCACGGAGTTGGCCTGACTGACGCCGACGGTTACCTCACCCTGAACCATACTCCTTTCACCGAACCCGGCACTGCCCAGATAGTGATCACGCGATCCCTGCGCAAACCGGTTGTCGCCAACGTGCAAGTGATTCCCAACACCGGAGCATACGTGACCGTCAGCCCGATTACCGTGGTTGATCCCAACTCCAACGGTATCGCCGAGGCGGGAGAAACCATCGGCCTGAACCTCACCTTCAACAACGTCGGCTCACTGCCCGCCAATAACCTTGTGGCCACGCTCAGCACCACCTGCACAGACGTGACGCTGCTGGAAAACACTGCCAACCTTGGCAACATCCCCGCCAGTGGCAGCCATGTCGCCGAGAACATCTTCAGCATCCTGATCCATCCCTCCATTCCGGATCAGACGGTGGTACCCTTCGATATCACTGTCAGCGACGGCAACGACCAGTGGGTTACCACCCGCAACCTGACGGTGAACTCACCCAATCTGACAATCTCTTCAACGATGATAGTCGATCCCAACAACAACGGTTTCCTGGAACCCGGAGAGAACATAGCCATCACAGTCGATGTTGCCAACTACGGCCACATGGACGCTCCCGGCGGGACAGTGAACATTGTGGTGAACCATCCCTCCGTCACCCTCAATATCAGCCAGTTCACCCTGCCGCCGCTCTCCATCGGTGTGGTGATCCCGCTCAGTTTCACCGTCTCACTTGGCACCGACATCCCCAACGGCACCTTGATTCCCATCGGCATCGCAATCAGCGCGGGTATCCAGAACGTGAACCACAACCTGATGCTGGCCATCGGCATGATCGGCGAAGGTTTTGAGACCGGAGACTTTACCGCCTTCAACTGGACAAACAACAGCCCCATACCCTGGACGATCCAGTCAGGCAGCGCAAATGCCCACAGCGGTGAGTACTGTGCCAAATCCGGCGCTATCGGCAACAATAGCTCCACCTCCCTGTCCATAACTATGAATGTTGGAGCTGATGGCAACATCAGTTTCTGGAGAAAGGTTTCCAGCGAAACCGGTTACGACATGCTGCGCTTCAGCATCGATGGCACCGAGATGGGAACCTGGAGCGGAAACCAGGGCTGGGCACAGATAAGCTATCCCGTAGCCAGTGGCAGCCGGACCTTTGAATGGAAATACACCAAGGACGTTTCTGTATCCTCCGGCAACGACTGCGCCTGGATCGACGATGTGGTGTTCCCCATGTCCGGTGACTCCAGTATTCCCCTGATATTCGTTCCCACGCCTTCCATTCTGTTTGATAATGTGAATGCCAACGATGTCCTCGCTGCGGACTTTATGATCCGCAACCTGGGAACGTCAGAGCTTAGCGGACTGGTCTCTGTCCCCGAGGATTTCGAGCTGAGCCTAAATGGCACTCCGCTGCCCGATACCTACAGCTACAGCATTCCTGCCAATCAAAACTTGATCCTTACCCTCGGATACACCGCTCCGGATCCCGCGGTGAACCTGGAAGGTCAGATCACGATCTCCTCGAACGATCCCGACAGCCCCACCGTGACCATTCCGATCACGGTGCAAGCCTGCTTGTCCGCCACTGATCCCGTTGCACCCAAGGTGACCAGGCTGGAAGGCAACTATCCCAACCCCTTCAATCCGGAAACCATGATCAGCTTCGCCACCCATCAGAGCGGTCCGGTCAAGCTCAGCATCTACAACCTGAAAGGCCAGTTGGTGCGCAGCCTGCTCGATTCTGAACTGCCCGCGGGCCAACACAAGCTGGTCTGGAACGGACGCGACAACTCCAACAACCCTGTGGCCAGCGGCATCTATTTCTACCGCATGGAGGCAGGTAAATACAGCAAGACCATGAAAATGATGCTGATCAAATAAATCAGCCTTGGGACGGGGTGGCCAGTCCGCCCCGTCCTTTACTATATATGTCCCATTGTTTTATATGTGTTTTATCCTGACGAACCAAAGCAAGGTTCAGACAACGCAAGTTCATAGTGTGTCCTCACCGGAACGCGTGCCGCATTAGGCCACCCGGTGTAACAAAGCATCTTAATTTAGGAAATAGAGGAATCCATGCGCAAACCCATTATTTTTCTGACCCTGCTCCTGCTGCTGGGCATTTCGCTGAGCGCCGAACAGATCACGGTCAGCCAGCATTCCAACGGGATACGCCTCCTGCAGGGCGCGCAGGACAACATGGTCCTGGAGCTCACCCTCGGCCATTTCGAGAGCGAACCCGTGCTGATAGATGGCAACACCTGGCACAACCTGTATCTGAAGAAAGCCGGCCTCACCCTGGAAGCCGGTTACCCGCAACTGCCCGTGCTGGCTGGCAGCGTCATCATCCCCAACACGGCCAGGATGGAGCTAAAGCTGCTGGAAAGCGAGTATGTGGAACTGCCAATGCCCGTGGCGCCATCCAAGGGCAACCTGACCCGCGATATCAACCCGGACAGCATTCCCTACAGCTTTGCCGATTTTTACTCGGGAACCGGCAGCTACCCCCGGCAAACCGCCTATCTCACCGAACCTTTCATTTTGAGGGATTACCGCGGCATCACTGTCCGCTTCCAGCCTTTTGAATACTTCCCCGCCACCGGCACCCTGCGCGTATATACCAGGATCCGGGTCGGCGTGGCCTCGAATGGCAGCGACTTCACCAACTCCCTGCCCGCGCAGCGCTCATCCCAGGCAGGTGGATTTGAAGAGATTTACAGGAACATGTTCCTCAATTACAACATGGCCAAATACCCCTCGCTCGGCGAAAGCGGCAGGATCCTGGTGATCAAGCACAACATGTTCGACACCGCCATCCTCCCCTGGGTGGAATGGAAACGCCAAAACGGCTACACCGTGGATGTAGTGGACGTTGCCACTGCCGGCCCTTCCGCGAACCAGATCAAGACCTACATCCAAAACGAATATAATCTGGACAATGGCCTGATGTTTGTGCAGATCGTCGGCGACGCGCCCCAGGTGCCCTCCCTCTCTTCCGGCGGCGGCGGAGCAGACCCGATGTATGCCTTGCTGGCAGGTTCGGACAACTACCCGGACATCTACGTGGGCAGATTTTCCGCGCAGACGGTTCCCGAGCTGGAAACCCAAGTCACCCGCTCCATCCATTATGAAAGAGACGTCCAGATCAGCGACGACTGGATTCAGAAAGCGATGGGCATCGCCTCCAACGAAGGAGGCGGCGGACAGGGCGACATGGGCGAAAGCGACCAGGTGCACATGGAAAATATCCGCACCGACCTGTTGGGCTATGGCTACGTCTCCGTGGACCAGATTTACCAGGCTCAGGGCGCCACTGCCGCCCAGGTGTCCACCAACATCAACCAGGGACGCGGCTTCGTCAATTATGTGGGACACGGCTCCGACACCTCCTGGGGAACCACAGGCTTTTCCAACAGCCATGTGAACGCTTTGACCAATGATTACATGCTGCCCCTGATCAACAGCGTGGCCTGCGTCAACGGCAATTTTGTGAGCCAGACCTGCTTCGCGGAAGCGTGGCTGCGCTCGGTCAACGAGGCCACCGGAGCACCCGCCGGAGCACTGGCAGTCTATGCCAGCTCCATCAACCAAAGCTGGGCTTCCCCCATGCGAGCGCAGGACGAAACAGTTGACCTCCTGATCGCCGAACAGAAAAAGACCGTGGGAGGCTTGCTCTACAACGGCTCCAGCAAGATGATCGAGGTCTATGGCTCAGATGGCGTCAATATGTACAAAACCTGGCACATCTTCGGCGACGCCTCCATCATGATGCGCACCAAGACCCCGGAACCGCTCACCGCCAACTATGAACCCGTCCTGTTCATTGGCATGAACAGCTTCCAGGTGGAAACGGCTGCCGGAGCCAGAGTATCCCTCTATGCCAATGGCACCCTCTATGGCAGCGCAACAGTCGATGCCTCCGGTATCCTGATCCTGCCTCTGGAGGTGATCCCCGCCGAACCTATGGACCTCATCCTCACCATCACGGCCTTCAATAAAGTCACCCACATCGGAACTGTGCAGGTATTGCCCAGCACCGGGCCCTATCTGCTGGTGGCAGACCTGGTGACCACCGACGATAACAACAACCAGCCCGATTTCGGCGAGACCGTGACCCTGAACGTAAACTTCAATAACGTGGGCGTCATGCCCGCCACCGGCGTCACCGTCACCATCTCCAGCCAGGATCAGTATGTGACCATCCTCAACAACAGCGAAGTCATCGCCTCCATCGACGCCAACAGCTCTGGCGGAACCAGCACCGGATTTGGCGTGCAAATCGCCAGCAACGTTCCCGACCAGCATGTGGCGGCCTTCCATATACTGGCGACCCTGGAGGACGGCAGCACCTTTGAAGCCACCCGCTATATCACCATCAACGCTCCCAACCTCGTTTGGGGCGGCCTCCTGGTTGACGACTCAAGCGGAAACGGCAATGGCCGCATCGATCCCGGCGAAAGCGTGATCCTCACCTTCCCCATCATCAACAGCGGCCACGCCCAGGCCAATTCCATCACCACCGCCATGGTGATCAGCGGCGGAACCCACGTCGCCGACCCCATCACCACCGAATTCGCCGCCCTGCCTCCGCAGGGAAGCGCGGAAATGACCTACAGCGTGACCTTCAGCTCGCAAATCCCCGCCGGCACAACGGTTGGCATCACCGCCATTACCTTCAGCGGAGAGTATAGCGCGGCGCAGACTTACAACGTCAATATCGGCATCCTGGCCGAGAGCTTCATCGTGGATTTCAGCTCCCTGCCCTGGACCTTCACCGGAGGCGACTGGACTATCGACCAGGGAGTCAGCTTCGACAACTCCAACGCGGCACGCAGCGCCGTCATCAGCCACAACCAGTCCACCTCCATGAGCATTACCATGGAAAGCATGGCGCCGGGAACCATCAGTTTCTGGAAAAAGGTCTCCAGCGAAACTAACTATGACTACCTCAAGTTCTACATCAATGGCATCCTGAAAGGCCAATGGTCGGGCACCAACGATATCTGGAGCCAGGAGAGCTATCCGGTCCAGACCGGCATGAACTTCTTCAAGTGGGAATATGTGAAAGACTCCATGGTCTCCTCCGGAGATGATTGCGCCTGGATCGATGAGATCGTCTTCCCCTCCGCGGGCGGCACCACCGGCACTCCCGATGTCGGAGTGGACGGCTATACCGTGGACTTCGGCATGGTCAACATCGGCGCCACCGCCCTCCAGCCCTACACCATCCACAACACCGGCGACGCGGTGCTGATCGGGACTGTCCAGGCTCCTCAAAACTTTATGGTCAGCGCACAGGAAGGAACTCCCGCCAGTGTGATGAATATTGTGATTCCCGCCCAGTCATCCCTGACCCTGGAGGTCAGCTTCCAGCCCCTGGCAGCCCAGGAATATCTGGGTGTGATGACCATCAGCACGGATGACCCCGACACCCCCATGCTGTCTGTATCGCTCAGCGGAACCGGCCAGCACGTGGCCATAGACGACCCGGAATCTCCTGCGGTTACGGAGCTTAAAGGCAACTATCCCAATCCCTTCAATCCCCAGACCACCATCAGCTTCAGCCTCAAGGAAGCGACCCCCGTCAAGGTGCTGGTCTATAACCTGAAAGGCCAGTTGGTGCGCACCCTGGTGGACGAAAACAAAGCCTCCGGCAACCACAAGCTGGTCTTTGACGGCAGGGACAACCAGGGGAACCCCCTGGCCAGCGGCGTCTATTTCTACAAGATGCAAACCGGTAAATACTCAAACACCCGCAAGATGATCCTGATGAAATAACCAGACCAAACACATGTACCAGGCCCCGGATACCCTCCGGGGCTTTTTTTGGCCATCGCGCCTGATAGTTGACAACTAATGCCTGCGGCTGAATCATCATATCGCCCTCATTTGCAAGGGTGGGCTAAGTCTATATTTTCCTTAGGTCATCCTTATAGTTTATAAGGATTACCTAAGGTTGATGGCAGCAAATGTAGGAGCAGCAAGGGAGGGAGCTATGAAGGATTATGCAGATTATTGACGTTGTATTTGGTGAATGTTACACTATATTGTTTGCGTTATTTGTGCTGGTTGGTGAAAAGGTGGAAAGGTGGTTCACGCAGATTGACGCAGAAAAAAAGCGCGGATTACCGCGGATTAGGGGTTTTGGGGTTCTGGATTTGGTGCTTGTTTAGGGCTGACGAAGTCTGTTCGGCAGAGGCAACGGAGTTGCCTGTTTGTAAGAGACCTCCGGTCTCTGTGGCAAACGGACTTTGCCACCCCAAGACACTGGATCACGGGTCAAACCACCCCACCAAACCGCTGCGCGCTTTGGCGGGGACCCCGACAGCCCGTGATTATGCGGCTTTGGGTCTGGTGTGGTTTGTATCTGGCTGAGAGGTGGTTTTTTGGATTGGACGCTTGTCCTTGTTCTGTTTATTTAATTCGTGTTAATTTGTGTAATTTGTGGATGATTATTCTAAAAGACTGGATCACGGGTCAAGCCCGTGATGACACAGTTTTATGGCTTGGGGTGGTTTGCTTTGGAGCTTAGTGTTCACCATTCCAATTTTCCACTCTTTTAATTCGTGTAATTCGTGGATAACGAAATTGAAAAGGTATTAGTGGAGCCGGACGGCTTCTGATCCACAGCGGAAAGCCATGACCAGCGAGAATAAGCTTGACAGATTGGACAATCCGTGATTTAATCACACAACATAAGTATTCAGGTTATATAAAATGAAAACACCGTTGCTGCTGGCCTTGCTTCTTCTCCCGTTGGTGCTTTGCGCGCAAAGCCTGAACGACGAATATATGTTCCCGGGAGATGAGGCATGGGAGGATCCGACTTATGAGATTCTGAGCAGCCCCGAATACAGCATGGGAGGCATGCTCGGTTCTGCCACGGTGGATGGGGTGATCTACTCCCAGGTGCGCTTCATGCCGGAGCTGGCGATCTGGAAACTGGGACTGGGCCTGGATATCGACCTGCTTCTGGATGGAGAGGGCAAGATCCGCAGGGAAGGCTGGGACAACTGGGCGGACATCCTGCGCAAAATCTTCTACATCCGTTTCGCTGACCGCACGGACTCGCTCTATTTCAAGATCGGAAGCATCCCGGACTACACCCTGGGACATGGCCTGGTCTTTGACGACTACTCCAATATGCTGCGCTATCCCAAGGTCAAAAACATCGGCGGCTACCTGGGGCTGAACACCAGCAGCTACGGATTCAGCTTTGAGGTATATACCCACGACATCAGCAAAAACGAGATCATCGCCGGACGGGCTTCGCTGCAACCCCTGCGAGGCTCAAAACTGCCCCTGCTGCGCAAACTGAAAGTGGGCGTGAACCTGGGGGCAGACCGCAATCCCTACGGCAAATACCCCGATAGCGACAAAGACGGTTATCCGGACGTGTATGACAAGTTTCCCAATGACAGCCGCTACTGGCTGGATACCGACGGTGACAACACTCCTGACGACATCGACTTTGACCTCAACGGCAACGGCATAATGGACCATCCCGACCTGAATCCCTATGTAAATATCGCCTTTCCGGGCATAGCCGAACTCTATCCGGACTATCCCTTCGACACCGCGGTCTATCCGGATTCAGCCAACCAGTACCTTGATCCCACGCCGATGCTGGTGTATAGCCTGGAGTATGACCTGCCGCTGGTGGAAAAGAGCAACATCAAACTCAGCAACTATGCCGAACTGGCTGTGATAGACGGGTATGGCAAGGGATTGATCTTTCCCGGCTTCAGCCTGCGTTGGCTGATCTTCGACACCAAGCTGGAGCTGAGGAATTTCGGTTCGCGCTTTCTGCCAGCTTATTTTAACAACCTCTATGACGAACAGCGCTGCGAAGTGGTGGATCACAGCGCGGTGTCGGAAAACGGGCGGCGCATCTATTCTTTGACCACCAAAGACACCATGCTGGACGGGATCAAAGCCAGCATTGGCTGGTTTGGCTATCTCAAAGTGAACATCGCCAATTTTGCCTATCTGAAATGCGCTTACCAGGATCTGTTCGGAGATGAGGGCATCCCGGGGAAGTCCCTCTGGACCAAGCTTACATTTATGCCGGAGAAGTTTCCCAGATTGCGGGAAGCCTCACTCTACTATGCCCAAACGGATGTGGCGGAACTGGACCTGAAGTATCCCCGCAACACCAATTCCCGGGTAACAGGACGCATCGTGTATGGCTATAATGACTATTACAACCTCATCTGCAGATACGCGGAGATCTATACCGACCTGAACGGGGATGGCAAAATCAGGGGGAGCGAAGAGACGGTGGAAACGATCACTTTTGGAGTGGAGTTTCAGTTTTAAGCGGCGGCACCGTGGCAGCCCAGAGCCTGGCTGAACCGCTCAGGGAATAGGGGCCAGTATCGGCGCTGACAAAGGCAGAGCCGCCCCGCGATAGTTCAAGCTCCACAGCTTCCGCCCTAAGCGTGGCAACACCCTCCAGGCACAGCAGGATCACCGGCATCTGCCTGGTATCAAGTTCCAAAGACCCACTCTCCAGGCTGATGGCGCTCAGGGAAAACTCCTCCACGGGTGACTCATAGGTGCGCAGTTCCGCGCTTTCCTGACGGCAGGGAAGCGAGGCCGGATAATAGGGAGAGAAGTCCAGAATCCTCGCCAGTTCCTCTATATCCATGTGTTTGGGTGTTAGCCCCCCTCTCAGCACGTTGTCTGAATTGGCCATCAGCTCGAGGCCGGCGCCATGCAGATAGGCGTGTGGTATTCCGGGGCCCAAAAAGACCGCTTCTCCCGGCTGCAGGAGGCGCAGATTGAGATAGAGCGGCGCAAGCGCCCCGATATCACCGGGGTAAGCATCCAGGAGGAGGAGCACAGTTTCGCGGGTCAGCGCGGGAAGAGCGGCATCCTCCGCCAGGGCTTGGGACAGGCGCCGCAACACCCCGCCAGCCTGCTCCTTAGGAAGAGTAAGTATCTGTATCATTAACAACTGGAAGCTGCGCTGATCTCCGAATTTGGCAAAAGCGCCAAAGGTGGAGAAAAAGGAGTCCAAGCCCAAAGACCGGAAATCGTGGCAGATATCCGCATAAGCACGGAATCCGCAAAGCATGGTGAACGGCGTGAGCGCGCAGATCAGTTCCGGCTTGTGGTTGTCGTCCCGGTAGTTGCGTTGGGGGGCATCCGGGGGAACGCGCAGGGCATTCTCACGCGCAAAGCCAAGCTTTGCCTGGGCCTTGGATGGATGAGCCTGGATGGACAGAGGCGACTCGGCAGCCAGCACCTTGAACAAAAAGGGCAGTCTGCCATCGTAAAGCTGCGTCGCTTTCCCCAGAATAGCCTCGGGATTGGAGGCAATAAACTGGTCCAGAGCTATCTGCTGATCCGCTATCCCGAGCAAGGAAGGCGCTTTGGGGTGAGCGCCCAGCCACAGTTCGGCAACAGGCCTGGCATCCGGTTCGGAGCTTCCCAGCAGTTCGGGGATGTAGTCAGGCGATCCCCAATCGTAGTGCTGCACAGGGTTATCCAGTCTCCAGACGGGCATAGTTTCAATCTCCTTGCGAGTTAAGCCGGGCTTCCAGCAGCTTCAGAACCGGGGTGAGCCTGAAGTAGCGTTTGGCTATCGCCAGGACCTCCCTGGCTCTTTTGGCATAACCCCGTTGCACAAGCAGGCGCACCAGTTCTTCATAGAGGCCAACATCATAAGGATTGAGCTCCAGGCCCTGTTCCAAAATCGGTATTCCCCGCTCCGGCAGACCGATCTGGACGGCGCATTCGGCATATACCCGCAGGTGCTCCGAGAGATTGATCTTCCCCAACTTAGTGTAGGAAACGAACGCGTTGTAGGCGTAAAGCCAGTTTTTCATGCGGGCATAGGTGAGGGCTTTGAGCAGCAGCAGATGCCTGTGGTTGCCGATCTTGGCTTCAGCCCTCTGGATATAGTGGTGTGCGGAAACATGGTCGCCCACCCGCAGAAGCTGTTCGATCAGCAGAAAGTAGATGAAGGGATTGTTGTCGATCATATCCAGAAGCTCGCACATGATATCGATGCTTTCTTCATGCCGGTACATATAGGCCAGGGCCAAGGCTTTGTTGTAGCGCACATCGGCATGGGGTTTTTTGATCTGATCGTAATAGACGATGGCCAGGTCATAATCACCCTCGGCAAAATAGCTGTTGCCGATGATCAGCTTGAGATGGTCATCTTCTGGGGCGAGACGCAAGGCAGATTGATAACACTTGATGGCTTTGTCGAAGATCTGGCGGGTTTGATAGAAATTGCCCAGCGCGATCAAAGCCCGCGGATCGTCAGGATTCTCATCCACTGCCTGGTTAAGCAACTGCACTGCGTGAAGCCAGTTCTGCTTCATCAGAGTTTCAGCCCGCAGCAGCAGGTTTTGCAGTTCTTTGTCACCCATCGGCACGAATCCCCCTGTCCATCAGGCTGATGCCTCGCGAAAGGGCAGGCATTGCCAGGCTTTGAATCTCAAACAACGTATCGTATGCCATGCTCAGCGGATATCCTTCATTATTTCTTCTATCGCCCGCAGCAGTTGGGTGTCCCGTCCGGCGATTTTGTCTTCCGGGCTGATCTCGACCAAGATGTCCGGGACCACTCCGTTCCCTTCCATGTTGGTTCCATCCATCCTGTACCAACCTGAACCGGGAAGGCGCATGGAGGAACCGTCCATCAACTCGTATTCCCAGGTGCCGATCACAGAGCCGCTGGAAGGCATGCCCACCAGCTTGCCCAGCTTTAGCTCCTGGTAAACGGTGGGAAAGATTTCCCCGTCGGAGAAAGACCCCTCATCCACCAACACGATGCTGGGCCTGGTCCAGGCGCGGCGGGGCTCCTGAATTCGTTCCTGGCTGTAGCGGCGGGAAGTGGAATAGGCGTAGGGAGTTTTGTTGAGCAGGGAAATGATCCGGTCGTGGATGTGTCCTCCGGTGTTGCCCCTGACATCGATGATCAGGGCTTCTTTGTCGGCGTTGTCACGGAACAGGTCGCGGAAAAAGTTGTCATAATCTCGGCTGCCCATGGATGGGATGTGGATATAGCCCACCTTGCCCTGGGTCATTTCACGCACAGTGGCTTTGCTGGTTTCCACCTGGTTGTCGTAATAGAGACGGCGGTTTTCACTCCAGTTCAATCCGGTGAGGACGGCGGACTTCTTCACGCCGTTGGAGATGTAACCCAAAGTGATACGCTTGCCGACTTTATCCAGCATGAGGGAATCCACAGGCGTCCGGGACGTGATATCTACCCCATCTATGCTGGTGATGATGTCTCCGGCCTTGATATTATAGAGGGTGGCAAGCCTGGAAGCAGGATACACTTTGCCGATCCTGATGCCGGCAGGCAGACGGGTGGCATAATCCAATTCAACACCCAGCCAGGCTTGCTGGCGGCTGGGATCGCTCTTATCCCTCCGGGGGTAGAAACCGGTGTGGGAAGAGTTCACATCTCCGATCATTTCGTTGACGATGGTAGCAATGTCGCTTATCGATCTTGCCTTTTGGGCAAAGGGGTGGTATAGTTTGTATTGCTGCTGCCAGTTCCTGCCGTGCATGTTGGGATCGTAGAAATTGAGGCCAAACCTGCTCCAGACTTCCTCAAAGACTCTGGTGTTGAGCAGGCTTACGTCGTAGCGGTAGTCGAACTCGGTCTTGATCTCCCCTTTTGAGCCCTTATCTGTGTTGTAATAGAGTATTTTTCCGTCTTTAACGTAGTAAATTGTGTCTTTCACCCAAGTCACTGCGCCAAGATTAGCACCCAGGTCAAATTCTTTTTTGCCGCCTGCTCCGTAGATGTTGATTTTGCGTAGTTCGGCATTGCGTTCACCAGTCCTCTTTTCAGCGATGTACCAAAATGTGCTGTCGCTGATGACCTTTTGCACGTACAGATATTGCTCCGTATCGCTGACAACGGGATACAAACGCTTTTCGATCCCTTCCCAAAGGATTTGCAAATCCATCGGTTTGGCGGGTTCCTTCTGGGCAGGCTTTGGTTGCTCTTTTTTATCCTGTTTGGCTTCCGGGGAGAGATCGATATCTAGAGTCCTTTCTTCTTCTATGACCCGCACGCTGTCAGTTTCTGCCGCGAAGATCTCCTTCCAGTTGTCCACTTCCAATTCAAGCTCATCCCTGGGCACAAGGTCCAGGCGGAAGATGCCTCCGCCGCGGGAGATCAGGATGGACTTGCTGTCCGCTGTCCAGGTCAGCTTACTGATCCAACTGTCGTCATTCATAATCTTGCGGTGGGAATCACGAGCCACATCATAAAGCCAAAGCTCGCGCATCCAGACGTCTTCCCGGGTGGTGGCATAGACGGCGTAATCTCCGCTGGGATTGAAGGCGAAATTACTTACCACGGGGCGGTTGACAGTAAGCGGGCGAATATTGGCAAGGTCTTTGTCCGCTATGGCTATCCTGCCGCTGTAACGTTCATCGCCATAGTAGATCACCCATTTTCCGCAAGGGTCTTTGGAGAATCTTTCCACAGCCAGTTTGTCCTGTCCAAACCATTGCAATGGCTGCACCTGCATAGACATGCTGTCGCACTTGACCGTGAACAGCTTGTCCCTCCCATCATCCAAAAGCTGGAACAGCAGGGTGCGGTTGTCATCCAAAAACTCCAGATCCCCCAAGCTGGCCTGGCTGAAAGTGACTTGCCTGACCTCACCACCTTTACGTGGCATGAAGAAGGTATCATATTTGTGCCGGAAAGCCAGCAACAGTTCGTCAGGGGAGATCGCAAACGAGCTGAACTCGTTGCGCATGCGCTCCTGCCGGATACTTTGCTGCCAGAGGTCCTGAGGTATCTCGATCTGCAGTTCGGAGGCGTGGCCGGATTCATCAAGTTTCCAGATGCGGTTGAAGTATTCGAAGACCAGTCTGTCGTTTTGCCTGGCCACGGAAATATCCCTGGCTGACCAATCCTTGAGCTCGGTCAACTGCTTGGCCCGGGAGAAATCTCCGTTTGTGGCGCGGAAAACCTGGAACCGTTCGCCATCGGAAGCGCAATAGAACAATACATTCCTGCCTGCTTTGGCTTGGGCGTGAGACCAGCGGGGATAGCGTTCCGTGTAGGGGGTGTTGGTCAGTCTGGAGTATTTTTTGCTCGTGATATCCAGTCTCCACAAATCACCCGCCACGCTGCCCTGGTATGATTCCCTGTAAGGATCTCCCCTGCGGTTGAACACAATGCTCTTGTTGTCTGGAGACAGGCTGGCAAAGCGGTCTCCTATCTCCGCAATCAGACTGGGGCGGCTGCCATCCAGGGGCACCTTGAAAAATGAATTGCCATGGGCAAGGCTGTATTTGGTGCAAAGCAGATTGGCGCCATCAGAGAACCAATCACATATTGAAAAAGATTCCGCTATGATAAGGCGCGAAGAACCGTCTGTCGGATCGATCAGATATGGATAGGTGACGCCTTCACGGTTGGAATTGAAAGCGATCCATCTGCCATCCGGAGACCAGCAGGGACCCCATTCCCCAGCTTCCGTAGCCGTAAGCCGGCGGGCATCCCCTCCGGAGAAACTAACCAACCAAAGATCGTCATCGTATTCAAAGCATACAGTGGTTCCATCAGGTGAAATCGCCGGATCAGAGGGGAAATCCGGCTGCATAGCCAGTAGTGAATAAAATACAGTCATCAGAATGAGAATCAGTGCTCTCTGCTTGGTCATTTTATGCCTCAGTCTTTTTCTTGAATTTGCAGTCCTCTTTGGGGGCTGCTGATCTGGTATTCATGTTTTAATATTCTGATCATTACCGGCGGGTACACTTCCTGGCTAATCACCAGGTTGATACGCTCGGTTTGCGGGCGCTGCAGAAATAGGTTCAGATCGTTGTCGAGTTCGGTCTCACAGGCAGTTATCTTGTTTTCAACGGCAGCTATTTGTTCCTCGTTGCCCTGGGGATCCTGCTTGAGATGAAGCAGTTCTTTGGTGAGATGCAAAAGCAGCGTCTTATAAAATGGGCTGATGGTGATTTCCAGCTCTGTGGTGCGCCCATCCCTGGCCCCCAGTCTTGCCAGTCTGACATCTCCACAGCTCTCTGCATGTCCTCCGCTGATCGCGCCATCTTCTGAACGGATACCCCGATCCGCGACTATCTCGCTGTCCAGAACCTGCCCGGTAAATTCCAGGGTTCCCCGGCAAAGGATTCTGGACAACTCGATGCTCTCACAGCGTAGGTCGCCCATGACCTCCAGACCGGGTTGGCGGCAATCCAGAATCTGGCCTTTGACCAACAGGTTTCCCTCGCAATAGATGCTGCTGTCACTCAGCTTGCCCTCAATGCTCAGGTCTCCTGCCGCCACTATCCTGGCCGAGACCACATCGCCTTTGATCCTCAGTCCGACCGGTGTTCGTAAAACCCCTTCCGCGGCGGTCACATCGCCATCGATGGTCAGCTCGTCGAGAATGCTGATCCTGCCCTGATCATCCACCTGCACAAAGCCCGCTTTCAGAGCCAGATACTGGTGGCTGGATTCCGAGTATTCAACGTTTCCACCCACAAGTTCGCGGGCAGACTGGGCATCGAAATCCTCCACCTGCAGCATTTCACCATAGATATCATAGATGGAACCCTGGCGGTCGAAGATATTGCTGCTGTAATCCGCCAGCACAGTACCCTCTTCGATGCAGGCCAGGTTACCCAGATTAGCGGGTGTGATCACACTTGAAAAACTCTTGGCCTGCTCCAGATCAAAGTAATAGTTGAGTTTGGATTCGCCTTTGACCCTCTCACATACCGCAATCGGGAAAGGAGTATTGAAGTCCTTCTCCAGCCCATGTTTGCGGATATAACGCAGCGCTTCCTCAAATCCTGTCTTGATGCCTGCTTCATCGATCAGAGCCAGAATCTCTTCCTCGTCAATGAGGTTGTCGCGGTCTTGCAGAGTGAGCCAAGCTGAGAGACGGTCGTCCCGCAGTTCCAGCTTGATGGTGCCTTTGGGGTTAGTTAAAATCTTACTCATCTTCTATTCCTATGAGGTTGATTTGACGATTGCGAGTGCCGTCCCGGCGATAGGAAAAGTGCCGTTGGGATTCGTAGGTGCAGGTATGGTCTTGTTCTATATTTTTGAAAGGAACTCCTGCCTGAAGCAGTTGCCTGAATACGCACAAGCGAATGTCCAGATGCCTGGGAGGGGTGTTCTGGAATGCTTGATCCAGATCCTGCAAACTGGCATTGAATTGCTGCCAGATTTCCTCGCTCACTTGATAATGCCCGGCACAGATCCCGGCTCCAATATAGGCTATTATATCCTGGGGTTCAACATTGTAGTGCTGCTTCAGCGAGGCCACAGCTTTGCCTACGATGTTTTTCCGCGTTCCTTCCCTGCCGCTGTGCACAGCTCCCACGGCGCGGGCTCTGATGTCATGCAGCAACACCGGAGTGCAGTCGGCTGTGCGGATCAGCAGATATTGACCGGTAATGTTCGTCACCAAGGCATCCGCAGCATCTATCTGAGGATGGGAGCCAAATCCTGCTCCGCAATCGGCCTCAGAACACAGATGCACCAAGTCGGAATGGGTCTGTTCGGCTATCACCACCCGGGAAGCGGGTATGATCCTGTCCCCCACCCGAAAATCGCTTTGCTCTCGCATAATGCTGAGATAATCCGGCTGCAGGTCACCCAGGTGTAAAAAAACTTTCATCGCTCACTCACTGACAGATCCAAGGTCGGTGTTGGCCGGTAGATTTCGGTATTCTTGTTGCTGATCAGCATCCGGAATATATCCCGCACCAATAAAGGTATCTTACGCAGAGACAGGAGCGACCAGATCAGGCAGGCTGAGGCGCAAAGCCCCAGAGCGATTTGAGCCCCCAGGCTGCTGGCTTGGGCGGCGGGAAGGCCCACCCTCACGGCCAATAGGGTTCCCAGGCTGCCAGACAACATACCTATGAACAGGTTGCCAAAAGGCGAAAAAGAGCCAAAGCCCATGGTATAAACGCTCATCACCCTGCCATGCATCTTTTCATCCACCACACTCTGGATGATAGTGTTGGTAGCTATCATCTGCGTGGTCATGCCAAAGCCGGTGAACAGCATCAACCCCATGCTGAGATAGACGTTGGTGGAAAGCGACAGGGCCATCAGCGACAAACTGCCAATGATGCCGGCATAGATCAGCAACTGGAGCAGCCCCTTGATCGTCTTGCGCGAACCAAGGAACAGCGCACCTGCCAGGGCGCCTATTCCCACACAGGACATCAAAACTCCCTGGGTGCTGGAATCGCCTTTAAGCACATCACGGGCGAAGATCGGCAACAGCGTGGCATAAGACAAGCCAAAGAGAGTGTAGAAACTCAGATTAAAGATCAAAAAACGGATTGGCACATTTTTCCAGCTGTATTTCCAGCCTTCAAGGATCTTGGTCAGCACGGGTTCATTCTTAGCCTGTCTGGGAGGATAATCGATCTTCATAAATAGCAGTGACACGATCACAGCCAGATATGTGACGGAGTTAATCGCGAAACACACACCTTCCGAGAAAACTATGATCAGAGCGCCGCCAATGGCTGGCCCCACCAGACGGGCTCCATTGAACATGGCGGAATTGCTGGCAATAGCGTCAGGCAACAGCGACCTCTTGTTCACCAAGTCTTTTACAAAAGTCTGCCGGATGGGCGCGTCAACTGCCTCAATGCAGCCCATTAAGAGGCTCAAACACAGTATCGGCCACAACCTCCCGGGGTTTATGTATTCAGTCAGGGTGGCCAAAGCAAGCAGGCCAGCCTGTATCATGTAAGCGGTCTGGGTGAATACAAGTGTGTGATGGCGGTTCCATCTATCCGCGAAAGCACCCGCAAAAGGGCTGATAAAGACGGTGGGAATCATGCTGAGAAAACTGACCAGGCCGAGCAAAAAGTGCGAGTTTGTGATCCGATAGACAAACCAACCCATGGTTACTCTTTGAACCCAAGTGCCGATCAGTGAAACACCCTGGCCTATAAAGAACAGCCGATAGTTTCTAATCGACAGCGATGCGAAGGGAAGCTTGTAATCTGTTCTCACAAGATGAATTTGGAAAGGTCTTCGTTTTCAAGCACCGGCAGCAGCTTTTCCCTGACTCTTGCGTCGGTGATGCGCACTCTGGCCAGTTTGGGATCGGGCAGGTCAAAAAGCTCTTCTTCCAAAAGCGAGTTCATGATGGTATGCAGCCTGCGGGCTCCAATATCCTCCAACCTCGAGTTGGCCAGAGCGGCGTAACGGGCTATCTCCCGGATCGCTGGCTTTGTGAAGCTGAGCTTGGATCCTTCCGCCGCGAAAAGCGCCGTGTATTGCTTTACCAGAGAGTTCTCAGGTTCCAGAAGGATGCGTTCGAAATCATTCTGGTCAAGGCTGTGCAGTTCAACCCGCAAGGGAAACCTGCCTTGCAATTCGGGGATCAAATCGGAGGGTTTGGCTGTGTGAAAAGCCCCCGCTGCCACAAACAGGATATGCGAGGTGTCGATTGGCCCGTATTTGGTGGGAACCTGCGAACCTTCCACGATGGGCAGCAAATCCCGCTGCACTCCGCTGCGGGAAACGTCTATCCCTCCCCCTTTCTCCACCGCCGCGATCTTGTCCAGTTCATCGATGAAGATGATACCCCTGTTTTCCACAGCGTTTTTTGCTTCTTCCAGCACTTTTTCCTTGGGCACCAGGCGTTCGGCTTCCCTTTGGGTAAAATACTCCACGGCATGCGCGACGGTCATCCGCATCCGCTTGGCTTTCGTTGGTCCGGGAAAGATACTTGCCATTACTTCGCTGACGTCAAAATCAAACATTTCCAGGCTAATGCCGGGTTGTAGCTCAAACTCGTTGTGTTCCGGTTTGAATTCGATCTCTTTATCGTCCAGTTTCCCCGCCAATAGCTTGTCCAGCATCTTATCACGCAGGGTCTGCCGCCGGGCTGCCTCAGTGGACTTGAGGTTTGGATTTGGCTTTCCAGAGGCTCCGTGCACCAGAATATCCAGTACCTTGTTGATAGCCAGGGCCGTGGCGCGTTCTTCGCAATCCTGAAGCATCTGCTGGCGGATCTGGTTTACGGAATTGTTCATCAGCTCCCTGACCATCGATTCCACGTCTCTGCCAACATAGCCAACCTCTGTGTACTTGGACGCCTCCACTTTAATGAAAGGCGCATTGGCAAGGCGGGCTAGTCTTCGGGCAATCTCGGTCTTGCCCACGCCCGTTGGTCCAATGAGGATAATATTGTTTGGCATGATCTCGTTTTGCAGTGCCTCAGGTGTCTGCTGTCTGCGCCAGCGGTTGCGCAGAGCGATGGCAACAGCTCGTTTCGCATCCAACTGCCCAATGATGTATTTGTCGAGTTCCTCCACTATTTTGGTTGGAACCAGCTCAGGTGATATCTGCATCAGACTTCCTCGATCATGGTGTTATTATTTGTATAGATACAGATGTCTGCAGCTATGCGCAAAGCCTCTCCAATCAAAGCACGGTTGGCCATTTTTCCATTCGCCGCCAGCGCCCGGGCTGCTGCCAGGGCATAAGAACCGCCGGAACCTATGGCTATTATGCCATCGTCAGGCTCCAACACATCTCCAGCTCCGCTGATCAACAGTATTGTACTGCTGTCTCCGGCTACCAGCATGGCATCCAGACGCCTCAGCACCTTGTCTGTCCTCCATTCCCGGGCCAGTTCAACCGCTGCTTTGCGCAGATTGCCCTTGTTCCCTTTCAGACGCTCTTCAAACTTCTCAAACAGCGTAAAGGCATCCGCAGTCGCGCCCGCGAAGCCGACCAGCACCCTGTCGTCGTAAATGCGCCTGATCTTTACCGCTTTGGACTTGAGCACCGTATCACCCAGGGTCACCTGCCCGTCTCCTCCGATGCAGGTGTGGCCATTGCGGTGGATCCCGATGATGGTTGTTCCCCTGATCTGGCTCACTGTTTCGCCTCCTCAGCCTCTTCGGCCTCCAAAGCCGATTTTTCCTTGGCCAGTTTTTCGCTGTGTTCGAAACGCATTTCTTTTGCCTTGGCATACTTGCTTTCGATCAGAGCCCTGTCTTCCTCATCCACGCGATCCAAAATGATCTTAAATATCCTGTCAGTGCCCAGAGTCTCTTTTTCAATCAGTATTCCCGCCATTTCGTGCAGCAGGCTTTCATGTTTTTTCAGAATATCCAGCGCTGTCTGATAGGCTTTGGCTATGAATGCGCGGATTTCGCTGTCCACCATCCCGATAGTCTCGTTGCTGTGAACGTCGCGGCCAACCAGTTCCTTGCCAAGATACACTTCGCTTGTGTTTTTGCCGATCGTCATGGGGCCAATCTTATCGCTCATACCCCAGGTGCACACCATTTTCTTGGCGATTTCGGTTACCCGTTCCAGGTCGTTGCCGGCACCCGTGGTGAGTTCGTTGAACACAATTTCCTCCGCGGCGCGGCCGCCCAGCAGCTCCGTCATTATCTGTTCCAGATAAGACCGCGAATAACCCGTCTTATCGGTCTGCAAAAAGTGGGTTGCGCCACCGGTAAAACCCCGGGGGATGATCGAGACCTTATGCACCGGGTCTGTCTTTTCCTGAAACACGCTGGTCAATACATGGCCAATCTCGTGATAGGCGGTGAGTCTTTTATCTTCTTCGGGAATCACACGGCTCTTCTTTTCCTTGCCCAATATCAATTTATCTTTGGCTTCCTCAAAGTCGCCCATGCCTATGCGATGCTTGCCGTGGCGGGCGGCTATCAGTGCGGCTTCGTTGACAATGTTCGCCAAATCCGCCCCGCTGAAACCGGGAGTTCCCCGGGCAATTATTTCCAGATTCACGTCTTTGGCCAAAGGCACTTTGCTGGAGTGAACCTTCAGGATTTCGGTACGGCCTTTGATGTCGGGCAGATCCACCGTCACCTGTCGGTCAAATCTTCCGGGACGCAGCAGAGCAGGGTCCAGGATATCCGGCCGGTTGGTGGCTGCGATAATGATCACTGCTTCGTTGGGCTCGAAACCATCCATCTCCACCAGCAGTTGGTTCAAAGTCTGTTCGCGCTCGTCGTGTCCGCCACCCAATCCGCTGCCGCGGTGCCTTCCGACCGCATCTATCTCGTCGATAAAAGTGATGCAGGGAGAGTTCTTTTTTGCTTGTTCAACGAGGTCTCTCACCCGGGCGGCGCCAACCCCCACAAACATCTCTACAAAATCGGAACCACTGATGCTGAAGAAGGGAACCCCCGCTTCGCCGGACACCGCTTTGGCCAGCAGGGTCTTGCCCGTGCCCGGACGCCCCACCAGCAACACTCCCCGTGGAATCCTTCCGCCCAGACGCTGGAACTTTTTGGGATCCTTCAGAAACTCCACTATCTCCTGCAATTCTTCCTTGGCCTCATCGACTCCGGCAACATCCTTGAAGGTGACCTGGCTCTTGCTGGCTTCATGCAGACGCGCCCTGCTCTTGCCAAAACTGAAAGCTTTCGAGTTTTGATTGCCCATGCCCCGCAGGAAAAAGAACCACAGCCCAATCAACAGGATAAAGGGGAAAATATAGGACAGGATGCCACCCCAGACAGACGGCTTTCTGGTGATTATCGTCACATTACCAGCCACGAGTTTATCGATCAGATCAGGATCATCGAAAGGCATCACAGTATGGAACTGGTTGCCTTTTACATCCTTGTAAAGGATATCCCGCTGCGTGAACTCGGTCGTGGTCACTTCACCCCGCTCCACCTGGGCAATGAACGTGGTATAATCCTTTTCCCTGACTTGTTGGCGGGAATTGCGCCAGGTAAAGAAAAACAGCAGCGCCAACAGTAGCATGATGATGATCAAAGTGTAGGATCCCGGAGCTTTTTTGGGCTTCTGCATCCCCGGAGGCATATTAGGCGGGGTCTTGCTCTCTTCCTGTGCCTGATCTGGTCCCGGCGCCTTAAGTCTTTTGATGATAATTATCCGTAAAACACTGATCACCGAAATTACCAGTAAGGCCAGTATGAACCATCTGATCATAGACCCGAACTCCCGCAAGGCAGAGCCAATGGCTCCCTGTTCCTGATGCAGCAGTGGGGAATTAAGCGAGTCGATCTTGTCTTTAGCCGGACTTTTTTCGTTTGGATTGTCAGTCGATCCTGCCAGTGGGTGTTCCTGGGCCAGGCTGTCACCGACAGGGAAAGCTGGCGATGTAGTATTGCTTTGGGCCATGATTAGCTGCATCCACAGCAAGGCCAGGCAAAATATCAATAGTTTCTTCATTTATACAACGATTCCTTCAGGATACCGATATACGGTAGATTCCGGTATTGTTCGTTAAAATCCAGCCCATAGCCCACCACAAATTCATCACTGATCTCAAAACCCACATATTCAAAAGAAACATCCATCTTATGAGAAGCTGGCTTGTCCAGCAACACACAGGTGCGCACACTTGCCGGATTATGTTGCAGCAGATAGTCGCGGATATATTGCAGGCTCAATCCGGAATCCACAATGTCTTCCACCACAATCACATCCCGTCCGCTGATATCGATGTCGATATCTTTACGGATTTTCACCACTCCGGAGCTGGTAGTGCCGGAACCATAACTGGATATAGCCAAAAAGTCAATTTCCACAGGGATTCTGATGCTGCGAACCAAATCCGAAAGAAAGATAAATCCCCCCTTCAAAATTCCGATCAGCACCGGTGTGGAGTCTTTATAGTCACTGGCTATCAGCATACCCAATTCCCGAATCCGGTTTTGGATTCTGAATTCATCGAAAAGCACGTCAGATAGATCACAGTTCATACGATTCATTATCGTCTCCAGTTTTCTTGATTCTGCTGGCAGCCCGCTTTGGCTTTTCGTGCACCAGCTCGGCAGTTACATGCAGATAGCGCTGGCTGCCGGAATCAATCGCGACCCGGGCATCCAAACGGTGGCCAACGACCCAGAAAATCTTTTCCCCGTCGTCAAACAGCGGGATCAAGTCACGCTCGAACCTGGGGACTTTCTGGTCAATAAAAAACTCTTTCAGCCTCTTTTGCTGCTTCATCCCCAGGGGAATGAAACGGTCTCCCTCCTGGCGGCTGCGGATCGTGAAGGGGAAGCGCACCTTGTCTGCATCCAGATATATGCAAAAGTCCCCCCCATCCCGATTTTTGGGCAAGACCTTAAGGATTTTGAATGAGAACCTGTAGTCACCATAGACAGCCCTGCTGCGGTCTTCTTCCACGCTGAGTGGTTCCGGAATGGAAACAACTAATTCTGCGATGCTCAGGGTAAGCTCCCGATATTGTTTTCTCACAAACACCTTGTTCCCGAGCTTGGTTTGTTTGGAGCCCGAACTGCCGGTCAATCTGATAATCTCCTCAAATCCGTGCATGAAAAAGTCCTGCTCACTCGCTCCTATACTGGCCATGGCAGCCTTTACCACATAATACTGCTCCACTCTGCTCAGTTTATCCAGCTTGTCCAACGAGAGCGTGATGGCTTCGGCGCTCTGCTCGATTACAGTTCTTTTCAGATGCTTCTGGGCTTGTGCCTGCAACAGTTGTTCGGTTTCCAGAAAGATTTTTGCCTGTTCGCTCAACTTTTCCACAGCCGCGGGATTTATGCTGTCGATGATCAGCGGCAATAACTCGTTGCGTATCTTGTTACGGCGGAAAGTGTTGTCGCTGTTGCTGCTGTCTTCCCTCCAGGGAACCCCCTCCTCTGTCAGGAGATCCTCCAATTCCTGTTTGGAAAAGCAAAGCAGGGGATGTATCACCACGCCGGAAGAGGGTTTGATGCCTGCCAGGCCGTTGATGCCTGCACCCCGCAAGAGATTCATCAACATCGTCTCGGCCTGGTCGTTTTTATGATGGGCAGTGGCAATGCGGTCAAATCTATACAGTTCAAGTATCTCGCGAAAAGCAGCAAAACGTTTTTTCCGTGCTTGGTTTTCCAGACCCTCACGCTTGTCCAGCTCGATCTTTCTCACTATCAGGGGGATGTTTAAAGAAAGGCAACTCTGTTTGACTAGTTCCACATCGGCATCACTCTCCGCACCCCGGAGCTGATGATTCACATGAACTGCCAGCAGGGTGATATGCATCTGCGCCCGCAGTCGGGAAAATAGCTGCAACATAGCCACAGAATCTGCTCCGCCCGAACAACAGAGCAATATCTTCGCGCCTGCGCAAAACAGCTTTTGATCTATTACGTATCTGTGCAGCTTGGCAAGGGCTTGATCCAGCTTTAGCATATCAGCTCCTGATAAATATTTTTCAAGATAGTAAGGTTTTTTGCCATGCGAACCTTGTCAAGTCGCTTTTTTCCCGCCCAAAATGAGAAACTTGAGCGCCAAATACACATCGGCACTTTTTAGCGACTTTGCACGCTACTCCCTGTGATCAGTCAAGTTTTTTCACAGGCTGGGAAACGTTCTATTTCAGGGGCTCCTTTCCACCATTCCAAGTTGTCACATTAGAATATCCTGCTGATCCTGTCGTTCCTGTTATCCGCGTTCTATCTCACTTTAACCATCACCACCCCACCACGTCACCACGTGATATGTCACCTTTCCACGGCCAAATCATAGCACCTATATATTATGGGGGAGGAGGTGGCCTCATTTGAATCCGGCACTCTGGGCTGGGTCTTCCTGGGGTCATCCTTAACCTGGTGAGGGATGACCTAAGGATGATGGCACGAAAGCAAGGAGCAGCAAGGGACGGCGGTATGAAGCATTTTGCGGAATGTATAAGTTTATCTATACGGCTATCAAGGAATTTATGCCGGTTGTTATTGGATTGTGCACTTGTTCCGGGAGATCCTTTTCACAATTTCACCTTTCCAACTTTCAACTGATTATTCAAGAGACTGGCAAATTAGAAATACCATAAATCAGTTTGATGAATGCGAACTGGTTTCATCTTTTGTGTTTATCCCCAGATAAAAGCAGAAAACGCCCTGGCGCTTACCAGGGCGTTAAATTCTGCGTGTGAGACTAAAATATACTTAGTCTACAATAACCAGTTTACGGGTTTCGTTCAGCGATGGTGTGCTGAGCTTGTAGAAATACACTCCACTGGCACACACGTTACCCTTGCTGTCTCTGCCGTCCCATTTGATCAGCTGATCTGAGCCTTCGGTGACCTTGTGGGTCTTCACAACCTGGCCAAGGATGTTGTAAACGGTCAGGGTTCCGGTCTCTCCAGCTTTGACACTGTAATAGAGGTTGGTTGAAGTACCAGCTTTGAAAGGATTGGGTCCACCGCTCAAGGAAGGGGTTATGGCGGGAGTTTCTGTTGTGGTGTGATCTTCAATTGTAATAGTCACAGGATTGAAGAACTGGCTGCCAACCATATCCACGCTTTCCAACCAATAATAGTAGGTGTGTCCAGCTTCAACTTCCACATCGGTGTGCTGATAGATGCTGACATCACTTGAATTGGTGGCTTCGATCATTGTGGGGGTGATCAAAATTGCATCTGCTTGTCTGGGTGTCTCGCTGCGATACAATCTGTAACCAAGCATAATAACTTCGGATTGGCTAACCCAAGTAAGTTTCACCCCATTGGTGCTGGTATCATACGTGCTGGTGAAGCTGTTCAGAGTCACAGGGGTAATATCATCGGGAACACCCCAGAATTGAAATGTGTAATTCATGTAAATGGCGTCGAAGCCAACAGATACTGGAAACCAGTCTGAATATCCGTTTTTCTGAACGCTATAAACACCAGGTTGATAATTGACAATAACATGGGGTGTTTGAAATCCGGTAGGGAAACCATCATAGAATATATCAGCACCCGTTCCAACATTCCAGTCAAGTTCATCGCCTGTGACCATGTCGAATGCTTTTATAGTCAAATCATAGGCGCTTGCACCCACACAAATAAGGGTCAAAAACATTAGGGTTACCATGAATTTTCTCATGGGTTCCTCCTTGCACTAATAATCTTGAGCTCTATTTAAACGACACCTACTATCCTGTCAAGTTCTTTTTTCAGCTTTTCCTTTATCTGGTGGCCAAGCATATACTGGTTTATCACTTAGATATAAAAAACCAACATTGCCTCATCGGCCTTTAGCGCAGATAATATGGGAATTCCTCACTCAGGATAGTGACTGAAAACACTTTCATCTGCTACCTCCTCCATCAGTTCTCACCCTTCATTGCACCACAGATATTCTCTACCGACGCAGTTGATCAAAGCCAATACAGAATCCCCAAAAAACTTTTCTCTTTACAAAGCCACGGAGTTTCCCAACTTGGTCAGCAAGTACATACAATAAAAAGTGTAAGGAGAATATCATGCTGAAAGTGAATGAATACTTCGAAGGCAAAGTCAAATCCATCGCCCTGGAAAACGCCCAGGGAAAGTCAACCGTTGGAGTTATGGATGTGGGAGAATTTGAGTTTGGCACCAACACCATCGAGCATATGACTGTGATTACCGGCTTGCTGACTGTTCTGCTGCCAAACGCTACGGAATGGAAAGACTATCAAGCGGGAGAGACTTTCGTGGTGCCCGCCAACACAAAATTTAAGCTCAAAGTTCCGCAACAGACAGCCTACCTCTGCCGTTACGAATAAGCTAAATCTATAGCAAGATCACCTGGCGCGCGGGAGGGGCAGTTGCGTTACAGGCAGCTCCCAGTGTTGCGGATCATGATTGAGCAACAGCCTGCCCTGCCTTTCCCGCAGCCGGGTATAAATGTATTCTTTCGCCGCGGTGGTTTCCCGACGGCAAACATCATAGGCCGAAGTAATGGCCAGGGCAGTATGAAACATGGTGGGGATGATGTCAGCGGCATAGATGTAGAATCCGTCTTCCGCTTCAATCTCCACAATCTGGCTGCCCACAGTGTGCCCCCCAGTAAGATGCAGCCTGACTCCGGGGGCTATTTCCGCGTCACCTTGGATAAGTTCGTATCTGGCTCTGGCTTCCAACAGTGCCAACTGCTGGTCAAAATTGTAGGAAGCCCGGTTTACTTCGTCAGGGTCTTTGGCCATATTCCATTCGCTGGCCTGGATCCAATGCCTGGCACGGGGAAAGGTCAGCCGGTCCCCATCGCCGAATCCGGTAACGACGCCGCCAGCGTGGTCAAAATGCAGGTGAGTCAGCACCACATCCGTTACATCGGTATCACTGATTCCCAGTTCAGCCAATGAAACAGGCAGCATGAACCCGGAAGGGCGGTAGATATCCTTTTGCTTGTCGCTGAGGCGGTTGCCCAGGCCTGTATCCACCAAAATCACCCGCTCGCCTGTCAGGATAAGCAGTGAATTCAGATTCAGCTTCTTACGGCGGCGTTCATCGACCTCGATCTTCCTGCTCCACAAAGCCCAGGGCAGAACCCCAAGCATGGCTCCGCCGTCTGTCCAGTAATCTCCGGCAAAAACTTTATGAATTCTGATTGGCGTCACTTTGCTTTTTGCGTTGTCTTGGTTTGGGTTTGGGATAATGTTTGCGGACTGGCTTTTTGGGTGTTTGGGAAAGCACTTCCTTCTCGCTCTGTTTGGCAGAAAAGACCACTATGCGCTTCATTTCGCCTTCACCCAACGTGAGAGTCTTTAGCTCCTTGTCCTTCTCCACAAAGCGGTGGATTATCCGACGGTCAGAGGCATTCATCGGTTCGAGCGTTACGGGTTTCCCCTTGGCTTTGACGCTCTTGATCTGGGAAAGATACTTTTTCAGAAAAGTGGCTTCTTTGCGGTCGCGGTAGCCATTGGCGTCCAGGTAAATCCGGTCCAGGTTCTTTTCGTCCTCAAAGACGCGGTTGGTAAAATACTGCAAGGTCTCCAGCATACTGCCGTTCTTGCCGATCAAAAATCCTGATTCCTTGCAACCCTTCACTTCCATATGGATGGTTTTGCCTTCCTTTTTGACAGCAACCGTATCGTACATGATGCCGATCTTATGCAACAGGTTTTCGAAGAAGACTGCCACCCTCTCCTCTATGGAGGGCAGCTCAAAGCGCACTACAGCTTTCTTGCTGGCGAAAAGCCCCAGGAATCCCGCCCTGGGTTGCTTGATAACTTCATATTTCAGCTCCCAGTCCTTGATCTTGTGCTCTTGTTTGAATGAGCGGATCACCTGTTCCAGACTGGTGCCGGTTTTTTCGATATGGGTCATTGAATTTCCTTTGTTTTATGTCTTTTTTGCAGATAGTACTGCTGCGCCACGCTCAGGATGTTGAACACGGTGTAATAGAGCACCAGGCCGGAGGGCAAGCCCTTAAAGATGAAGAACATCATGATGGGCATCAGCCAGGTCATCATCCTGGTGCTTTGCTGCATGGCTTTCTGCTTTTCGTCCATCTGATCCTCCGCGGATTTGGAGGGCCTCATCATCAGGCTCTGCGCGATCATGAATCCAGCCATAATGATCGGCAGTATCCAGTAGGGATCAGGCTCGGACAGATTGAGCCAGCCCAGGAATGAGGCATTGCGCATATCGATTGTGTAGCGCAGGACAGTGTAGAGAGCGAAAAAGATAGGCATCTGAAACAGCAGGGGCAGACAGCCGGACATGGGATTGGTGCCGGCTTCTTTATATAGTTTGGAAAGCTCTATCTGCAGGGTTTTGGGATCGTTCTTATACTTCTTTTGCAGTTCCTGGATCTGTGGTTGGATGCGCTGCATCTTCAGATTGGAATCCATGCTTTTTTGGGTGAGCGGGTGCAGGATGATCTTGAGTATGACAGAGAAGATAATGATCACCACTCCATAGTTTTGGATAAACCTGTGCAGCCACTTGAGGAACCAGGCGATAATATTGCTCAGCCAGCGATACCAGCCGGCTCCGCGTTCGGGAATCAGCTCCAAATGCCGCCCGGCATATCCCTTGAGCGTATCATAATCAGCCGGTCCTGCATAGATCAGGAAGCTTTGTTTCCAGTTTTGGCTTGCAATTCTGTCCCAGGAATCGAGGATCATGCCCGGATTTCCTGTCTTGGTGTTTACGCTGGCCTGGTAGTTTCTGATCAACTGGTTGCCCGTCTCCACCATGGCGAGCGTGAAATACTTGGTGCGCAAAGCAGCCCAGCCAAAGGCGTTGAGAGCTCCTTTCCGCGGTTCTTTGATGATTTTGGCCAGACTGGTCTTGGTATCGTCATTACCAGCATAGACGATAAGCTTATACTCCGTGCCCTTGGTGCGGTCTTTGGTTATTTCCGAATCCGCGATGCCGGCGGAAAAATCGTATTCGATGCCGTTAACCGCTTGGGGCGAACTCACCGATACATCCAGCGTGATGCCATAGCCGCCGTCCAGGGTATAGATCTTTTCCACGATTGGATTGGCGGAATCGCCCAGATAGAACCTCACGCGATGGGAATCAGGCTGGGCTTCATGGAACCAGTTCAGCGTGCGCAGGTCTTTGTCTCCGCCTCCGGATAGCAGACGGATGCCTGCCACGGACTCGTTTTCTGGGATCAGATTCACCCTGCGTTGTTCCTTCGCCCAGGTAAAATCCTTCAACTCCACGGCGCTGATACTGGCTCCCCGAGTCTCAAAATTAACCTGTATCCTGTCGTTTTGCAACTTGATCGTCTCGCTGGCGCTCGCTGCCCTGATGAGGGAATCAGAAGCCGCCGGGCTGGACGTGACAACATTGGCCAGGCTGTCTGCCGCGACGCTGTCCGCCGGACTTTGCGCGTCTTGCACCGGCGCTTTCTTGGGGGGAAACACGTAAAGCTGGAGCACCATAAAAATGAGCAGCACCAGCAACATGGTCAACAGAGATCTTTTATCCACTAAAACTCCTCAGGGAAGCGGGTCATAACCACCCCTGCAAAAGGGATTGCAGCGAAGGACCCGCCACAGGGTGAGTCCCAAGGCTTTGAAAAAATTGAATTTCCGAAAGGCCTGCAGCCCATAGCTGCTGCAGCTTGGCTCAAAACGGCACACACTCGGCAGGATGCGGGAAAGGCTTTTCCGATAAATTGAGATCAGCAGGATAACCGCCAGATTGGGCAGATGGAGGATGCGGTTCAACACCGATCTCTGAGATTTGCCGTCATTGAGTCCAGTTCTTTGCATAATTCCTGCCAGCTTAGCTCACCGGCGCCTGACCGGGCGATAAGGTTCAGTTTGTACCCCAGGGGGTGGCTGTCCGCATTTTCCCGCAGCCAGGCTTTGATCCGGCGTCGCAACAGATTGCGCAGATGCGCTTTGCCCACTCGTTTACTGATCGTGATGCCCAAGGCAAATTCGCCGGGGCTGCTGATGACAGCCGCGTTAAAATGACCGCTCCGGAGGTAAAAATCGGGAGCGCGAAACTCTCCATATTCACTGTGCTTCGTAATCAGGCGAAGCATGGGTCATACGCTGAGCGTCTTTCTCCCTTTGGCGCGGCGGCGGGCAAGCACTTTCCTGCCGTTGTAGGTGGCCATCCTGCTACGGAAGCCGTGGGTGTTCTTACGGGAACGGTTTGAGGGCTGATAAGTCCTTTTCATATATCTAACTCCTTGATTGGATACATATTCTTGTGAGGTTGTCATGATTTTTGTCCTGCCTCTGCTGTCAAGGCCAAATTTTGGACTTTCTCACGCAGACGATGCCCCGCATCCGGCACATACGGTTCACGCAGATAGACGCGGATAATTTAAGGGCTGCCGAAGTCTGTTCGGCAGAGGCAACGGAGTTGCCTGTTTGGAAGAGACCTCCGGTCTCTGTGGCAAACGGACTTTGCCACCCCAAGGCACTGGATCACGGGTCGCTGCCCGTGATGACACAATATATAGACAGGTGATGTTTGTTTCGGGGCTGGCTGGTTGTTTCAAAAGACTGGATCACGGGTCAAGCCCGTGATGACGCGGATGTAGTCCGTGGATAGTTGTTCCTGGGCTGGGTGGTTATTTGAAGCCTTAAAAGACTGGATCCCGGCTCGCAGGCCGGGATGACACAGTATATAGCCTAGTAGAGCTTGTTTCGGGGGAACCTTTCCACCATTCCACCTTTCCACCTTTCCACGAACTTATCGTAGCACCTATATATTGTAGAGGGACGTGCCTCATTTGCATCGCCCTCCCCGGCCTGGGTCTTCCGGCAGTCATCCTTAACCCGGTGAGGGATGACCTAAGGATGATGGCACCAAACGCAGTAGCAGCAAGGGAGGGCGGTATGAAGGAAAAACGGGATAATCAGCACTTTATATTATCAAGAGCAAATATAGCGAGGGGCTTTTCCGCTGTCCGGCAATGCTTTTGTGCTTGACACATTGACCGGAGACTGGCAACAAGTCCGCAATCTACAACCAGCACAGAGGAGAAAACCGTGAATCTCAAACTATGGTCTTGGAATGTGAATGGCCTGCGGGCCGTTTTGGGCAAGAATTTCATTGCCGACATACAACGGGAAAAACCGGACTGGATCGGACTGCAGGAAACCAAGCTGCAGGCGCACCAGATTCCGGATGATATGAAGCAGTTGGCAGACTACCGGCAGTATTGGTCGCACGCGGAGCGCAAGGGCTATTCCGGCACCGCGGTGCTTTCCAGACTCGAGCCAGAAAGGGTGGCTTACGGGTTTGACACCCCGGAGTTTGACAACGAAGGCAGGATCGTTGCCTGCGAGTTCGCCAGCTTCATCATCTATAATATCTACTTTCCCAATGGCCAAATGAACGATGAACGGCTGGATTATAAGCTTCGCTTTTATGACCGCTGCCTCGAGGTAATGGAGCAGGAACGGCGCAAGGGTAAGATGGTGCTGGTTTGCGGCGACTACAACACAGCCCACAAGGAAATTGACCTCGCCAATCCCAAAGAAAATGAAAAGACCAGCGGCTTCCTGCCCATCGAAAGAGCCTGGCTGGACAAGATCACGGCTGCCGGATGGGTGGATACATTCAGAATCTTCCATCCAGAGCCGCAGCGCTATTCATGGTGGAGTTACCGCACTATGGCGCGCTCCCGGAACATTGGCTGGAGAATCGACTATTTCTTTGTGAACGAAGAACACCAGTCCCAGGTGCTGGATGCCGACATCCGTGACGACATCATGGGCTCGGATCACTGTCCAGTAACGCTAACGGTCAGAGTACCTTAAAAGTAAACAGATCGGAATAATAGTAGTCACCCCAGCCAGCCTGCAGCTTGTATTCGCCGCTACCGGCGCGGAAATCCAGGATCAGGGTCAGGGTACCGTCTTTCCTCCATACGCATTTCAGAGGAATCTGGCCGGTGTAGTAGGAAAACAGGTCAACCTTGATCCTGGCGTTGGGATCAGGGGTGCCCAGGCTACAGTTGAAGTTTTCCCGCGAACGGGGCGACAGATACTCGCAGTCCAGCCGGTACGATTCATTCGCCACCAGTTTCCGGGGCAGCCTGGAAGTCAGGCGTAGGACCGGAGTCGCCAGGATTTGCGTGGCATACAGCTTGCTGCCGTTGCGGTAAATGCCAACCCCCATATGGGTAAACTCCGCATCGAGCAGATTCTTGCGGTGCTCGGGGGACTCAAGCCAGCGCTGCACAATGTATTCAGGGTTGTTGCTGTTGCTGCTGCGATCGCTCATATAGAGGTTTTCCCCCACACCACAGTGGATTAGCCCCGGATACTCTTGCTGCAGCCTGTCCTGCACCTGCAAGCCATCGGGGTCGCGGTGGTCGAAGAACCCCCCGGCGCACATCCTTTGGCTATAGTCCGCTGCCAGGCGTTGCAAATCTTTATCCAGAGCCAATTCTGCCAAACCCCGGGCAACTCTTTCGCTGTTCGTATGCTCGAAGATTCGTTTGGCAAAGTCGGCGTCGGAGTTCCTCGCCCAGCCAAGCCCGGACAGCAAAAGCAGTACCAGCAATAGAGCTAATCTATACATTCTCATGGTGTTAAAACCTATATTGCAGTTTTGCGCCGCCACCGTCAAACAGCAGGTGGACTTTGGCTTTGTCGGACTCAAAGTTGTACAGATGCGCGTCCACGTAGGCATCCAAAACGGACAGTCCGGTCGTTATCCCCATCCACCAGATATCGTTGGTCACTTTGGCTTTATACTCTCTGCTTTTGTTTGCATAGTCCAGTTGCAAAATCTCGTTGGGCGCGTTCTGGGCCTTGTCCCTGTACTCGTCCCTTTTGCCATCGTTGTAGAGGGCAGCCCAGAGCAGATAACCCTGAACGCCAGCCACCAGTCCGGCTTTCAGATACTCTCCATTGTAGATCTGGCCGCCTCCGGGCAAGAGCGCGGAGTAGATTGCAGCCCGGGCCGGCTGTTTCACAGCCTGGCTGTTCAGCCCCGCAAAGGCCAGGGCAAGTGCGGCCAGCAAGCCGATTCTTTTCATCTGTGCATCCATTGCTGTTTTTTTACAAAGTCTTTTTCCAAGCTGCCTCCTGTCAATGTTTTTTTCCACCTGCATAATTGACGCGGGGCAATCGCTTTCATAGTGGATACCCAAAAACCCAGCGTTCACCGCATACTATTTTTCCTGAAGGCAAAGCGCAGGCGGTCGTTAGGGGCATATTCCACCCGGCAGCTTACCATCTGGCGGCGGCTCCAAAGGGCAAAGAATTCATTCCAATCTATCGATTTTTCGCACCTGCAGAAGCACTGTTAAAAACTTTTTGGTGGACAAAGAATAGCGATCTGTTTTTCTTGGTATTTAAGTATTAAATTCAGACAAAGGAACTGTAAGGAAAGCAAAATGAGTAGCGACGCTGATTCTCCGCTCCAAAGGATCAGAAATATTGGCATCATGGCCCACATCGATGCCGGCAAGACCACCACGACGGAGCGGATCCTCTATTATGCGGGATTTCTGCACAAAATGGGTGAAGTGCATGATGGAAATGCTTTTACCGACTGGATGGATCAGGAACGCGAACGTGGCATAACCATCACTTCCGCCACGGTCGCCTGTATCTGGAAAGGCAAACAGATCAATATCATCGACACCCCCGGCCATGTGGATTTCACCGCCGAGGTGGAACGCTGCCTGCGTGTCCTGGACGGAGCCGTGGGAGTGTTCTGCGGCGTGGCGGGTGTGGAGCCCCAGTCCGAAACCGTATGGCATCAGGCCGATCGCTACAAGGTGCCCAGGATCGTCTATATAAACAAGCTCGACCGCATCGGAGCGGATTATGAGCGTGTGGTGCAGATGATCAATGAACGCCTCAGTTCCAAAGCCCGGCTGGTCAACATCCCCATCGGGAAGGAAGACAGTTTCAACGGCGTTATTGACCTGATCACGATGAAGGCCTGGACTTTCGATCCGCTCACCCTGGGTTCGGAACTCCATCTGGAGGATATCCCGGCAGAACTGGCAGACACCGCGGCCCAGCATCGCGAGGCACTCCTGGAAAGTGTCGCGGAATACGACGATCAACTGATCAACGCCTATCTGGAAGGCCAGGAAATCAAACCAGAATGGATCCGCCAGGCTATCCGCAAAGCCACCATCAGCAACCAGTTCATACCCGTGCTCTGCGGCTCGTCCCTCAAGAACAAGGGAGTGCAACTGCTGCTGGATGCCATCTGCGACTTCCTGCCTTCGCCCCTGGATATGCCCCCGCTTCAGGGCTTCGATCCCCAGACCAACGACCCTGTGCCGGTTGAACCCGATCCCAACGCGCCCCTGGTAGGCCTGGCTTTCAAGGTGCAGATCGACAAATATGTGGGCAAGCTGGTCTATGTGCGGCTCTATTCCGGCACCCTGAAAAAAGGCGCGTCCTTCTATAATCAAAACAACGGCAAGAAAGAACGGGTCGCGCGCATCCTGCAAATGATGAGCAACCGCAAGAACGACCTGCAGGAACTGCATGCCGGAGACATCGGAGCCTTTGTGGGCTGCCGTTTCCTCAGCACGGGAGACACTATCACGGATGGCAGCCAGGACATTCTGCTCAGCAAAATGCACTTCCCGGACAGCGTTATCTCGATCGCCATCGAACCCAAAACCAAAGCAGATGAGGAGAGCCTCAAGGAAGCCCTGCAAAGGCTGGAGGAAGAAGACCCCACTTTCAAGGTGCACACGGACAAAGACAGCGGCCAGACCCTCATCTCAGGGATGGGGGAACTGCATCTGGAAGTAATCGTTGACCGCCTGCGCCGGGAATTCAACGTCGCCGCCAATGTGGGCAACCCCCAGGTATCCTACAAGGAAACCATCACCCAGAGCGCGGTTAGCGAGGAAACCTTCCAGCGCGACATGAACGGCAAAGGCAGCTACGCCAGGGTCAAGTTCCGCATTTCGCCCCTCAGCCCCGAAGAGCTTACCGAAGAGCGCAAGAACATCTTTGTCAGCAGCGTGAGTCCGGAAAAGATTCCCGCCGAGTATATCAAACCGATCGAAGAGGCAGCCCTGAGCGCCCTCAACGACGGCCCCCTCATCAACGCCAATGTGGAACGGGTTCGCCTGGAACTGATAGACGGCGACCACAATCCGGTCGATTCCAATGAACTGGCCTTCCGCATCGCGGCGTCGATGGCTGTCAATAAAGCCCTGCGTGAAGCCGCGCCGGTCATCATGGAGCCCCTGATGCTGCTCACGGTGATCGCGCCCGATGAGTTTGTGGGCGACCTCATTGCGGATATCAACGCCAAGCGCGGCAAGATTTCCGTGATGCGCAGGCACAATGAGCATCAGCAGGAAGTGGTGGCTGATGTTCCCCTATCCGAATTGTTTGGCTACGCTACCCGTATCCGCTCCCTCAGCCAGGGCCGGGCAATCTACTCGCTGGAGTTCAAGACCTACGAGATCAGCCCCGCCCAGGTCCAGACGGCAGTCCTGAGGAGAATTCGGGGCTACGCGTGAAAATCACGCATCCCCCCGAAATTTTAGCAGCGATGTCTGGCAATAGCGTTCAGTAGT